>CAZPSQ010000074.1:0-22537 GCA_964588755.1 uncultured Prosthecobacter sp. | reverse complement strand
AGGAAGACGATGATGGTGTTCTCATCCTGGCCGGAGGCCTTCAGCACCTCCAGAATCTGTCCCACCGAGTCATCCGCACGGCGCACGCTGGAGTAGTAAAGAGACAGCTCTTTGCGGATGGCGGGATCATCCGGCAGGAAGCCGGGCACAGGCACTTCTTCTGGCGTGAAGACACGGGAGGGCATGTTTTTGTCCGGCGTGGTGTCGCCACGCTTGCCCTCGCCATAGAAGGGCTTGTGCGGGTCCGCCACGTTCAGCATGAGGCAGAAGGGCTTGCCCGCAGCCTTCGCGGCTGCGATCCCTTCCTTGGCCGCCACGCCCCAGGAGGCAGGGTTTTTGGCGTCGTCCTTCCGCTCATCCCCGAGGACGATGTCCCACGGAAAGGGGGAGTAAGGCGTGGAGTGGCTGACCTTGTGCCGGATACCGGTGAACCAGCCCGCGTCCTTCAAAAGGTCGCCAAGCACCGGGTACTTCTTCTCTTCCTTGGAGATGGCCACGAAGCCCTCGATGCCGTTGTTGTGCGGATACTTGCCAGACCACATCACATTGCGTGAGGGCATGCAGTTCCCCACCACAACGTGCGAGTGGTTGAAGCGCAGGCTCTGCGCCGCCAGCCTGTCCATGTTCGGCGTGGTGTCCTTCAGCTTGCAGCCGTAGGCCCCCACGGAGTCGCAGCTCATGTCATCCGTGGTGATGATGAGGAGGTTGGGCTTCGCCGACAATGACGAAACCAGGGCCGGGCAAAGCGAGGCAGCCAGCACCGCTGAGCGGATGCCGCCCCAAAGGGGCGCACGTAGTGAGGCAATGAGGAATGACGAGGCTATGAGCAGCAGGTGGCGGAGCATGACCCGCCCCTAACGTCGAAGGGAGGGGAAGATTTCACTTCACCGTCATCACGCCGGCCATGGGGTGGTGGCTCACGGCGTCCCAGGCCAGCTCTTGGAGCAGGAGATTGAGCCTGTTTTTTTCGTCGTCGGTCATTTTCAGGGCCTTGAACTGAAGCGGCACGGGCAGGCCCACGGGGCTGCGGCGGTAGATGACGGCGAAGTGGCAGTAGCTGGCCAGGATCTGCAAAGGCGTGGTGGCATGGCCCCAGTTGTCACGGAACAGGTCCCACTGCTGCTTAAGGCCGGGGGCGGCGCCTTCGATGATTCTCTTGCGCAGGGCAATGGAGGCCCGGCCCACGGGAACCACGACGAGAGCTTTCCTGCCCAGGCGCTCGTTGATGCCGCTGACGTGCGCCTCGATGTCCTTCTCATACTGCGCGTTTGCCCCGGCCAGTTTGGAAATGTCCGTGGCGTTGTGGTCCACTTTCTTCTTGGTTTGCAGCGGATACACCGGCACGTACTCATCGTTCGGCAGCCAGTACTCCTGCACGGTGATGCGGATGTCGGGATTATGCTGCACGGCCAGCTGGGCGAAGTTTTCGATGCCCTCGTCCGGCAGCCAGATGGGAGAAAGAGTGAGCACGTCCACCTTGCCCTCCTTCAGCGCTGCCTTGGCCAGATTTTTCTCATCTGGCACGTCCCAGTGCTTCTTCACCATGGAGCCACCAATGCTGGAGAGTCCCGCCTCCACCTGCTGCAAGCCTGCTGCCTGGGCCATCTGCCTCACCTGCGGATAGGTGAACACATGGAAGCTGTGGCCGCAGGTGAAGACACGCAGCCCCTTCTCAATGGGCGGCAGCAATCCGGGCTCCTGGGCGGAGACGAAGGGAATGCCTGCCAGACCGGCGAGCAGGGCAGTGAGGAAGGCGGCGCGTTTCATGACGGGCGGGATGGAGTGTTGATCAATTGGAGAACTGCACATCTGTCGTCACCATGGCGCCTCGCTCATCCGTCACGCTGATGAACCAGGTGTTCGCCTCGGCAGGCGGCTTCGGGGCGGTGATGAGGGTGCCTGTGACGGGCTGGCCGTGCTCCACGCGGACAATGCACATGCGGTCAGTGACGGTGGCAGGGAGGGACTTCCATTCGCGTTTGGAGCGCAGACCAGTGTCCGTGGTGTAGCAAAGCTCGGCCTTTTTGAGCTGGGTGCTGCGCTCGCAGCCCACCTCCACCTGCTGCTCTTTGACCACGGGCCTGCCCGGCACCGGCAGCGGCTTGCCGCCCCGGCACTTTGAGTCAATGAACAGCCCGATCTCCTGCGGCGCCCAGCCCGGCGGATGGCCGTGGCGCATGTTCACCTCGATGCGCATCTGCTTTTCTCCAGGCACGACGTTGTAGCTCTTCATGTAGCTGTCGAGCACGTAGTGCACGTCGTTGGTGCCGTTCACGAAGAAGATGGGCACATGGCAGCGCGGCAGCAGGCTGCCGGGGTCATACTCCTTCACCCACAGCGCGCGGCGCTCCGGGTCCAGCTTGTCGATGCTCGGCTTCTGCACGGACTCGCCCTCATGCAGGAAGCCGCAGCCATAGACGGGCACCGCTGCCTTAAAGCGGTCATCCAGGGACGCGACAAGGCAGGTGGTGTAGCCGCCCCAGCTGATGCCCGTGACCGCCGTGTTCTCCGCCTCCACCTCGGGGAAGCTGCGCAGCAGTGAGTGTGCGCGCATCACACTGGCGGCCGCGTGGAAGGGCCAGTCGTCGCTGGTGTCTCCGCCGATGCTGTCAAACTTCTCCGCATGTCCGTGCATGGGTCCACCATTCGGCAGGCGGGCACGCAGCTTGGCATCGGACTGGTGGCCTTTGGGCGCCTTCGTCGCATCATCATAGACGGGGTCCGGCGGGCGTGATCCGGACAAATCCATGGCAATGGCCGCGTAGCCACGCTTCGCCCACAGAAACGCCCAGTCGGCAAAGGCGGTGCCGCCACCGCCGTGAATGAGCACCACGCCAGGGAATTTCGCCCCCACCTTGGCCTCTCCCAGCGTGGTCGGTGACGCGTAAAAGGCGAAGACCTCCGTGTCCTTGCCTTGAAACTTCTCCCCCGCGTAGGTCAGGGACTGCACCGCCTCGCCCTGCTTCACCCACTTCATCGCGGGCACGTTGCTCTTCAGGGCATCGAGATCCCATGGACCGACTTTTTCGGCGTGGAGCGTGGTGGCAAGAAGGAGAACGGCAGGGAGAAAAGAATACCTCATGGCGGGGAGATGAAACGCCGCCATGAGGCTGATCTAAATCAGTTTTGCGTTTTATCTCACTGCGCCTGCTTCGGCCTGCCGAGGATGTCGTCCTTGGTGGTGGCGACCACGGCGATGACCTGGGCGATCAGCTCCTGGCTGACTTTGAGATCCTGCAGCGTGGCCACCAGGTTCTCCGCGATCGCGTTGAAATGCACCTCCGTGAGGCCCATGCCGTCATGCGCCTTGCGCATGTCCTTGCCCGTCCACGGCACCGGTCCGCCGAGGGCGGCGTTGAGGAACTCCTTCTGCTTCCGGTGCTGCTTCGGCATGCTGACGTCGTCAAAGAAATGCTTCACCCGCTCATCCTTCAGCACCTTCACGTAGAAAGCGTCCACCGCCGCGCTGATGGCGGCCTGCCCGCCCAGCTTGTGGTACAGGCTGCCCTCCCGCTCCTGCTGAAACTTGGCGCGGCATTCCTCCTTGGCGAAGGCCCAGGTGCGGTCCTCATAGGTCCAGGTGATGGCGGGGTCGGCCGGCTTCCCGCTGACGGGGCAGATGGTGTTCGGCTGGCCTGCGGTGGCAATGCTGGCGGGGTCGGCCGCGTAGGCGGCATTGACGAGGAGTGTCACGACAAACGTCGTCGCGACGACGGAGACGAGGATCAGTTTCATGGTTGGGTGGTGTGGCGCCGCCAGATGGCAGCACCCTGACACAACGCCCGAGGCCCCCTGCCTGCCCACGCCGATCTTGCTCATGTTCCACCCTGGCTTGGCCTCACCCCATCCCAAGCCACACACAAAAGCGCGCAAAAAGGGCGCGGCAGGCCGCGCCGCCATGCCGCACAGTGGCGGCATGGTACCCACCAAGCCAGACATCACCGGACGCGCCGACATCGAGACGCTTGTGAACACCTTCTATGAACGCGTGAGGGCCGATGATGTGCTTGGCTTCATCTTCACCGATGTGGCAAAAACCGACTGGACCACGCATCTGCCGAAAATGTACGCGTTCTGGGAAACCGTGCTCTTCCGCAAGGGCGGCTACACGGGCAACCCCCTGGCCACGCATGCGAAGCTGGTGCCGCAGACGGCGATGGGCCGGGAGCAGTTCGACCGCTGGCTGCTGCTGTTCCGCACGACGGTGGATGACCTTTTCGTGGGGGAAAGGGCAAAGCACATCAAGAGCTGTGCCGAGGACATGGCGAACGTGATCTACTCCCGCATCAATGGCGTGCCGGACCCGCGCTTTGACCCCGCCAACCTGACGCCGGAACAGCGGGAGCGGTACGCACGTTACAAGCAGCCCGCGTCCGTATGACATGAGCTTTCCCGCCTGCAAACACCGCCGCAAAGCATCTGCCCCAGGCACTCTATGGAGATGGCTCGCGGCGGAGCCGTATCGCGTGTTCTTCGCCAGCGGCGCTTTGTGGAGCGCCATCGGCGTGGCGTTGTGGCCGTTGTATCATGCGCAGCAGCTTGGCTTTTATCCTGGCCTTGCCCATGCGCGCATCATGATCGAGGCCTTTGGCGGGGCTTTCGTCGTGGGCTTCCTCGGCACCGCAGGTCCACGCATGGCCTCCGCGCCGAAGCTCACGCCGTGGGAGCTTGGCTGGCTCTTCACCGTGCACCAGGCCTGCGCGCTGAGCCACCTCACCCTGCGCATGAGCTGGGGGGACGGCTGTTTTGTCGTGCTGCTGTTCTCCCTGCTGCTGTGCCTGATGGTGCGCGTGCTGCGGTTCCGCCAGGAGCCGCCGCCCCCGCAGATGCTGCTGGCCCTCACCGGCCTTCTGTGCGGCCTTGCGGGCACGGCGCTGCAGATGGACCCGGGCACCTTCACCGATCTGGCCCATCTGCGGCTGGCGAACCTGCTGCTCTACCAGGGCTTGCTGCTGCCGCCGGTGCTCGGCATCGGCTCCTTTGTGTTTCCCCGCATGCTCGGCGGTGCTTTTGGGGATGCGGTGTCCGTGCCTGGGCAGCGGGCAAGGCTGCTGCGGGCCGTCCTGGCCGCAGCAGGTCTGGTGGCCAGCTTTTTCCTGGAGGCCTCCGGCCACGTGCATGCAGGCTACGGACTGCGGGCAGGCGTGGCGCTGGCCTATCTGCTGCTGGAGGTTCGCTGGCAGGCCGTGCGGCGCGGCTCGTTGACCACCGGCCTGCGGTGGGCGCTGGCGCTCGGCCTGCTGGGCCTCGCCCTGGCGCCGTTCTGGCCTGCGCAGCATGTCTCCATTGAGCACCTGCTCTACATCGGCGGCTTCGGGCTGCTGATGCTCATCGTGGGCTCGCGCGTCCTCTTCGGCCACAGTGGCGACCTGGAAGGCTTCTTTGCCCGCGGCAGCTGGCCGCGCTGGCTGGTTTTTCTTGGTGTGCTGGCCGCCGTCACACGGGCCACCCCGGCGTGGCGGCCTTCCACCACCGTCTCTCATCACATTTACGCCGCCATCACCTGGGCGCTGCTGGCCCTTGGCTGGCTGTTCTGGCATCGACGCCGGTTCCGCAAACGGGATGACGAGGAATGAGCGGCGCGACGGCCGGAGAAAAGGCTCTACTGCGACAGCAGGGCTGGCAGGACACGGATACGGAAGAACTGGCGGTTCTGCGCGGTGGCAGGCACCCGGTGCTCCATCATGCCGCCGGTGCCTGTGAGCACCGCGCTGGCCGGACTCCAACTGGTCAGCGTGCTTGAGACCTCCACCACGTAAAGACGGCCAGCCTTGGAGTTCCAGCGCAGCACACGCTCACCCTCGGAGCCGGCCTCCTGGGTGCTTTGGGCAATGCCCAGGCGATCGGTGTTGGAAAGCGGGTCGGTGCCGGCGGCAAATTCCCTGGCGTCGCTCATGCCGTCGGCGTCGCTGTCACTGACGGCGGTGGCTGTGGTCAGGTTGCCAAACTTCTCCATTTCCCACCAGTCGGCGATGCCGTCATTGTCGGTGTCCGCGATGGTGAAGGAGGCCTGATGAATCCGGCTGACCTCGGAGCCTTTGACAGAGATGGCGCGGATCCTGCCGCTCCAGCTCATGCGCACCGTGCTGCCAGACACCAGCCACGGGCTGGTGAAATCGGGCGCGCTGCCATCGACCGTGTAGTGGATTTTGGTGCTGGGGTCCGCCGCGCCGATCACGACATTGACCGGCTGGGCGAAGCTGCCGCCCGGCGGCGTGAAGGTGATGGCCGGCTGCGCGGCCCAGGCGCTGACCGTGCCGGTGCTGGGGCTGGCGATGATCAGCGCGTCATCCACCACGGCGGGGTGGCCACCGCGGTTCAGGGTCTGCAGCAGCACCCGGTCATAGCGGCCAAAGATGAAGGTGCTCGTGTCGGAAGAGGTGATCACCAGGTCATCTGTCACCACCGGCTGGCCGGAAAGGTAGGTGCCCGCAGGCGTGGTGTAGGTGGCCACCAGTCCGCCGTCGGCAGCCATGCGGCCCTGCACTGTGTTGCCGCTGATGGCGAACACCGTGCCGGTCGAGACGGCGGGCGTGCCCGTGAACTCGCCATTGACCGACCACACGACCGCCTGGGTGTCCAGGTTGACGCAGGTGAGGTCCTCGTCGTAATACACCGCCGTGGGGCTGTCATTGACCAGATAGCAGCGGCGGTTGTCCAGCGCGGTGGTGCGCCCCATGCCGCTGCTGAAGCCCCCCCAGCCCAGGGAGCGCGTCCACAGCGCCGCGCCGGTGGCGGGATTGTGGCGGACGAAGTCCCCGTTCACAAAGGTGTACACCTCATTGTCGATGATGGAGGGCGTCCACTTGTCCGTCTGCGGCTTGGACTGGTAGAACAACTGGGCGCCAGACCCGGTGGCGAAGCCGTAGAAGCCGCCGTAATAGCCGCCGTTGACGAACACGCCCAGGTCACTGACTGCCGGAGCCATGTAGGACTCCCACTGCGCGGCATGCGGCGCGGACCAGACGATGGCGCCGGTGTCGGCCTTGACGGCAATGAGCTGGGTGTCGCTGCCATGATTGCCACGCTGCACATACACCCGCCCGTCGTGATGGCTGGGCGGGTTCATGGAGTAGGCCGCTGCGAGCGGGCAGGACCAAAGCACCGAGCCGGAGCCGGCATCCAGGGCCGTCAGGCGGCTGTCTGAGGCGCGGAAAGAGACAAACACCCGCCCGTCCGCGCTGGCCACAGGCTGCAGGCTGTTGTTCGTCGCGCCTGTGGTGTGGGACCAGCGCTGCGCCCAGCCGGTGCGGCCCAGCGCCGCGCTGGAATATCCGGTGTGGGCCGGCCCGTTGCCAAAGGTGGGCCATGCGCCGACGATGGCCGGAGCGATGGTCACGGTGACGGTGGCTGTGGCCGTGGCGCCTGCCGCATCCGTGACGGTGTAGGAGAACTGCTGGGCGCCGCTGGTGATGTCGCCTGGCGTCTGGTAGCGCAGCGTGCCGTCGCTGTTTCGCTCCACGACGCCGGCCGCCGGCTGGGTGAAGGAGGTCACGGTCAGCGTGTCCCCGTCGACATCGAAGTCATTGAGCAGCTCCCTCACCGGGCTGAGGATCTGCCCCGGCGTGGCCATGCGGAAGTCGGCCCGCGCCAGCGGGGCATCGTTCACAGGCAGCACATGCACGGTGGCCGCCACGGTGGCAGACGTGGCCTTGCCGTCGCTCGCGGCAAACTGGAAGCTGGTCAGCGGGCTGCCATGGCGGTCGGCCGCCGGCACAAGGACCACCTTGCCGCCAGGGTTTGTCACCAGGGCGGGCGTGGCCGTGATGGCGGCACCTGGGGTCACACCATCGGCCGTCTGGTGCAGCGCACCGAGGGATGGGAGGCTGGCGATCACAAAGTTGAGCGTGTCGTTGTCCGCGTCCGTGCCCTGCAGCGTGAAGGTCACGGCGGTGTCCTCGGGCGTGGTGACTGTCTGGGCCAGGGCGGAAGGCGGGCGGTTCATCGTATCCGGCACGCTGAAAGCGCGGACGATCCCGCTGGAAGGAGCGATGTAGAGGGACTCGCCCGCCAGACTGATGCTGCCACCATAAGGGATGGTCTGACGCAGGGCCCGGCTTGCCAGGTCGAAGATGTATGTCTTGCTGGCCGAGCTGGCGATGACGGTGTCATTCGTCACGATGGGCTGGGTGGTGAGATTGGCGTCCGTGCCGGGCAGCGTGAACACGCCCAGGAAGGCCCCCGTGGTGGCATCGTAGGACTTGATGGTGTTAAAGCTGGCGCCGGAGATGGCAAACACAGCCTGGTGCGCCACCGCAGGCGTGCCGATGAACTTGTCCCGCACCCGCCAGGCCACCGCACGGCCCACCAAGTCCACGCAGATCAGCTCCTGGTCTCCGGCGGGCACGGTGACGCTGTTGTTGACCAGGAAGGCACGATTGTCCGCGCAGGCCGTGGTGCGGTTCAGGGAGTAGCCATTCCAGTCCCAGCCAAAGTTCAGGCTCCACAGGGTGGCGCCCGTGGTCTTGTCATGGCTGCGGAAGGCCCCCGTCACAAACGAGTAGAGGCCGCCATTGTGCAGCGTGGGCGTCCACTGGTCATACTGCTCAAGGCCCTGGAAGAACAACTGCGCGCCTGAGACAGGGTTGAAGCCATAGATGCCGCCGTAGTAGCCGCCGTTGATGAAGACCCCCGTGGCATCCGCCGTCGGGGCGAGGTAGCTGCCCCACTGGGCGCTGTAGGGGGAGTTCCACTGCGTGGCGCCGGTGGTCGCGTTGAAGCCGAAGAACCGGCTGGCGCTGTGGTTGCCATTCTGCATGAACACCCGCCCATCACTCCATGTCGCAGGATTCACCGAGGTGCTGGCGGGGAAGGTGGAGCGCCAAAGCTCACCCCCGGTGGCAGAGTCCAGGGCCACCAGGCTGCTGGTGGTGCCAGGCAGGCCGATGTAGACCTTGCCGTCCGCCACGGCGGGAGGCTTGGGAGAATTGGCGAGGGTCGTCTGCCAGCGCTGGACGAAGGCGGCAGCACCCAGCCGTACCGGCTGGAATCCAGTGTGCTCCGGCCCGCCGCCAAAGGTCGGCCAGGCGCGCCCCAGGGTGGGGCTCACCGTGATGTTCACCGTGCTGGTGGACTCTGCGTTGGCCGCGTCGCGGATGGTGTAGCTGAACACATCTGCTCCCGTGGTGAACCCGGCGTCGGGCACATAGTGAAGGGAGCCGTCCGCGCTTTGCGACACCTGTCCGGAGGCGCCCTGGGAGAAGGCGGCCACGGTGAGCACGTCCCCGTCGAAGTCGCGGTCGTTGGCCTCGGGACGGAAGTTTAGCAACGGCTCACCCGGCCGCAGGGCCACAGTGTCGGCCACCGCCACCGGCGCGTCGTTCACCGGGGCCACATTGATGGCGATGGTGGCCGCGGAGGAGGAGGAAACCTGGTCATGCGCGGTGAAGGTGAAGGAACCCACGCCATTGCCGAAGACGTTCAGCGGCGCCTGGTAGATGACCTTGCCCGAGTTGTTCAGCACCTGCGCCGGCACCTGGGTGATCGCGGCCCCTTTGGCCACGCCATCAGCGGTGTGGTACAGGGTGCCCTGCGCGGGCAGAGTGCGCACGGCAAAGCTCAGCGCCTCGCCGTTGCCGTCCGTGCCTTCCAGGGTGATCACCGCCTCGGCCTCCTCCAAGATGCCCACCTGGGCCGCCAGGGCCACCGGCGTCTGGTTGGCCGGCACCGCCCGGCCAAACACCTTCACCTTGTTGTCGGAGGTGGCCAGATAGAGCAGGTCGTTTGCCACGGCGAGCTGGCCGCCGGAGGTCAGCGTCTGCAGGAGTGTCCGGGTGGCCAGATTGAAGATGTAGGTCTTGGTGGTCGAGCACACCAGCAGCAGGTCGTTGCTGACCAGCGGCGCGCCGCTGAGCGCGGTTTCCGTGCCAGCTGTGAAGTCTGCCAACCATCGCCCGGTGGAGCTGTTGTAGGCCTTCACCAGCCCGCCGTGGCAGGCGTACACCAGGCCATTGGAGACGGCTGGCGTGCCGAAGAACGTGCCCGCCACCCTCCACAGCACGTTCTGCGCCTGCAGATCCACGCAGATCAGTTCCCGGCCGGCCGTGGAGTCGTTCACCACATAGGCGCGGCCAGAGTCGCAGCAGATCGTGCGGTTCATGGCGTAGCCCGACCAGTTCCAGCCAAAATCCAGCGTCCACAACACCGCCCCGGTCGTCCTGTTATGGCTGCGGAAAAGCCCCTTCACAAAGGAATACAGGCCGCCGTCATGCAGGGCGGGCGTCCATGCGTCATACTGGTCCAGGCTTTGGAAGAACAACTGGGTGCCGGTGCTCTGGTCGAAACCGTAGATCCCACCGTAAGTGCCACCATTGACATACACGCCCAGGTCAGAGACCGCCGGGGCGAGGTGGCGCTCCCCCTGGGCGCCATAAGGTTTCTGCCACACCACCTGCCCGGCGGCGGCATCAAGCGCCCAGACGTGGGAGTCGCCACCGCTGCAGCGCTGCAGGTAGAGCCGGCCCTGATGGTAGCTGGGCGGGTTCATCGAGGTGCCGGACGCAAACTGTGTGCGCCACGCCTCCGCACCGCTGACAGCGTCCAGCGCGATGGCGTACATGTAGCTGTTCCAGCTGCTGGTGGGCGTCAGGAAAACCTTTCCCCCCGCCACCGCCAGGGGATTGAGCGCGGAGGGGAAAGTGTACTCCCACCGCTGCGTCCACGCCTGCGTGCCGAGATTGCCCGGGTAGCGGCCTGGATGGTCCGGCCCATTGCCAAACTGTGTCCACTCGCGCCCGTAGGCGGCGCTGACCTGCAGCCGCACGGTGGCGGCCGCCGTGGCTCCGCTGCCGTCCTGCACCGTGTATTGAAAACTGTCCGTTCCTTCCGTGAAACCAGGCTGCGGCACATAGGCCAGGGAGCCGTCCCCATTCTGCGTCACAGCGCCCCTGGCAGGCGTGGTGAAGCTGATGATCTGCAGGGCCTCGCCGTCGACGTCGATGTCATTTGCGGAGGGGAGGAAGGAGGCCAGGCTGCTGCCGGCACGGAGGTAGAGGGTGTCATCCACGGCCACCGGGGCGTCGTTGACGTTGGTCACGTTCACAGTGGCGGTGGCCTCCGCGGAGTTGATGGAACCATCGTTGACCTTGAACCTGAAGGTCGTGTAGGGCGCGCCAAAACCGTCCGGCGCCGGGCGGTAGATCAGCTTGCGCTGGGGGTTGCGCACCACCACGGGCACCAGGGTGATCGCATCACCCACCTGCACACCGTCCGTCGTCTGGTGCAAGGTGCCCTTGGCGGGCAGGGCGGTGATGATCCCGCTCAGCGAGTCGCCGTTGGCATCGGTGCCCGTCAGCGTCACCGTCACCGTCTTGTCCTCCACACAGGTGGCGGTCAGGGCCGTGGCGACCGGCGCGGTGTTGGCGCCGAGCGCGGCATAGCAGCGGAGCTGGCCGTCCGTGCCTGCCAGCAGCAGCCTGCCATTGCTCAGGCTGGGCTGCCCCCCGGCGGCGATGCTCTGCAACCTTGTGCCCGTGCTGAGGCTGTGCAGCGCGGTGGCGGAGGAGGAGCAGGCAATCAGCACATCATTGGTGATGATCGGCTGAGTGGTGCCCGTGCCGCTGATGCCCGTGGTGTAGGTCCGCAGCAGGGACCCGTTGGAGACGTCGTAGGCCTTGACGTTGCCGGCGGTGTCATAGGCATACACCCGGGAGCCGCCAACGGCCGGAGTTCCGGCAAACCCTGTCTGCGCGCGCCAGCGGATCTGCTGGGTGGCCAGGTCCACGCACACCAGCTCACGCCCGGTGGTGCCGTACACCACGGCAAACGCGGCCCCGGCGCTGACCACACAGGTGGCGCTGTCATAGTTTTCGTTGCCGGCTGTGACCATCCAGCTCACCACGCCCGTCGCCGGATTGTGCTGGCGCAGCTTGCCCCCGACGCAGGAGTAAACCATCCCGCCGGCGTGGGTGGGTGTCCAGGAGTCGACCATGGCCAGGGTGGTGTTCAGAAACGATTGCGCGCCGGTGGCACGGTTGTAGCCGTACATGCCGCCGTAGTAGCCGCCGCCGGTGAAGATGGCCGTGTCCGTCACGGTCGGAGCCAGGTAGCTTGACCACTGGTCGCTGTAGGCGGTGCTCCACCGCGTGCTGCCATCGGCCGTGCTCAGCGCCCACAGCTGGCTGTCGCTGCTGTGGTTGCCACGCTGGAGGTAGATCGTGCCGCTGTGGTAGGCGGGGGAGCTGATCGAGTTTGCCTGGGTGAAGAGCCTCTTCCATGCCAGGGTGCCGGTGGCCAGGTCCACCGCGCTGACCTGGGTCTCATTAAAGTAGATGTCAGGCGTCACAAAGGCCTTCCCTTCGGCCATGGAGGCCTGGTTGAGCTGCTGGGGGGCAATTTGCAGCGTCCACGCGGGCGACAGCGTCTGGCCGTTGAGCGTTCCAGGATAAAAGCCGGTGTGCGCGGCGTCGCCCCCCATCATCGGCCAGGAGCCTGCCGCCAGCAAGCCCACCGCCACATGCACCCGGGCGGTGGAGGTGCCGCCCGCGCCATCGCTGATGGTGTAGGTGAAGGAGTCCTCGCCGCTGGTGAAACTGGCGCCGGGGGTGAAGGCAAGGGTCCCGTTGCCATTGTTGGTCACCGTGCCCCGGCCGCCTTGGGTGAAGGAGCTGATCGTCAGCGGCTGGCCGTCCGGCTCCAGATCATTGAGCAGCACCTGGATGGGCGTGATCGTCTGGCCTGGGAGGCCGGAGGCAAAGTCATTGAAGGCCACCGGCATGTCGTTCACCGCCGCCACGTTCAGCGTCACCGTGGCCGCCGGTGACTGGGAGCGCTTGTCCCGCATGATGAACTGGAAGCTCGCATACGGCGTGCCGTTGGCGTTGGGCGGGGGCACAAAGATGACCTTCTTGCCACTGTGGGACACCGTGGCTGGCACCGCCGTGATGCGCTCGCTGATGTTCGTGCCGTCGCTGGTCTGGTACAGGCTGCCCAGCGCGGGCAGGGTCAGGATCTGCGCGGTGAGCGCGTGGCCTTCCTGGTCGCTGCCAGTGAGGGTGATCACAGCCTGCGTGTCCTCGTCCAGGGGCACCGTCTGCGCGTCCGCCACGGGTGGCGTGTTCGGGGTGGGCACCACCGTCATGGTCGCAGGCACCGAGATCACTGGATTCGCGGGGTCGTTGGAATTGATGTCGATCTGGCCGGGGTAAACCCCCGCCGTTTTGTCCGTGGCATTGAATGTCACCGTGAGGGTGGCGGATTCCCCCGGGGCCAGCGTGGTGCCGTCAGGAGCCGAGGTCAGCCAGTCCAGGCTGCGGTCCAGGATGCGGATGTCATCCCACCATGCCCTTGATCCGCCGCTGAAGTTGTACAGCCAGAGCTGGGACACCTCGTCCACATAGGCGGGGTTGCGGAAAGGGATGCCCGCCTTCACCAGCGCGCCGTTGACGTGGTAGTCAAAGGTCTTGGTGGTCCAGTTCAGGTTCTTGAACTCCACCCGGTACCACACATTGGCCTGATAGCTGTAGGTCTCGTCACCACCCACGTTTCCGTTCACATAAAAGGTGCCGTTGTCCCGGGCGTAAAACCAGATCAGGTCGTCCCCATAGGTGCTGTCGGTCAGCACGAAGTAGCCCGCATGGGTGTTGGTGGCGGCGGTCCGGACCCAGAAGGAGATATTCTGCGGCCGGGCACCGGCGGCGAAGTCACGGTTGATGCCGTGGAAGTGGTTGGTGCTTCCTTGATAGTCGTATTGAAAGCTGCTGGTGCCGACGGCGGCCGTGGTGGAGACAATCTGCCGCGTGCCCGCGCCCGATCCGCTGGCCCAGCCGCTGAGGGAGCCGCTTTCAAAACCCTCCGAAAAGGGCAGCGTGGTGGAGCCGGCTGTCGCCATGCGCAGAAGGCCCCGCAGACCGGTGGGCTGGTTTTCGGGCCCGGCATCCAGCGCGCCCGTCACCGGCGGCCAGGAGAGATGCGGGGCGGCCCCCAGCGCAGCCAGGCTGGAGGCGGCCACACGCGGCACGGTGTTGACGGTGAAGGTCAGCGGCTGGTCGCCGTCATTGCTCACCGTCAGGCTTTTTGTCGCAACCGCGTCCTCGTACTGCGTCGAGGCCAGCGTGGCGGGTGTCACTTGGACCTTCGATCGCCCCAGGGCGAAATCCACGGCAGCGGCGCTGGGCGGCAGCGTCACCGGGGTGAGAGCCGAGGGATTGTAACCAGGGGCCGTGGCCTGCAGCTGGTAGGCGCCATCGGTCAGCTTCAAACTGTAGCGGCCGTCCGCCTCCGCCGTCACGCTGCCAGAGGAGGCGCCGGTGTAGGTGATCAAGGCCCCGCCGATGTTCGCGCCGCCTGTCTGCGCCGTGACGCGGCCGGTGATCGTGCTGCTGGTAAGCACCTTCAGCCGGGCCTGCCCTGTCCAGGTGTTGCCGGCATTGTCCGTGGTGGTCAGGGTGAGGGTGAAAGGGTGCGGCGTCACTGTCTCTGCTGCGATGCGGATGAGAAACGCGCCAGGGCTGGCCACGCTGCCGCCGACGGGAATGTCCCCCCACGCCTCCGTTCCCCGCAGGATCGTCACCCGATTGTCAGCGGAGGTCACCGTCAGCACGCTGGAGACACCTGTGGCCGGCTGCGCGCCCACGTTCTTCAAGGTCACCGGCAGGGCGATGTCCTCGCCGGGGTTGAGGATGCCATCGTTGTTGCCAGCCGCGCCGAGCAGAGGGTCGTCCGACTGCTGCATGGAGGTCAGGGTCACGTAGGGCTCGGTGGCGATGATCAGGGAGCGCGCGAGGTTCATGCGGCCGTTTGCACCCACCTTGCCCGTCATGGCCGCCACGCCGTCCACATTGCTCACCACCGCGTTTTTGATGTCCGACCAGTTCATCGCCGGGCGGGCCGCCTTGATCAGGGCGCAGGCGCCCGCCACATGCGGGCATGCCATGGAGGTGCCGCTCAGGGAGCGGTAGGTGTTGCCGGGCGCGGTGGAGTAGATGCTGACCCCCGGGGCGGCGAGGTCCACCGTGGTGGCGCCATAGTTCGTGAAATAGGCCAGGGTGTCCCCGTGGTCGCTGGCGGCCACAGAGATGATGTTGGCCGAGTCGTAGGCGGCAGGGTAGGAAGGCGTGACATCTACATTGATGCCGTCATTGCCGGCAGCGGCCACAAACAGCAGGCCTGCGGAGCCTGCCGCGTCGATGGCGTTCTTCAGGGTCTGCGAATAGCCGCCACCGCCCCAGCTGTTCGACGTCAGCGTGGCGCGGTTTGCCGTGGCATAGAGCACGGCCTCGATCGCGTCGGAGGTGGTGCCGCCGCCGCTGCCGGAAAGGAACTTCAGCGCCATCAGCCGCACGGTATGGCACACGCCGGCCACGCCGATGCCGTTGTCCCCCACGGCACCAATCGTGCCCGCGCAGTGTGTGCCGTGATAGTGGTCGTCGGCAGGGTTGTTGTCATTGCCCACAAAATCCCAGCCCCGGGTGTCATCCACGTAGCCGTTGCCGTCGTCGTCGATGCCATTGTCGGGCGTCTCCCCTGCATTGATCCACATGTTGGCCGCCAGATCCGGGTGGGTGTAGTCGATGCCGGTGTCGATGACGCCCACCACCACAGCGCTGCTGCCGCGCGCCACCTCCCAGGCCTCCGGCGCGTCGATGTCAGCGTCGCCGGTGCCGCCGGTCTGGCCGGTGTTATCCAGGCCCCACAGGGAGGAAAAGGAGGGATCGTTGGGCAGGAAGGAGGCAAACACCACATAGTCCGGCTCCACCACCTCCAGGGGTGCGGTGCTTTGGCGAAACTCCGCCAGCCTGCCTTCAAATTGGGCCAGGTCCGCTGTGCCTGTTTCCACCACATAGACCCGGGAGTTGGGCAGGTGCCGGCGCACCTTGCCGCCGAGGCCTTCCAGCGCCACCTGAAAGTCGTCGGCAGACACACCCTCCCGCAGTGTCACCAGGAAGTGGTCGGCCACCATCACCCGCTGCTGTCCCCGCATGCTTTCCTCGCCTGTGGCGGCGTCGCGCGTCCAATCCTCCTCAATGCGCAGGTGGCGGTATTTGAAATCGGCCTCCACCAGCCTTGTTTTCGTGAAACGCCCTTGCGCGTCCGGCGGCGTCGCGCGCGCCTGCAGGGTCCGCGCTTTTTCAAAAAAGAGCCTCCGATCCTTGGCGGAGGCCAGGTCCTCCCGCTTTTTGGGCTCAAGATAGGGAGCGGCGGATTTTTTGGCGGCTGGGTCGGCCTCCTGCGTCCCGAAGACCGCAGGCGCGGCTGTCGGGGCTGGTTTGATGCTGGGCACGCCCTGGGCAGACCCGAAAGGCTCTGGCCTGCCAGTCTTTTCATTTGCCGACCGAAGACAAAGCCATCCGCAGGTGATTAGCAGCACCAAGGACAGCAACCAAAAAACGAAGCGGGAAAACTTGCGCATTATGGTCAAATTTTAGGCATAATCCCCCAAAATCACAATATTTACCTTGTCTGCCCTAAACGATACTCATGAAGTTTTTGTAACGCTTAGGGGGACCTTTTGATGGGGACCCGCTTGACCTCCTCTATCTCTGGAACGCTCGCATTCACCCTCTCGTAGGCGGCTTGCAGTCGCTTCACCTCGGCGGGGTTTTGCGTGGCCACGTCCTTTTGCTCCCCGGGGTCGGCCAGCAGGTCAAAGAGCTGCATGCGCGCTGGCGGCTCCCCGGTCTGCAGGCCGGGATGGGCGTCAAGGTTGTACTGCTCATACGGGGCCAGGATCGTCACGCCGTCCGGCGCGCGCGGGTCCAGCCAGCGGCCGTCATCCCCCGCCTTCAGCTTCATCTGGCTGGCGGGGAGCACATGCAGCTTCCACCGGGCATCCCGGATGGTGGCCAGTTTGGAGTTTTGCTGGCCGAAGATGAACTCATGCGGAGACCTGGCCGTGCCGGTCAGCAGGGGCAGGATGTCCCTGCCGTCGAGGGTGCGGTCATCCGGCATCCTGGCACCCGTGGCGTGCAGAACGGTGGCAAAGAGGTCCATCGTCACCGCAAGCTCGTTGCTCACGTGACCGGCGGGGACCTTCCCCGGCCAGCGCGCGATCAAAGGCACCCGGTAGCCGCCCTCGTAGTTGGTGCCCTTCATGCCGCGCAGGCCGCCACAGCTCCCGCCGAACCAGGCGCCGTTGTCACTGCTGAAGAGGACGAGCGTGTTGTCCTCCACGCCGCTTTGCCTCAGCGCGTCCAGCACCGCGCCCACGCTGTCGTCCAGATCAGCCAAAGCATCGCCATAGAGGCCTGCGCCGCTCATTTTGTAGTTCTTCTCGGAGGCCGCCAGGGGCTTGTGCGGCATGGCTTCGGCGAAGTAGAGGAAGAAAGGTTTCCCCTTGTTCCGGGTGATGAAATCCGTGGCACGCTGGGCATAGCGTGTGGTCAGCGTCGCCTGCACCACGGGGTATTCGGCCACCTGGGCGCCCTCCAGCACCTGCACGGGGCGCATGTCGTTGGAGTACGGAATGCCGAAATACTCATCAAAACCACGGTCTGTGGGCAGTGAGCCGGGCTTGTGGCCGAGGTGCCATTTTCCCACCATGCCGGTGGCGTAGCCAGCGGATTTCAGCACCTGCGCCAGTGTGACCTCCTTCGGCGGCAGGGCCAGGGCATCTGCCGCCGGGCCGCCATCCGGGGCGGGGTTCTGTGTCATGCCGCAGCGGAAGGGGTAGCGCCCTGTCATGAGGGCGGCGCGGGTGGGCGCGCAAAAAGGCGCGGGACAGTTGAACTGGGTGAGCCGTGCGCCTTCGGCGGCCATCCGGTCGATGCGCGGTGTCTTGAACTTCGGATGCCCGTAGCACCCCAGGTCGCCAAAACCGAGGTCATCCGCCAGGATGATCACAACATTCGGCGGTGGCGCGGCACCCGCCGGAGCCAGCAGGCACAGGATGGCGATGGAGCAGAGGAAGGAGACGAGACGGTGCATGGCGGTCGGCTCCTCCAAACGGAGGCAGGCGCGCCCACCACACAAAGAAATGCGTGCGGAGACGTACCGTTCCTCAACCGGCAGGCGTCAGCACCACCTTGCTCACATCCAGCACGGCGCTCTTCTTTTTGGTGATGGGGTCCACTGTGAGGTAGTGCGTGCCTTTCTCTTTGATCTCGATCTCGCCCACGGCCACCTCGGACCATTTTTGGAACCCACCGGTGTCTTTCACCGTGAACTTCAGCTCCTGGCCTCCGCACTTCACGGCCACCTCGCTGCCAGCGTTGTCACCCGTGCAGCCCTGCACCACGGCCACCTTGTAACGGCCGGGTTTCACGACTTCGAAGCCCCATTCGGCAAAGTCGTCCGCACTGGTCCAGAAGCCCAGGCAGTTTTTCTCGGTCTTGGGCTCGTAGCGCATGTTCTCGGACCACGTGGTGGCGCTTTTGGCCTCCAGCACCAGCCCGCCGTCGGCAGCCTGGGCGGGCGCCGGCCCCTCGGGCGCGGGAACGAGGCTGATGTCCTGGATTTCAAAGCCTGCCTCGGCACCGGTCGCGGCAATGTAAAGGGTGAAAGGGCACACGCCGGGTTCGGCGATGCTGATCTGGCCATAGGCCACCTGTTTCGGCTTGGAGGTGGCCAGCAGCGGCTTCTTCAGGGACTGCCCGGCGATGCGGAACTGCGTGCCGAGCGAGGCATGCCGCAGGGTGTAGGTGACACGGACCTCATAGCGGCCCCAGCGTTTGGCCTTGAAGCTGACGCAGTCGAACTGCTCCCAGTGCTGGGCAGGCATGCGCTTCACATCCGCCATGGGGATGTGAATCACACCACGGGTCGGCTCGTCCGCGCGGATGACGGGCTCGTCGCTGCCGAAACCGTTGAGCTCGACGACCGGGGTGGCGAACAGCGGATCCACCACGGGCGCAGGTTCCGCAGGCTTGGTCTCCTCCTCTTGCTGCTGGCCGCTGGCATTCAAGGCGAGGGCGAGCGACAGAACGCTGGCGACATAGGGAAGGACTCGGCGTTTCATGGTGGTGTGGGGCCGTCATGATGCAGGGCCGGCTCTTTCCGGCAACCGGAGAAAACAGCCAGGTCAGCGGACCCACAGGCTGCTGTAGAGCAGGCCATGGTCATGCTCCACCTGGTGCTCGCAGCGGAAACCCCCGGCCTGCAGCAGCGGGGCCGGGTCCACCACTTCATGCGCGGAAAGACCGGTGGCGCGGCGAAAGAAGGCGTACAGCACGGTCAGAATGACCCGGCTGCGGAGGCGTGCCAAACCGCCACCAGCCACTTGAAAGTCTGCCAGCAACCACTGCGCCCGAGCACTGGCCGCCGCCGCGATGACTGGCACCAGCCGCCGCAGCTCATCCCCCCGAAAGCAGTCGAGGAAGAAGCAGGTGACGAGAAGATCAAACTGACCGGCAGGCGGTTGCCAGATGAGGGCGTCGGCGTGGATGAAATGGACCTTTGCCGTTCCCCCGAGGGATTTTTCCAAACGCTTGCGCGCGTGCGTGAGCATCACCGCGCTAGCATCGACCACCGTGACCTCCGCCTGGGGAAAACGGCGGCAGAGCTCCACCAGGAAACGTCCGTTTCCCTCGCCATAGATGAGGACCTTCCCGGGTGGGGTGATGCTGTCCAAAAAAGCGGTCCGGCAGCGCTGAAGCTTCCCCCCGGCGGAGAGCCATTCCATCCAGCGATAATGCGGGGCCAGCAGGTCGAAGCTCATGATCGGTTGGGAAACAACGAATGCCGCCGCCACCAGACGCCTGCAAGCAGCGCCCCTGCGGCATAGGCCAGAACATCCCAGGGGTCGCCCGTGCTGCGCGGCATCAGGCGGGGGCCTATCCACTCGCAAAAGACCGACCAAAAGGCCAGATGGGACAGGATTTCGGCGACGGTGGGCGGCCCGTCATGCGCGCGCAGCCCCAGGCGACGGTACAGCCATAGCAAGGGAGGCAGGGCGCACGGAATCATCCACAGGTCATTGAAGTGGGAGCGCATGAAGCCTCCCGCCACGTATGGCGCCACCAGCCAGCGGTTGGCGGCAAAAGCCACGCAGCCTGCCAGGAAAGGCATGTTGGACCAGTAGTTGAAGCGTTCCACCTTCAGCAGAGCTCCAGCATGACCCAGCCACACAGGCCGGCAAGAGTGAGTTTGAGAAGCAGGACCTGCAGGTAGTTCACGGCGGAAAAGACATGCTATATCGCATGACGATATTTGTCAAACAAGCGGTGGAACGCATGGCGGAACGGTGCATCTTGACCGCCGATGGCCGCCTCACGAAAACTGTCCAAATCCCAGTACGAGCTGCTCGCGTCGTTTCGCTTCGCGCTGCGGCAGTTCCTGCGTTTCAGCGAGGACGCCGCGCAGGAGGCGGGGCTGACGCCGCAGCAGCACCAGTCTCTCCTGGCCATCAAGGGCTATCCGGGGCGTGACCGCGTGACCGTGGGCGAGCTGGCGGAGCGGCTGCAGGTGGCACATCACAGCGCCGTGGGGCTGGTGGACAGGCTGGCGGCGGAAAAACTGGTGGTGCGGGAGCAGTCAGAGGAGGACCGCCGCCGGGTGTTCATCTCCCTCACCCAGCGGGGGGAGGACGTGCTGGAACGCCTCTCCTCCGTCCATCGTGCGCAACTGCGCCGCATCGGCCCGGAGATGGGGGTCCTGCTGGCCCGCCTGGGCAGCGCCGATGAGCAGGCCGGTTCCTGTTGAACAAAGGCGCGGCTGGGTTAGCGGATGAGCGCATGAAGCTCTCCACCTGGAACGTCAACGGCATCCGCGCATCGCTCAACAAAGGCCTCCGCGAGTACCTGAACACCTGCGACGCGGACATCATCTGCCTGCAGGAAACCAAGGCGCAGGAGGGGCAGGCGGACCTCAGCGGCTTCCCGGGCTACAGCGGCGTGTGGAACAGCGCGGAGAAGAAGGGCTATTCCGGCACGCTGATCCTCAGCCGCGTCCCAGTCCTCTCCACCACGCTGGGGCTGGGCATCAGCGAGCATGACAAGGAGGGCCGCCTCATCACCGCCGAGTTTGAGGACTTCTACGTGGTGAACGTTTACACGCCAAACTCCCAGGCCGGGCTGGCCCGCCTGCCCTACCGCCTGCAATGGGACGACGCCTACCGCGCCCACCTCAAGAAGCTGGAGAAAAAGAAGCCGGTCATTGCCTGCGGAGACCTCAATTGCGCGCATCAGGAGATCGACCTGGCCAACCCGAAGTCCAACCGCATGAACCCTGGGTTCAGCGATGATGAGCGCGCCAGCTTTACGAAGCATCTGGATGCGGGATTTATGGACGTCTTCCGCCAGTTCGATCCCAGCCCCGGCCGCTACACCTGGTGGACCCAGCGCACGCCTGACGCCCGCGCCAAAAACATCGGATGGCGCCTCGACTACTGGCTGGCCTCTGAAAAGCTGCGCCCCGCCCTCAAATCCTGCACCATCCGCGCCGATGTCCATGGCAGCGACCACTGTCCAGTGGAGCTGGTGGTGGGGTGATCGTGCCCGGCTTGCCCTCTTGATGAAGCAGGCCCGGCACGGGATCAGAGTCGGGAGTGTGGCGGCGGACTGGCGATTTTTCGGAAAAAAATTGGCCGCTTGTCACACCTTGGCCAGCGCCTCGTCGAAGCGGGCAATGAGATCCTGCGTGTCTTCCAGGCCGGCGGAGACGCGGATGAGCCAGCGGCTGACGCCGCAGCTTTCCACCCACTCCAGCTCGTCGTAGTGGGCGAGGAGGGTGTAGGGGCAGGCGAGGGTGAAGTTGGTGCCGAGGCTGGGGCCTTTGGAAACGCGCAGGGCATCGTAAAAGGGGGCGCTGGTCTGCTCAGGGTTCTTCAGGGTGAAGGAGAACAGGCAGCCGTAGCCGCCGATCTCGCGGCGGATGTGCTCATAGCCGCGGCCGCCGTCCTTTTCCGCATGCCACACGCGGTCCACCTTGGGGTGGGTGCGCAGATACTCGGCAAGGAGCTTGGCGTTGCGGGCCATGGTGTTGGCACGCTGCACGAAGTCGCGGCTGTTCAGCTCCAGCGCCACGGCATCGCCGCGCCACAGCTCATGGTCGGCATGGTCGGTGAGGAACTTGGAGAAAGCAGCGTGATGATGCGACTTGCGGCTCAGCACCACGCTGCCTGCCAGCACATCCCCCACGCCGGAGAAGCTCTTCGTCAGGCTGGTGGTGGTCACGTCCGCCACCTTCAGCGCGTCCGCATGGGCCACGGTGGAAATGGTGTCATCAATGATGATGGGCGTCTCCGGCCGGGTGGCGTCATGGATCTGCAGCAGGCGCTCGAAATCGACACAGCGGAGCAGCGGATTGCTGGGCGCCTCGCAGAAGAGGCCGGACAGCGGCTCGTCTTCCATGATCTTGCGCAGAGTCTCATACTCGCTGTCCTTGGTCAGCGGCAGGAAGTGGGCGCCGCTGCCGAATTTCTGCTGGAGCTTCAGCACGTCCACATAGGGGAAGTCGAGCTGGATGGTCTTCCGCTCGGGGAAGAGGTGCGTGAGCATGCGGTGCACGGCGTAGTTTGCCGCCATGCCGGAGGGGAAGAGAAAGACATCCTCCGGCTGCTGACCGGCGAGTTCCGCAATGCGCTCGCGGATGATGCGGTTGGCCGCACGGCCTTCCTCTTCGGTGGCGGTGCTTTTGTGCTCGCCCAGGGCATCGCAGGCCTGGC
>CAZPSQ010000073.1:0-22587 GCA_964588755.1 uncultured Prosthecobacter sp. | reverse complement strand
ATGTCTGTCAGATCAAGCAGGTGAAAGCGGCATTCGTTTGCCCATCGCTTCGTTCGCCACGGCGGCTGGAGGACCAGCCGCCCTACCTTCTTTTGGGCACTTGGTTGTCCAAGCTCTGACGGACGGCTTTTGGCTTCTTCCCGGGAATGGGTTTCGAGAATCTGTCTATTCGCGGATGTAGAGGGCGCTGAGACGGATGTCGGTGTTTTTGTCTCCTTCGAAGACGACGT
Organism: uncultured Prosthecobacter sp.; assembly: GCA_964588755.1. Lineage (GTDB taxonomy): Bacteria > Verrucomicrobiota > Verrucomicrobiia > Verrucomicrobiales > Verrucomicrobiaceae > Prosthecobacter. The sequence goes on along the minus strand of CAZPSQ010000073.1, from coordinate 22,357 downwards.
GGAGGCGGACGCGGTCCGGCAGGCCGGAGATTTGGTTTTTGCCATCCCAGGAGATGGGTGTTTGAAAGCCGCTTTGGTCGATGATGGCGGCGTTTTTGCCTGAAAATTCCGGGATGGGGCGTTCGAGGTGATCGAGCAGCCCGATGCGCAGGGTGGCGTCCTTGCCGAGGCCTTCGGCATTGACGTGGAACTGGGGGGCGGAGCCTTTTTTCACCGCCAGGGAGTTTGTGATGAACTCGCTGGTGATCTCGAGGTTCTGGTAGTCGCCGGGGCCTTTGCCGACGGTTTCGACGACGAGGTCACCGAGGCGGTCACGCGGCACGGTGACGATGCCGACGCCGCCGCGTGGGGGGGAGTCCTGCCAGTGGCGGGGATCCCACGCGCCGTAGTAGATGAAGGTTTCGTCGCCGATGTTTTCAAAGCCCTGGCCCTGGATGACGCCGCCCTGGTCCCACTGGCCGTCCTCGCCGCGATGGATGAAGGTCCATTCGTGGGCGGGCTCGCGGAAGTGGTTGCCATCGTTGCTGATCATGAAGCCAAGGTCGATGGTGACGTCCTTCCACTCCTTTGCGCCGTGCCAGAGGCCGGAGACGCCGAGGAGGACATTGCCACGGTTCCAAACGCTGATGCCTTCGTGCGTCTGCTCGCCCTCGCGGCTGCGGCCGGGGCCGAGCAGGGTGTGCTGGGCATCGCGCACAAAACCGAGCGTGCTGGTCTGTGACCAGTTCACAAAGTCGGCGGAGCGGTACATGCGTGTGACGCGGCCGTGGTAGGGGCGGGTGGAGTTCATGGAGTTCTGGCCGGAGGCGTAGAACAGGCCGTCCCACTTGTAGAGGCCGCCGCTGGGCTCGAAGTGGACGGCGGGGAGCAGCAGGTCCTTCTCCAGCAGCTCCGCACCTTTGGTCTTCACCTGCCTGACCATTTTCCAATGCAGCCCGTCGGGACTGGTGAAGGGGGCCAGTGTGCCGAGGCGGGTATTGTGCCGGAAGTAAACATGGCCGGTGGCCTTGTAGCGGCGCTGCGGATCGGGGTCTTCGTCGTCGCGCAGCACCTTCAGATTCACAAAGCCGAGCGGAGATGGATCGACATCAATGAGGTTGTTGTTCTTGTTTCCTTTGTATTCGACGAGGCCGAGGTTGGGCTTGGTCCACTTCAGTCCGTCCGTGCTTTCGGCATAGGCAGCGCGCCAGCGGTCGGAGGCCACCGGGTTTTCCTTGTCATCATCAAAGGCCACATACCACAGGCGGTATTTGCCGCCCTCCTTGATGATGGAGCCGTAGAACTGCACGCCCTGCGCGTCCGGCGTGCCGGGAGCGCCGCGCGGGACGACGGGATTGGCGGGGTGGCGCTTTGGCTGCCGCATCTCGATGCGCAGATTCTGCGTGTGCGGGATGGAGACGGTGTCGAACGCGAACAGCGTTGTGGCCTGCGTCTCGTCAAAATAGTCCGCCGCAGGTGTGGATGATGCGGCCAGCAGGGCGCACAGGATGGGGAGGGTGTGTTTCATAAATCAAAAGCAGGGTCGTCTTTCCAGGTGTCGTCGCGGTGCGCGCCAAAGAGATCTGTCTGGGGAAGAAGCTGCCCGGGAAGGTTGCCCCCGGCCAGCACCTCCGGCAGTGGCTGGAATTTTGCCGGGACGCCGATGGCCAGCGTGTTGGGAGGCACGTCTTTGTTCACCAAGGTGCCGGCGCCGATGAAGGAGCCGCGCCCGATGGTCACTCCCGGGCAGATGGTCACGCCGCCGCCAATGCACACGCCGTCCTCGATGGTGGCGCCCATGACCCCGTCCTGCCGCATGGGATACCGGGCATTCAGGAACGTGGTGCCGGGGCCGATGAAGACCATGTCGCCAATGGTGGTCCTGCTCGGCACATACACATGTGCCATGATCTTGACGCCCTTGCCGATCTTCAGCCGCCCTTCCAGCGTGCATTTGTGATGCACCACACTGCGGTCGCCAATGGTGATCTCCCCACGGATGAGCACCTGATGGCCGCACTGGAAGCGGTGGCCGATGGTGGTGTTTGCATAGATGATGCTGCCGCTGCGGATGATGGCGTGGTCGCCAATGCGCGTGGGCTGCGAATCCCCCGGATAGCGGTAGCCGAGGATCACGTCGGCATCGATCTGCGGATTGATGCCGACTTCATGGAAGGGTGCGGTGGGGATGCCCATGGCGCGTGGTTACTTGGCAAAGCGTTTCAAGGTTTCCACCGCCTGCACGGCGATGACATCGCCGCCTGGTTTTGCATAAGGGGCGCGGAACTTGCTGTAGCGGTAGTGGCCGCTCATGTACTCGCCCTCGCCGGGATTGTTGGTGTTCGCGCCGTCGGTGAGGTAGCCGTAGGAGAGGTTCGTGTAGCCGCAGGGAATGGCGAGGGGCAGGGGAGACCCGGCGCGGATCTGGCGGCCGATGCCCTGGAAGGATTCAAAGGGCATGCCGACGATGCCGACATCGCCGATGCGCAGGACCTGGATCTCGATGTCGAGGGTCTTGGCCACGGTGTCGGCCCTGCCCGACTGGCGCAGGTCCAGCGCCCACTTGCTCCAGGGGAAGACCATCTCGATGAGCTTGCCACGATAAGCGGGGGTGAGCTCGCGGGGGAAGTTCTGCCCCACGCAGAGCAGGGTGTTTTCATCCCCCGCGTTCGCACGGCGGATGAAGTCCTCCATTTCGGCGATTTCGGCTTTGAGGACGTCCTCGGAGGGCAGAGGGGCGAGAGGGATGCTGACTTTCTCCACGGCGAAGTCGATGCCGTCACGCTTGGATGCCTGGAGCTTTTCCAGCGCGGCGATGTAGCTGTCTGCCAGCATGCGGCCGTATTTTTTGGAAAGCTCCACATCGCCACGGAACATGCCTTTGGAGTTCACGTCGCCCGCGCAGCCTTGCAGGAAGCTGACGGCGATGGGCTTGGACGGGGAGAGGTGTGTGGCCACGTGGTCGCAGGCCACCTGCGGCCAGTCGCCAAAGATGATGGGCTTCTCCGGATGGAAGCAGGAGCAGGGGTGGGCGGTGAACTGGGTGATGGCGGTAACGACCTCGCCCTTGTCATTCTTCAGCACGACGATGGGGGCCTGGCGGTCGATGTCGCCATTGAAGTCCGCGCCCATGAGGTCGCGGTCCTCCTCACGCATCAGGTAGCTGGTGCCGTCGGCGCGGCGGCCTTTGCGGTTGTAGCTGATGCGCCCCTCCGTGCCTTCGGCCCACCAGACGGTGACGGGTTGCAGCAGCGCGGGCAGCAGGGCGGCGGTGGCGGCGAGTTGCTGGATGAAGTCTTCCCCGGCAGGATTCAGCTCGGGCGCGGGCACGTCCTCCGGTTTCATGGAGAGGGTGGAGTAGGCCTCGATGTGGTTGCTCACCAAGTTCATGTCCGTGTGGTTGTGGGACACAATCATCACCACATGGTCCACAGGCATTTTCAGAGCCTCGGCCGCGGTGCGGCGGATCAGCGGGCTGATGTTCGCGCCTTTGGGCGAGTTCATGTGGGGGGTGATCAGGCAGACCTGGGTGCCGCCGCTTTTCAGCAGCGTCACCGTGGTTTTCAGCGGCCCGGCCACATTCCGCACCAGAGCGCCCACCTTGCTGGAGGTGGGGCCGCCTGTCGCCGGTGTGACGCTGAACTCCAGAGCCGCAGCCTGGAGGGATGGCTGAGCGGATGCGTGGCTGGGATGCAAGGCCGCCGCTGCCAGCAGGAGAATGGAGATCAGTTTCATCATGAGGGAGTGGTTTGCAATGCGGCGGCGGGCAGCGGCCTGGGTTTGCCAGCAGTCCTGGCGGCAAGCACCAGGACAGCGGTGACGACAGAGGAGGCGGCCAGCAGATAGACGCCCGCTGTGTAGTCAGTGGTGCGTTCCTTCAGCCAGCCCATGGCATACGGTCCGGCGAAGCTGCCGAGGTTGCCGATGGAATTGATGAGCCCGATGGCCGCCGCGTTCGCCGTGCCTGCCAGGAAGCTGGTGGCGTAGGCCCAGAAGCTGGGCGTGTAGCCGGTGAGGCCGATCACCGCCACGCACAGGAAAAACAGAGCCAGTGCCAGATGCGCCTGAACCTGCGCCACCGCCGCCAGCCCGGCGCCGCCCAGCAGCAGCAGCCCCACCGTGTGCCAGCGCCTTTCCCGCGTGCGGTCGGAGGACCAGCCGGCAACGATCTTGGCGATGACGCCGAGCGAGTAGGGCAGGGACACCAGCAGCGCGACGGTGAAATTTGACAAGCCGGAGAGAGATTTGATCATCGTCGGCAGCCAGTAGCCGAGGCCATTCGAGGCGATGAGACCGAAGAAATACGCCACGGAGAAAAGCAGCACGCGCGGGTCGCGCAGCGCCTGACCGATGGAGGCGGAGCGTGTCTGCCCGGACTGCTCCGCCAGCAGCCGCTCGCGTTGCAGCTCCGCCACGAGCCATGCCTTTTCCTCCGCAGGCAGCCACTTGGCGTCTTCTGGCCGGTCGGTCAGGAAAAAAAGCACGACGATGCCCAGGACCACCGCTGGCAGGCCCTCCAGAATGAAGAGCCAGCGCCACCCTTCCAGGCCCAGCCAGTTCAGCTCCAGCAGAGCGCCTGAAACAGGCCCCCCGATGACCATGGCCAGGGAGATGGCGGACATGAACAGCGCCACCGCCTTGCCACGGTCCGCCGCACGGAACCACTGGCCGATGTAAACGATCATGGCAGGGAAGAAGCCCGCCTCCGCCGCGCCGATGAGGAAACGCAGCCAGTAAAACTCGGACGCATTGCGGATGAAACCCATCAGCACGGCCAGGATGCCCCAGGAAACCATGATGCGGCAGATGAGCCTCCTTACGCCCCACTTCGAGGCAAACACCGCCCCGGGCACCTCCAGCAGAAAATAGCCCACGAAGAAGATGCCCGCGCCAAAGCCATAGGTGGCGGCGGTGAAGCCCAGGTCCGCTGTCATCTCCAGCGCGGCATAGCTGACATTCACCCGGTCCAGATACGCGACGACATACAGCAGGATGAGGAAGGGCATCAGCCGCCACATCACCCGCTGCCGCGCCCTGGCGCCGACGTCTGGCGTGTGGCTGGCGGGGCTGGCATACGGGTTCATGGCGGGAAGCTCACGGGACGAACTGCAGCGCGAACAGGTCCGCCGCCTCCAGCGCGAAGCGCAGCCGCACCACCTTGCCAGCGTGTGCTGCAAGGCTGCCGCCTTTCCAGGACACGGACTCGTCGATGAAGTCGCCCTTCAGCGGTGTGCAGTCCTCCAGGGCGAAGCCGGGGATGGCTTTGCCGTTCTCGTCCTGCACTTCCACGCGTGTTTCACCCTTGCTCAGGAGATTCAGCGTGAGCTTGGTGCCTGCAAAGGTCAGCGGCTTGGTGATGAGCCCGCCCTTCGTGGTGGTGGCGGCGGAGACAAAGCCATCCACACGATAGCTGAAGCGGCGGATGCGGCTGCCGGGACCCTGGTAGTAGGCTTCGGAGGCATAAACGGACAGTTCCTTCTCCTTCCCTGGAAGCGAAAGCACGCCGATGGTCATGTAGTTGCTGCGGTTCCAGTCGCGGTCCTTCGGCGCGGTGATGGGGATCAGCGGCTCCTCCCAGCGCCTGAAGTTCACCCCGTCGCGGCTGGTCATGAAGACCGGCTCCACCTGGGAGTGCTTCGGCTGGTAGCGGGTGGGGAAGCCCAGCAGCAGGTGTGGCGCGCGCGCGCAGGGGCGGATGGCATTGGTGTAGAGCTGCACCTCGGGCGCGTCTTTGCCATAAGCCAGGTCGGCCTGGTTTTCCCAGGTGAGGAAGTCCTTGGAGGTGGCGGTGCGGATGGCGCGCACGCCTTTGGGCTTCCAGCCGCGCTCGTCGGTGTAGCCGCCGGTGAAGTAGCGCCAGCAGGCGCGGTATGCCCCCAGCTCCGCGTCATAGAAGGCGGTGTTTTGCGAGTCGAAAGAACCTGCCGAGATCACCGGCTGCTCCCGCATGCGGGACCAGTGGAGCCCGTCGGCGGAGTGCCAGGCCTGGAGGCTGGGCTTCAGCTTGCGTGTGCTGTTGTCCCCCGTGCTGGCCAGGGCCTTGTAGCGGGATTCCGGCGGGCAGTCTGGGCGGGTGTCCTTGAAGGGGGAAAAGTTGCTGCACCCCTCGCCGATGAGGATGATGTTGTTGTCCTTGGACCCGTTGAACTCCACGATGCCGAGCTTCGGCTTTGTCCAGGTGATGCCGTCCTTGCTCTCCGCGTAGCAGGTTGTCTCCTTGTGGCCGCCTTTCTTGGTGGCCTCGTCATGGTGCGTGCCACGGTAGTAGCAGCGGTAGAGATCCCCGTCCTGAAACAGGGTGAAGTAGCCGGAGGTGTTCCCCTCCCAGGGGGCGTCGCAGACCAGGGCGACATCCTGCGCCTCGGGCTTGTGCAGCTTCAAGGAGACGCCGTCCATGCGGTCGATGAGGTGGTTGTCCACCATCAGCTCGCGGCGTGAGCCCAGTGCGGCAGGACCCTCCGCAAGCACGGCTGACGCAAGACAAACGAAGGCGAGGTGCGGGAGGAAATGTTTCATCGTGGGAAGCATCGACTGATCACAGTGGGCTGGGCTGCCGCGGTCTCCGAGGTCTAACGGGCACACCGCCCATCTTCTCTCCATCGTCTTTCGTGAACACCGCGATGCAAGACCGCAGCGCTGGTCCGTTTGTCGAACCATGCTTTTTGGTCGGCCTCGCTGCCCGCCAGGAAGGAATCGTTTGATAGCTTCGGTGGCCTTGCTTCGTGATGTTCACCATCCATGAAGCCCGCCCCTGTTTCCCGCCGCCATTTTCTGCACGCCGCGCTCGCCGGCGGTGCCGTCAGCCAGACCTCGCTTGTTGCCGCCGAGGCGCCGCCTGCGGCCAAGCCAGGCACATTCTCCGAGCCTGCGCGTGACATCCCCCACGTGCAGGATGCGGATGTCATCGTCTGCGGCGCGGGGCCTGCCGGTGTGACAGCGGCGATCACGGCGGCCCGCGCGGGCGCCAGGGTGCGTCTTTTTGAATGGCGTGGATGCCTTGGGGGAATCTGGACGGCGGGCCTGCTGGGGTACTTCCTGGACTTCAACAAGCCCGGTTTCGCCCAGGAGCTGAGGGAGAAGCTGGACGCCCGGGGAGCGCGGGCCAACTCCACCAGCGCCAGCCGTTTCTGCTACCACCCGGAGGTGCTGAAGCTGCTGCTGGAGGAGCTGTGTGTCGAGGCGGGCGTGAAGTTTCAGCTCCACACGAAGGTCTCGGCGGCTTTCAAGGAGGGCAACCGCCTTGCGACCATCGTGACCGAGTCCAAGTCGGGACGCCAGGCATGGCGTGCCCCGGTGTTCATCGACACGACGGGGGACGGGGACCTGGGCGCCCTGGCGGGCTGCAATTTTGAGATTGGCGAGGCGGCGGACTGCCCCTGCCAGCCGATGTCGCTGAACGCCCTGCTGGTGGTGAAGGATGTGGAGGCGCTGCGCGACTTCGTGCGCTTCGGCAGGCCGAATCCGGGGGAGAACAAGGACGGCGAAAAGAAAAAGCGCATCAAGGATGAGCTGGTCAAGGCGGGCCATTTCCCCTCCTACGCGGGATCCACCCTGTGGCATGTGGAGGGCAATCTGGTGTTTGCCATGTTCAACCATGAGTACGGCATCAAGCCGTGGGACGCGGCGGAGATCACCACCGCCACGGTGCGCGCGCGTGCGGAAATGCACACGATGATCAACGGCCTGCGCAAGCTGGGCGGCCCCTGGGAGGGCATTCAGATCGTGGCCACGGCCGAGCAGATCGGCGTGCGGGACGGCCGGCGCATTGCCGGGCGTTTCACCGTGCAGAAGGAGGACCTGATCAAAGGCGCCCGCTATGAGGACGGTGTGGTGCGCGCGACCTTCGGCGTGGACATCCACTCCACCACGGCCGAGCACAACAAGAGCAAGGCCCCCATCCATGCCACGGACATCAAGGTGAAGCCGTATGACATTCCGCTGCGCGCCCTCATTGCCAAAGATGTGGACGGCCTGCTGATGGCCGGGCGCTGCATCAGCGGGGACTTTGTGTCCCACTCCAGCTACCGGGTGACGGGCAATTCGGTGGGCATGGGGGAGGGGGTGGGCGTCATTGGCGCGCTGGCGGCCACCTCGAAACGGCTGCCGCATGAGGTGCCGTGGAGCGAGGGGCTGGCGAAGCTGCGGGAGATCGGGCACCGGACGGCGTAGATTTTCCCCACGGAAGTCAGTCGCGCGCATCTGGCGCATGATGTATGGGCGCGGGCAGCGGGCTGCCCGCGCTCTTCATGCACGAATCCACCTTTTTCCTTTCCGCGTTCATCTACCTCCTCACGGCGGTGCTCATGGTGCCGGTGGCGCAGAAGCTGGGCCTCGGCAGCGTGCTGGGGTACCTCATTGGCGGCGCTGTCATCGGCCCCTTTGCCCTCGGCTGGGTGGGCGGGGCGCAGGGGGAGGAGGCCATGCACTTTGCGGAGTTCGGCGTGGTCATCATGCTCTTCATGATCGGGCTGGAGCTGGAGTTTTCCCGGCTGTGGCACATGCGCGGCCCGATTTTTGGCCTGGGCGGCCTCCAGGTGGTGCTGACGGCGCTGGCGGCCATGGCGGTGGCCCTGGCGCTGGGGCAGGGGGTGAAGCCTGCGGTGGCCATCGGCATGATCCTGGCGCTGTCCTCCACGGCCATTGTGCTGCAGACATTGCAGGAGAAGGGGCTGATGAGCACGGATGGTGGGAACGACTCCTTTGCCGTGCTGCTGTTTCAGGACATCGCGGTCATTCCCATGCTGGCGGTGTTTCCGTTGCTGGCGTCGGGCGGTGGCACGACAGAGCACCATGGCTGGCTGCAGCAGCTGCCATCCTGGGCGCAGCCGCTGGTCACCCTCGGGGCGGTGGCGTTCATTGTCGTGGCTGGCAGGCACATTGTGCCGCGTGGTTTTGCCGTGCTGGCCCGGACAGGCCTGCGGGAGCTGCTGACGGCGGCGGCGCTGCTGCTGATCGTCGGCGTGGCGCTGCTGATGACCCAGGTGGGACTGTCGCCGGCGCTGGGCGCGTTTGTGGCGGGCGTTGTGCTGGCGGGGAGCCATTACCGGCATGAGCTGGAGAGCAATCTGGAGCCGTTCAAAGGCCTGCTGCTGGGGCTGTTCTTTCTGGCCGTGGGGGCGTCGCTGGATTTCGGCGTGGTGGCGCGGCAGCCGTTTTTGATCGCGGCGCTGGTGCTGCTGCTGGTGGCCCTGAAGGTGGGGGTGATGCTGCTCATCTGCGCGGTGCTGCGCATCCGTGGCAGCCATGGCTGGCTGCTCTCCCTGGCGCTGGCGCAGGGCGGGGAGTTCGCGTTTGCGCTGCTTTCCATGGCCATGCAGCAGCACATTCTCGACACGGAGACATCCAAGCTGCTGGTGGCCGTGGTGGCGCTGTCCATGGCGGTGTCCCCGCTGATGTTCCTGCTCTACGAGCGTCTTATCGCCCCACGCTACACCGCCGTGGTCCGCGAGTCGCGGGAGGCTGATCCCATCGACGAGCGTGCGCCCGTCATCATGGCGGGCTTTGGCCGCTTTGGGAATTTCGTCGGCCGTTTCATGATGAGCCAGGGGGTGAAGGTGACGGTGCTGGAGTCCGACCCGGATCATGTGGACATGCTGCGAGCGTTTGGCTTCAAGGTCTTCTACGGTGACGCCACGCGCATGAGCCTGCTGCATGCGGCAGGCATCGGCCAGGCGTGCATGCTGATCATCACCCTGGGGGACCAGGCCACGGTCACGCGGCTCATCGCGGAGGTGCGGCAGCATTACCCGAAGCTGCGCATCCTGTCCCGCGCGCATGGCTATGATGAGCGCTTCGAGCTGCAGGACCTCGGCATCCCCTTTGAGGACACGGTGCATGAGCAGATGCACAGCGCGCTGGAGCTGGGGGTGCATGCGCTGACCGCCCTGGGCAGGCCGCAGGGCGAGATGGAGCTGGCGGCGCGCAAGTGGCGCCGCTATGACGCGGAGACGCTGACGCTGCTGACGCCGGTGCACCAGGACTTCGAGGCCTACGCCAGCATTGTGAGCCAGCGCCGCACGGAGCTGGCGCAGCTGTTTGAAAAAGACCGCGCCGAGGCTGCGGAAGCCATGCGGCAGGAGGAGCCCGCCTCCCGGCCCGTCACCTGACGGCGCTCTCCGCGCGGTGCGTGAGCGTCAGCGCGCTGAAGGCCATGGTGAGCACGGAGCAGAGGCACATGGCGATGATGACGCCGCTCCAGCCCCAGTGGTCGGCGATCCAGCCCACGCCGGTGCCCGCAAAGGCGGAGCCAAAAACATAGCCAAAAAATCCCGTGAAACCGGCCGCCGTGCCGGCGGCCTTCTTTGGCACCATGTCCAGTGCCTGCAGGCCTATCAGCATGACCGGGCCGTAGATGAAGAAGCCAATGGTGATGAGCGCGGCGATGTCGATCCAAAGCGGGCCGTTGCGGTTCAGGCCGTAGGCGACGAGGCCCAGCAGCGTGGGGATCATGAAGAGGATGGTGGCAGGCGCACGGCGGGAGCGGAAGACCTTGTCCGACACCCAGCCGCACAAGATGGTGCCCGGCACGGCAGCCCACTCAAAGCATGCCCAAGCCGTGCTGGACTCCTGGAAGGTGAAGTTCTTGGCCGTCTGCATGTAGGTGGGAATCCAGTCCACCACGCCGTACCGCACAAAATAGACGAAGGCGTTGGCCGCCGCGATGGCCCACAGCAGCCTGTTGGTGAAGACATGCTCCAGGAAGATCTCCCGGAACGTGAAGGTCCGCTCATGCTCGGCGCTGTAGTTCGGGGGATAGTCGTTCTTGTATTCCTCAATGGGCGGCAGCCCGCAGCTCTGCGGAGTGTCACGGATCAAGAGAAAGGCAACGACGGCGATCACCGCCGAGACCATGGCATTGAAGTAAAACTTCGCGCCCCAGTCGTGGAAAATCATGACCCCCCACAGCGCGATCGTGGCCACCAGCGCGCCGCCCACATTGTGCGCCACGTTCCAGATGGAGACGGCACGGCCGCGCTCCCTGGTGCTGAACCAGTGCACCATGGTCTTGCCGCAGGGGGCCCAGCCCATGCCGTTCACCCAGCCGTTCAGCGTCTGGAGCACGATCATGAGCGTGAGCGAAAGGTACACCTCCTTCACAAAGCCGAACACAAACAGCACGGCGCAGGAGAGCAGCAGGCCCAAAGGCAAAAACCAGCGGGGATTGCTCCGGTCCGAGATGCTGCCCATGAGGAACTTTGAGAAGCCATAGGCGATGCTCAGCCCTGTCATCGCCGTGCCAAGCTGGGCTTTGGAATACTGCGGGTAGTCCTTGAGGATGTCCGGGATCGCCAGGGAGAAGTTCTTCCGCACCAGGTAGTAGGCCGCGTAGCCGATGAAAATACCGGCGAAGACCTGGATGCGCAGCCGGCGGTACACAGGATCAACCTCGGCGGCTGGCAGGCGGGGCGCATGGGGCGCGGGCTTTAAAAATGCGATCATGGATGGGCGGCTTCATGCTGGCAGAACGCCCGCATCAACGTCAACGAGAGTCTTGTCGTCGTGGAGGATTGGTGCCACATCATGGGCATGAAACGCTATCAAGTCCGCCGCGTGCCCAGCAGGGGCCTGAACTGGTCCGCAGCCGAGTTGCTGAACGACTTCTCTTTTCCCTGGGAGAAGCGCGCGGCTCCACTCACCGAGTTCCGCGCTCTCTGGGATGATGAGCGCCTGCACTTCCGCTTTGATTGCGTGGATGACGATCTGATCCTGCCGGACGGCGCCACCGCGAAGGACCGGGTGATCGACTCGGACCGGGTCGAAATTTTCCTGGCTCCTGACCGAACGCTCAAGCCCTACTACTGCTTCGAGATGTCCCCACGGGGCGATGTGCTGGCCTACAAGGCGGAGCACTACCGCAAGATGGACTGGGGCTGGAGGTGTGATGAGCTGAAGCTGGCTGCCAGGATGGATGGCCGGCATTACACCGTCAGCGGCAGCCTGCCATTGGAGACGTTGCGCGGGCTGGGTGTTCTCAAAGAGGGCAAGTCAGAGATCATTGCGGGAATCTACCGTGCCGAGTATTTCCATAACCCGGACGGCACCATCCATCCCGGCTGGATGCCGTGGGTGAACCCTCAAACCGCGAAGGCCGACTTCCATGTGCCGGAATCGTTTGGCACCTTGGAGCTGATGCAATGAACTCAGCCTTGCTGATCAAGGTGGCGGATGAGAGACAAGGTCAGGCCAGCAAGTCTGACACCACGTGGCCATGCACATCCGTCAGGCGGAAATCCCGGCCAGCATGGCGAAAGGTCAGCTTCTCATGGTCCATGCCCATCTGGTGCAGAATGGTGGCGTGCAGGTCATGCACCTCCACGGGGTTCTCCAGCGTGTATTTGCCAATGTCATCTGTCCTGCCGTGGACGTGCCCGGGCTTGAAGCCTCCGCCTGCCAGCCATACGCTGAAGCAGTCGCGGTGATGCCCGCGTCCGTTCTTCCCTTCACGCGAGGGCGTCCGGCCAAACTCCGTGGCCCACAGCACGATGGTGTCGTCCAGCATGCCGCGTTGTTTGAGGTCTGTGATGAGCGCGGCGGTGGGCTGGTCCACATTGCCCGCCAGCCTGGCGTGGTCGTTCATCTCGCCATGTGAGTCCCAGTTTGGCCGGGAGCCGCTGTCGATCAGCTCGATGAAGCGCACTCCGCGCTCCGCCAGCCGTCGCGCCACCAGGCACTGCCAGCCGAAGTCCGCGCCGGGTCCCTTGAGCTTCCGGTCCAGCCCATAGAGTTTCCGGATGTGTTCCGGCTCCTGGCCGATGTCAAAGGCCTCCGGTGCGGCGCGCTGCATCTGGAAGGCGGTCTCGAAAGACTTGATGCGAGCGGCGAGGGCGGTGTCGTGGGCCCGTTCCGCGAAGTGCCGCCGGTTCATCTGGTCCACAAGGCCGAGCTCCAGCGGCTGGAGGGGTCTGGAGGCGGCAGGCGTGTGCAGATTGGCGATGGGTGTGTCGCCGGGGATCACCCGCGTGCCCTGATGACAGGCGGGCAAGAAGTCGTTGCCATAGACCTGGGTGCCCCCATAGGGCAGGTGCGGGCAGATGACCATGAAGCTGGGCAGGTTTGCATTGAAGGTGCCCAGCCCATAGCTGATCCATGAGCCGATGCTTGGCCGCGCAAAGGTGGGTGATCCCGTGTGCATGCCCAGCGTGGCCTCGCTGTGGTCAAAGTGGGAGGCCTTCATGCTGCGGATGAGGCAGATGTCATCCATGACCCCGCGCACGTGGGGAAAGATGTCGCTCACCTCGGTTCCGCAGCTTTCGTTGTGACCCGCGCCAAAGAGGTTTCCCATCAGCTTGTCCCTGCCGCTGCCGTCACGGTTTCTGGCCATCGGTTTGGGGTCGAAGGTGTCGATGTGCGACACGCCGCCGGTGGCGTAGATCATGATCATGCGCTTCGCCCGCGCCTTGGTGTGGGAGCGGTGGGGGGACAGGGGGTCGTCCGCGCCCAGCAGCTCAGACAGCAGCCCGGGCATGAGCAGCGAGCCGCTGAACATGGAGCGGAGGGCGGTGCGGCGGGTGAGGTGGCTCATTGAAAAAGTGAGGGTGGAAGAATGGAGGGCTGGAACATCAATCCAGGTATAAAAACTCGTTCAAGCGGAACAGGCTGCGCGCGATGCTGGCCCAGGCGGCGATGTCGTCCTTTGACTGTCCACGCACGGTCTGAAGGTGCTGAAGCATCAGTGTGCGCTCATCCCCCACAGGCGGGCGTGCCAGGGTGGAGAGGAAGGCGCTCTCCAGGCGTCCAGCGTCATCACCGTGCTCTTCCACCAGCCGTTTGGCAAACAGCTCCGCCTGCTCATGCAGAAAGGTGTCGTTCACGAAATACAGGGCCTGCAGCGCGGTCACGGAACTGTCGCGCGTGCCTGTGCAGACATTGGGGTCGGCTCCGTCGAAGGTCTGCAAGTAAGGCTTGGCGGTGAGGCGCTTGGTCATGAGGTAAACGCTGCGCTTGCTGCTGGGATAGTCCTCCTTGAAAGGGTGATGCTGGGTGTAGCCCCATTTGCTGTGATGGGGGAAGGGATGCGGCTTCGTCTGCGGCCGCACATCCAGCGCGCCGCTGATGGAGAGCAGGGCGTCCCGCAGGGACTCGGCATCCAGCCGCAGGCGGTTGAACTTCCAGTAGAGGGTGTTCCCCGGGTCGCTGGCCAGATTGTCCGGCAAGTCCGAGCACGCCATCTGATAGGTGCGTGAGCTGACAATGAGGCGGTGCAGATGCTTCAGCGACCAGCCGCTGCGCATGAAGTCCAGCGCCAGCCAGTCCAGCAGCTCCGGGTGGGTGGGCTTCTCACCGCGCAGGCCAAAGTCGTTCGTGCTGGGCACCAGCCCCCTGCCAAAGTGCCGCTGCCACACGCGGTTCACGATGACGCGTGCCGTCAGGGGATTGCCAGCATCCGTCACCCACTTTGCCAGCTCCAGGCGGCCGCTTCCCGTCTGCGCCTCGGCGGAAAGGGTCTGCCCGCCCAGGACGTCGAGAAACTTGCGTGGGACCTCGCCGCCCAGGCGGTCTGGCTCGCCCTTCATTTGCAGGCGTGCGTTCACAGGTCTGGCATCCTGGACCGCGTAGGCGGTGGGAATGTCCGGAATTTTTTTGAGCTCAGCGGCCAGTTCCTCGCCAGCGTCGCGTGCGACCCTGAGCATGCGGTCGAGCTCCCCCTTCATTTTACGCTGCTCGTCGAGTGTTGCGGTCCGGTCGCGTGCCGCATTGTCCAGCGCCTTTGTCTGGCATTCGGCCAGCAGCCGATCGAGCTTGTCTGTGCGCTGCCGGATCTCCTTTTCAAACGGCCGCAGCTTTACCTGGGCTTCCTGAGCAGGAATGAGCGGCACAAAGTCGCGCTGGGTCTTGAACAACTCCAGGCCGGGGAAGGGGTAGCGTGTGCTGGCGAAAATGCCATACAGGCCGTAGTAGTCGCGCGCGGAAACAGGGTCAAACTTATGGTCGTGGCAACGCGCGCAGCTGAGGGTGAGGCCCATGACGGTGCGGCCGAGATTGTCGATGGTGTCCTCAATCGTGAGGTGCCAGGGGTACCGCTCCACCAGGGAGCCAAAGCGCCGCGCCATGGCCAGATAACCCGTGGCGATGGTCTGCCTGTTGCGCTGCGCCTGCGAGGCTGCGGGCAGGAGATCGCCGGCGATCTGCTCGGTGATGAACCGGTCGTATGGCACGTCATCATTCAAGGATTGAATGATGTAGTTTCTGTACAAGTAGGCCTGGGGTATGGGGTAGTCGGAATTGTCTCCGGCGGTGTCCGCGTACCGCACCCAGTCCATCCAGTGCCTGCCCCAGCGCTCGCCGTAGGCCCGGGAGCTGAGAAGAGAGTCTGTGGCAGAGGTTAGAGGTGAGATGTCAGAAGTCAGATGTTTGGCTCCGCGCACCTCTAATTTCCCGCTTCCAATTTCTGACGTCGGTTTTGTCATTCCTTCCGCCATCTTCATCAGCGCCTCATCCGGCGGCAGGCCGGTCAGGTCATACGACAGCCGCCGGAGAAGTGCTTGCGGCCTGGCATCTGGTGCAGGAGTGAGTCCGGCAGACTCGCGCTTTGCCTGAATGAAATGGTCGATGGGATTGCGTGGCCAGGATTTGTCCTTCACTTCCGGCAGCCTTGGCTCATGAAGAGGCTGGAACGCCCAGTGGGTGCTGGCGGGCTTTGAGGCAGCCACGGATGTGGTGTCTTCCGGCCACGCCGCACCTGAGATGATCCAGCGGCGCAGCAAGTCGGTCTCAGACGCGCCAAGACGCGGGCCTTTCGGCGGCATCTGCTCATCTTTGTGGGTGGAGGCAATGCGCTTCAGCAGCTCACTTTGTTCCGTGCTGCCTGGAACGATGGGATGTTTCCCTGAGTCCGCCTGTCCAAATGCGGCAGCTTTTTGGTCGTAGCGTATGCTGCCGTTTTGTTCGTCCGGGCCGTGACACTTCAGACAATGCGCGGCCAGAATGGGCTGGATGTCGCGCGCAAAATCCGGCGCCTCCGCGCCCGGGCTGAGGTGCGGTGAGGCGAGCAAAACTGGCAGCCAGCGGAGCATCATTGTCAGCGGGCAAAGCGTTCGGGGTTGAGGATGCGGCGTTTGCCTGCCTCCAGGTGCTCCACCATGAGGTCCGCCGCCTGCGCGCCCTCGCCTGCGAGGATCGCCTTGATGATGCGCGCGTGCTCCGACACGCTGTCCGCAGGCCGGGAGCGGTCGGAATCCGTCACGCGGACGATGACCTGGTGAATTTTGTCCCGCAGCCGCTCCATGGTGCTCATGATCTCCCGGTTTTGCAGGAAGGAGCCGAGCATGAAGTGCATCTGCTCATCGAGCTGGACGAGCCGCGACAGGTCGTCCTCCTTCAGCGCGGCGCGCTGTTCTTTCAGATTGTCCTGGAGCTGGCGCTCCTGCCCGGGGCTGAGCTTTCCGGCGAGGCGGCGCACCACCCAGGCCTCGATGGCCTCGCGCAGCTCGTAGTGGTCCACGATGTCCTCCACGCTCATGCCGCGCACCACAATGCCCTGCTGGGCGGAGATGGTGACAAAGCCTTCCGACTCCAGCCGCTCCAAGGCCACATGCACGGGGGTCTTGCTCATCTCCAACTGGAGGGCGAGCTGACGTTCGGAGAGGAAGGTGCCGGGCGGAAACTCGCCGGAGACGATCAACCGGCGCAGCTCGGAGTAGGCGCGGGACTGAAGACGGGAGGGCGGAGGGCTCATGGACATGGGTGATGAACGGGGTGGGATTCTGAAATCTTACTGGTATGCCAGTTATATTTCAGTACGACCGTGTGTTTTTCAACACTCCTCCGTGCTGGCTCAGCCGTCGTCTTTCAGCTCGGCCAGCATCTCCAGCAGGTTGTTGGTGAGGATGACGGAGGTGTCCTCCTGCACGCGGTTCGTGCCCAGCCAGGTCTCGTAGCCGCCGAGCTTGTGCTGATCGAGGGTGGGCAGGTAGCCGTGCTTGCCGTTGGCGAGGCCGATGACCATGGTCTGCGGGAAGGGGCTGCGCTTTTTCAGGTCGAGGCCCATCTCCACAAAGGTTTCGAAGGGGATGCCGCACACGGCGAGATCGCCGATGCGGATGGCCTGGAGCTGCACGGTGAGGGTGTCCTCGGGATTCTCGGCGGCGTTGACGACATTGCCGGCATAGTTTTTGGCCCGGGTGGGAAGCTTCTCGATGGCCTCCTTGTCCTTGTTGGGGACGGCGAGAACGAGTTTTGCGGCCTCGATCTGCTCAGGGGTGGGCTTGCGCAGTTTCAGGGTGATGTCGCGCTGACGCATGCCGAGACGGGCGGTGGCGGAATGTTTCTCGATTTTTTTGTGGGCGAGCCAGGCGGTGTCGGCGGCCTTTTGCGCGACGATGCGAATCTGCTCGAACGGCTCGCGTGGTGGACGTACGACGCCGAAGGGGATGTTGTTGATGTCGCCGGAGGTGCCGTTGGACATCATGGCGACGAAGGCATCATCCCCGCGCAGGCGGGAGGGCATGATGCGGGCGAACTCGCCGAAGTAGTCGGAGGACATCTGGCCTGCGGGCGAGCCGCCGACGTAGTGGAGGGAGTAGTTTGCATACAGCGCGAGGGGTTTGCGCTTGGCACCCTGCACGGAGATGATGGTGATGTCCGGGTCGGTGGGGCCGGCGGGGTGATCGATGACATTTGGATCGGTGCCGGGATTCGTCTTCACCTTGTCGAGGCGGCCGAAGGGATTGAGCGGCATTTTCCCATCCTTCAAATACCAGCGGCGGTTGAAGACCTCATCCGGCAGCGGATGCGCTGCGGCGCCGATGGAGGCAGGCTGCAACGCGGTGTGGGCCT
The DNA here is from genome assembly GCA_964588755.1 of uncultured Prosthecobacter sp. GTDB lineage: Bacteria > Verrucomicrobiota > Verrucomicrobiia > Verrucomicrobiales > Verrucomicrobiaceae > Prosthecobacter. The sequence goes on along the minus strand of CAZPSQ010000073.1, from coordinate 4,603 downwards.
GGACGATGGCGGCGGAGACACCCTCCACGAACTTTTTGTAGTAGGCGGCGGCAGGCTCGCTGCGGGTGTTCAGCGAAGGCCCGCTGTGGGTGTGGGTGGAGCTGATGAGCATGTTTTCCACCTTCATGCCGGTCTTCTCCGCGGCGATGGCCTTGGCCTCGTTCAGCACGTCCGGCCCTGCGCCGAGATTGTCCACCACCACCATGGCGAGTGTGGTGGTGCCGTCATCGAGCACCAGGGCGCGGGCGTGGAAGGGATCATGCGCCTTTTCGGCCATGTTGGCGCTGAAGCCGCCCGGCATGTTCATGGGGAAATGCGTGGGCGTGATGTCCACGGCGGCAGCACCGGCGCGCAGCTTTGGCTCCTCTGCGGAGGAGAACAAGGCTGACAGTGAGAACAAAACGACAAGACCAGGGGAGAGGTGTTTCATGGGAATGAGGAGATGGGCGGGAAGGCTTACGCCTTCGGCTTGAGGAAGAGGACTTCGGCGCGGTCGATCCAGCCTTTGCGGAGGTCCATGCGGAACCAGCCATCACTGTTCTTCTTGTGGATGCGGCAGCCGGAGCGGGGGCCGAACTCCTTCAAGTCATGCTGGGCCCAGGTTTTGCCCATGTCCGGGGACCAGATGATGCCGCAGGCGTAGGTGGAGGCGGGAGCGCAGTGTGTGGCGACGAAGACGCGGTCCTGAACGAGCATGTTGGCAGATTCAAACTTCGGATTGAAGAGCATGGTGTGCTTTGTCTTGTCTGCGATATCGGCGGGGGCGCAGGCGAAGATGCCGCGATCGTGCTCGGGGCCAAACTTGGGGCCGTTGGCGTCGGCGATCCAATAGACCGTGTCGCCAATGAAGTTGATGCCGCCGGATTTGAAACGGGAGTTTGAATTGACGGTGACAACGGTCTTCCAGTCCCAGGTGTCTGCCTTGGCATCGTAGGTGCCGCGCAGCCAGTGGCATTCGTTGCCGTGGCCGCGGTCGATGTCGCCGGTGCAGGCGTAGAAGGCGTTTTCAGCGGGGCTGTAGGTGACGTTGTGAATGTGGCGGGCGATGGTCTTGTTCTGCGGATTGCCGAGCAGCGGTGCCTCCGGTGGCGCGCCCTTTTGCTGGAAGTGGGGATTCTGGCCGAAGGCGTAGGCGATCTTCACGGTCTCGCCGTTGTCGGTGGAGTAGTAGATGTTCACCGGGACGGCGCCGCCTATGACATTGCAATAGTTGCCCCACACAAGCATCTCCTTGCCGTCCACCTCGAAACAGTGCTCCCCATCCAGGGGGTGGAAATACCAGCCAGGGAGATCAGGATTGACGGGCTTGTGAGGGAGGTAGTCGCTGCCGTCGGTATTTTTCACGATGATCTCGCGATGTGTTCTCAGATTGTCCGTGCTGAGGAAAAGGCGCTCGCGGGTGGCGAAGACGATGTTTCCGTTTTTGAGGATGACGCTGAAGGTGAGGTTCTGCGCGTCGGGAAAGTCGGCGGTGTGGGGCCAGGACTTGCCGCAGTCCTCAGAGAGCATGATCCGCGTGCCGGAGAAGGCGAAGGCCTTGTGGTCCCGCTGCGAGTCGATGTAGGGGCTGTCCGCCGCGGGCATGCGGTACCAGAAGTGCTCGGTCTCGCCCTCGATCGCGGAGGCGGCATGCAGGGGGCGCTGGGCTGGAAGCAGCAGGCTGGCGGCGGTGGCTGTGGTGGTGCCGAGCCAGTGACGGCGTGTGAATTTGGTGGGGTTCATGGATGTGAATTGGAAATGAAAAAGGTCACGGCGCCGGTGGCTGCATGACGTGCCTGAGCGCCGCCACCGACGGCGTCGTAAGTCACGCGCACCTTGGGCACGCCATCCACCACGGTCTGCCACTCCGGCTTGGAGAGCGTGCAGCCGTCATCCTGCAGCGCCAGGGTCTGGCCCCTGCCGAAACTGAGAACCCCGGCGCGGGCGAATTCGGCAGGCTGCGCGGCTTCCTGGGCCGATGCATGGCCGAGGGCAAGCAGGAGGCAAAGAAAGACGGGCTTCATGTCAGGCGGATCATGGGTTGCCGGTGAGGAAGGCGAGCAGGTCACGCAGTTCCGAATCGGTCAGTGACATCACCAGCCCGGCAGGCATGAGGGAGGTCTTCAGCTCGGTGCGGCTGACGATGTCGGCCTGGGGGAAGCTGCGCTCCCTGCCTGTGAGATCACGGAAGGTCTCGACGTGGGAGGAGCGGAGAAGGATGCCGGTGAACTCGGTGCCGTCCTTGAGCTGCACCTGGGAAGGATAGAACTGGGGGGCGACTTCGCGATGCGGCTCCAGGATGGAGCGCAGGATGGCGGCGCGGTCCCCCTGCTGCGCGACGAAGGTGAGGTCGGGGCCGACGACGTTGCCACGGCCGCTGTGACGGTGGCAGGTGGCGCAGATGGCGACCTTGGTGTGGAAGAAGAGGCGGCGGCCTGTTTCAGGATCGGCCCGGCCCGGGAGAGCATCCAGCATCCTCAGCCATGCGTCCGTGTCGTCAAAGGCGGGGCGGCTGGTGCTGACGGCAAAGCTTTTGTCGTGTTCGGTGAAACGGAGGGCGCGGCGGGCCTCATCGCGGATGAGGGTGTTGTCGTGGTTGGCCAGCTTTTGCAGCAGGGGAATGTCCTCGACACCGACAATGGCCTCTGCGCGGAGCCGGGGGCTGCGTGCCTCATCCGAGGCCACCTCCGAAGAGGCCTTGCGCGCGGCGAGGGTGCGGACGACCTCCAGGGTGAGGACGTCGTCCTTGAGCGCGAGAAGGTCCTGCAGCAGCGGCAGTGTGATCTTGGCGTGATTTGGCGGCGCCAGCCGCAGCGCGTAGCCTTTGAGGCGGGCGGGCGTTTGCGGGTGGGTGATACGCTCCACCAGCACGTCGGGATTGGTGACGCCGGCGCCGGGCTCCCCGCGCAGCGTGTTCCAGGTGGCGAGGACGGCCTCGAAGAGACGGAAGTCGAGGGTGGGGTCGGACAGCATGGCCTCGACCTGGGGCATGAAGTTTTTCAAGACCGCGTCGGCGGTCCAGCGCAGGCATTCGAAGCGCATCTCTGGATCAGGGTCATCCCAAAAGGCGCGCACCCATTTTCCATCGTTCAAGTCCACACGGCGCAGGGCAACGAAGGCCCAGACGCGGTCGGCGGGGACAAGCTTTTCCAGCGTGCCGGGCGTCCATGTGCTGCTGCCCCGTGCCAGCGCTGTCAGGGCGGCATCGGAGAGGTGGGGGTCGTTGCCCCGGGCCAGCGCCAGCAACTTTGGAACATCCAGCGTGGCTTTCCCCTGGCGCAGTTTCTCGGCCAGTGCGGCCTCCGCCGTCATAGGGTCGGTGTTGGCCTTGATCCAAGGAGCTTGGTCTATTTCGAGCTTCCACAGGCGGCCGCGCCCGTGGATGGGGTAGGAGCTGAAAACCCAGTCGGTGAGGTAGAAGGCACCATCCGGGCCGCGTGCCATGCAGACAGGGCGGAAGAAGTCGCTTCCTTTGACCAGAGGCACGCGCACGGACTCATAGCCCGCGCCTTTGCGTGTGAGCGGGAAGTAGTCGATGCTGTGGTCGCTCCAGCTTGGAATGAGCATGCCCCCGCCGAGCTCGATGATGGCGCAGGGTCCCTCGCCGCAGGGATGGATCATGCCAAGTGTGCCGCGCAGCTCGCCATTCCAGGCGACAAAGGGGTGCACGGGCGCGCTGCCATAGACCCACTGGTAGCCATAGTCGGCGCCCTCCACGATGTTCAACAGGCGGCAGGGCGGGCGGCTGCCCGGGTCGTTCTCAGCGGCGAAGATTTCGCCATCGACGCGCACGACCAGGCCAAACGGATTCCAGAAGCCGCGGGCGATGCGGCGCATTTTTTTCCCGTCGGCGGTGCAGCGGAACACGCCGCCTTCACCTCGGCCGCTGACTGTCGAGCCATCCCGGGCGGTGAGCGTCCAGTCCTTGCCGAAGTTTTCCCCCAGGGAGAAAACGAGGCCGCCATCCGGATGCCAGGCCATGCCGCTGAGTCCATTGTGGGGATAGTCCGCCACGGTGTCCAGCGTGGCCAGATTCTCCTCGGTGTCGCCAATGCCGTCGCCATCGCTGTCCTTGATGCGCAGGATGCGGTCGCGCTCGGCGAGGTAAAGCCAGCCGTCCGGGCCGCATTCCACATGCATGGTGGCATCCGTCTTGTTGTAGAACACACGGCGGTTTTTGCCGTCGGCGTCGAACACCAGGATCTCGTCATGCTCCGGTCCCTGGTAGCCTTCGGGACGGAAATGGGTATGGCAGGCCGCCAGCCATATGCGGCCCTTTTCGTCCACATCAATGCCGGTGGGGGTGACGAGGTCCGGGTGCTCCGCCAGCAGGGTGAGCCTGACGCCCGGCTGCAGGAGCTGGATTTTAGGCGGCAGATCAGTGGGCACCTCCGGGGCCTTCGGAGCCTGGGCGGGTGCGGTGAGCGGCAGCAGGAAAAGGGCGAAGGCGAGGCGGCGCATGGTGGGTATCGCTATGCGATCAGCTCGGGAATGGGGCGGCCGTTTTCGACAATGTGGGTCGGGCGGCCGTTGAGGTCGTTGATGGTGACCTTGGACGAGTCGATGCCGAGGTGGTGATACACCGTGGCCAGGAAGTCGCTGGCATTGCAGGGGCGCTCGACCA
>CAZPSQ010000072.1:0-22676 GCA_964588755.1 uncultured Prosthecobacter sp. | reverse complement strand
GTACACCTTGCCGCTGCACAAAATGAGACGCGTGATGCGCTCCGGCGGGGCGAGAAGCTGGTCGTCATCAAGCACTTCCTTGAAGGTGGTGCCCTCAGCCATCTCACTGAGCTTGGAGACGCACTTCGGATGACGCAGCAGGCTCTTCGGCGTCATGACGATGAGCGGCTTGCGCGTGCCGCGCTTGAGCTGGCGGCGCAGGGCGTGGAAATACTGGGCTGGCGTGGTGAAATTGCACACCTGCATGTTCTGCCCGGCGCAAAGCTGGAGGAAACGCTCCATTCTGGCACTGGAATGCTCCGGTCCCTGCCCCTCGTACCCGTGAGGGAGAAGAAGGGTGATGTGGCTGGGGCGCTGCCACTTGCTTTCCGCGCTGCAGATGAACTGGTCGATGATGACCTGCGCGCCATTCACGAAGTCACCGAACTGCGCCTCCCAGCACACCAGCAGGTTGCTGGCGAGAAGCGAGTAGCCGTAGTCAAAGCCAAGCACCGCCGCCTCGGAGAGGAGGCTGTTGTACACGCAGTAGCGGCCCTGTTCGGCAGCCAGATTGTTCAGCGGAATGTAGCGCTCGCGCGTCTGGGAGTCATAAAACACGCTGTGCCGCTGGCTGAAGGTGCCACGCCGCACGTCCTGGCCGCTGAGGCGCACCCCATGGCCGTCAGTGAGCAGGGAGCCAAAGGCCAGGGACTCCGCGTAGGCCCAGTCGATGCCTTCGCCAGCCTCAATCGCCTTCCTGCGGGCGGCCAGGAAACGCTTGCCGATGGTGGGGTGCAGGTTGAAGCCCTCCGGCACTTCCAGCAGGCGCTGGCCGAGGGTCTTCAGACGCTCGATGGGCACCCCCGTGAGTGTCGGATTGAAATCAAACGGAGGCTGTGGCTGGGCTGTGCTGCCTTCGAAAGGATTGCCGCCGTCGGCGTTCTTGTCCTTCTCGGCCAGAATTTTGAGGCCTTCTTCAAGCTCGTCTTCCAGCTCCCGCTGCAGGGCTGCGGAACCGGCCTCGTCCAAGATGCCGCTGGAGGCGAGGTCCAGGCGGAACAGGGTGGCGGTGGAGGGATGCTCGGCGATGGCGCGGGCCATGTTTGGCTGGGTGAAGCCGGGCTCGTCCGTCTCATTGTGGCCGTGGCGGCGGTAGCACACGATGTCCAGCACGACGTCGCGGCCGAAGGTCTGGCGGAATTCAAAGGCCAGCTTGGCGGCAGCCGCCACTTCCATGGGGCAGTCGCCGTTCACGTGGATGACCGGGGCCTCGATCATCTTGGCCACATCGGTGGCGTTGTCAGAGGAGCGCGCGTCCTCCGGCATCGTGGTGAAACCAATCTGGTTGTTCACGATGATGTGGATGGTGCCACCGGTGCGGTAGCCGGGAAGCTGGGAAAGGTTCAGCACCTCCGCCACGATGCCCTGGCCGGCGAAGGCCGCGTCACCATGGATGAGCACAGGCACCACTTTTTTGCGGTCCTTGGTGTCCTCCAGGAAGCGCTGGCGCGCGCGGGTCATGCCCTCGACCACCGGGTCAACGGCCTCCAGGTGGCTGGGGTTTGGTGCCAGCGTGATGCTCACGGAATCCCCGCTCCCGGTCTGGCGGATGGTCTCAAAGCCCAGGTGATACTTCACGTCCCCGTCACCAGCGATCAGGTTGGGCACATAGTTCTCGCTGAACTCGTAAAAGAGATATTCCAGCGGCTTGCGCAGGAAGTTGGCCAGCACGCTGAGGCGGCCGCGGTGGGCCATGCCCATGACAATTTCCTTGCCGCCAAGGGACGGCATGTGCTCAAAAATCGTCTCCAGCGCCACCAGCATGGACTCGCCGCCTTCCACGGAGAAGCGCTTCTGGCCGACAAAGCGGCGGTGCAGGAAGCGCTCGAAAGTCTCGGCCTCCAGCAGCCAGCGCAGGGCGTCCACCTGCTCTTTCGGCGTGGGCCGGGCCTCCAGGTTGCGCTCCTCAATGCGGCTGAGCAGCCAGGAGCGCACCTCGCCATGGTGGATGTGCATGAACTCAAAACCCGTCTTGCCGCAGTAGATCCGACGCAGCTCGGCCAGCATGGTCTTGAGCTTCATCGGCATGCCGCCGCGGAACATGTGCGTCTGCACCTCCTCCTCCAGCTCGTCCGCGGTGAATCCCAGGCCGGCGGTGGTCAGCGCGGCAATCTCAGGGCCTTCCTTGTCCAGCGGGTCCAGGTGGGCGGCCGTGTGGCCGATGGCGCGGAAGCTGTGCAGCGCGTTGGTCACCCGCATGCGGAAGTTCAGGGCCTTTTCCGACAGGGGGGCGTCTACGGCACCGGCGGCCCCCGTCTTGGCGGAGGGGAGGCGGGCCATGCCAAGCTCAAAGCCTTCAAAAAAGGATGACCACAACGGCTCGACGGAAGCAGGGTCTTTTTTCCAGTCCACGTATTTGGACTCAAGGAAATCCGCGTTGGCGCGATACGACAAGGAAGCACTCATGATAGGGGGGGCAGGAGAATGCGCCCTTTCATTCCGAGTGCAAATGCGGAAAGCATCATTTGCAGACCTTTTCGAGGTCACACCTTTTCTCCCTCGTCGACTTTATCTCGGCGGGCTGGAATATAGGATTTACACCTAAGTGGTATAGTCACCTAGGTAAAGTCATGTATCGAAGCGTCCTGGCCAGAGTGGCACGCATGTCCTTGCGCTCCACAATCATGTCCACCAGACCATGCTGCATCATGAACTCCGCCGTCTGGAAGCCCGGAGGCAGGTCGGCGTGGGTCGTTTCCTTAACCACACGGGGGCCGGCGAAGCCGATCATGCACTTGGGTTCGGCAATGATGAGATCCCCGAGGGTGGCGAAACTGGCAGTGACCCCGCCTGTGGTGGGGTGGGTAAGGACGGAAATGTAGGGCAGCCGGGCCTCGGAGTGGCGGGCCAGGGCGCCGCTGGTCTTGGCCATCTGCATCAGGCTGAGGATGCCTTCGTGCATGCGTGCGCCACCGGAGGCGGAGAACACGATGACGGGCTTGCGCTCCGCCGTGGCGGCCTCGATGGCGCGGGTGATCTTCTCCCCCACGACACTGCCCATGCTGGCGCCGAGGAACCTAAAATCCATGACAGCCAGAAGCACTGGAATGCCCTCAATATTGCCGCGGCCGGTGACAACGGCCTCCATGAGGCCGGTCTTGGTCTGGTAGGCTTTTACTTTGTCGAGGTAGCCTTTGAAGCCGAGGGCGTTGACGGAGTCGAGCTCCTTGTCCATTTCGGCGAAGCTGCCCTCATCCACCAAGCTGGCGAGGCGCTCGTCGGAGGCGATGGTAAAATGGTAGCCGCAGTTGGTGCAAACGCGGAGGTTCTTGCTCAGGGCATCCTCAAAAAGGCTTTCGTTGCACGATGGACACTTGGTCCAAAGGCCTTCCGGCATGTCGCGTTTCTTTTCCCCGAGTTCGTTGACAGAGCGTTTTTTGAAAAATCCCATGGTATGCGGTCGTTATGGCACCCTGCGGAGAACGGGCCTGACAAGGTGCGGCTCCCCGGTTGCATTCGCGGGAGTTGCCAGGACGAAAACCGCCGGGCGTGCGCGCTGTCAAGGCCCGGCCTGGGCCGGACGCGAGGCTGATCCTAGCCGCGTGCAACGGTGATGACTACCACTTTTTGCGCCCCGCCCTCACGTCGCAGCACCCGGGCGCATTCGTTGGTCGTGGCTCCTGTGGTGAAAACATCATCCACCAGCAGGATGCCGCGGCCCTGCAGCGCGGGTTTTTTCTGCCAGGGCCGGACTTTGCGGAGGGCGAAGGCACCCCGCAGATTTTTCAGGCGCTCCTGGCGGTTCAATCGGGCCTGCGGGTCCGTCTCCTGGACACGGGCAAGCGCATTGACGGCAGGGATGCCGGTGAGGCGGGCCAGCCGCAGGCACAGTTCCCAGCTTTGGTTGAACTCGCGGTCCTGCTCCCGTTCGGGATGCAGCGGGACGGGCACCAGCAGCCAGCTGGCCAGGGGCTCCCGCGCCAGCCGCGGCTCCTCCAGGGTGCGCAGCAGCAGGCCGGCCAGGGCGCCACGCAGGTGCAGCCGCCGCTCATATTTGAACTGGTGCACCAGCTCCCGCACCAATTCCCGCGCGTGGCAGGCGGCGGTGGCGAACTCGAACTCCAGTCGGCGTCCGGAGCAGTTGGCGCAGCGGAAGTCGCCGCTGATCGCGCCGTCATAGGTCTCCCCGCACACCCGGCAGCAGGGGGCCTGAACCCACGGCAGAGCCTCCTCACAGGTGTGACAAAACAAGGCCTGGATGTCCGTGGACGCCGCACCTGCGCCTGGGTCGAGGGGGGTCTTGCAGCCGCAGCACAGCCTGGGGTAGAGCAGGTCCACCGCTGCTGCCAGCACCGGCCGGACCATACGGCGCAGGAGGGAGGGGGCTGGAGGACCAGGATACGACATGGGAACCGTTGCTCAGACCAGGGATGCTGAGAAACCGCGCCTTGTCCATGCCGGACCATCGCGCGAAGATTGCGGTTTGAATCCCGCCGTCTGCCGTCCTAAATGCGGGCATGGCACGCATCGGCACCCCCCTTTCCTCCTCCGCAACGAAAGTCATGCTCCTCGGCTCTGGCGAGCTGGGGAAGGAAGTCGTGATTGAGCTTCAGCGCCTCGGCGTGGAGGTCATCGCGGTGGACCGCTATGCAAACGCGCCCGCGATGCAGGTGGCGCACCGCAGCCACATCATCTCCATGCTGGATGACGAGGCGCTGCGCCGCATTGTGGAGGTGGAGAAGCCGGACTGCATCGTGCCGGAGATCGAGGCCATCGCCACGGACACGCTGCTGGAGCTGGAGAAGGAGGGCTTCCGCGTGGTGCCGACGGCGAGGGCGGCCAAGCTGACCATGAACCGCGAGGGCATCCGACGGCTGGCGGCGGAGGAACTGGGGCTGAAGACTTCCCCCTATATCTTTGCGGAGACGGAGGAGGAGTTCCGCGCGGCGATCGAAAAAATCGGCATGCCGTGCGTGGTGAAGCCAATCATGAGCAGCTCCGGCAAGGGCCAGAGCACGGTGAAAACCGCCGCCGACATTGAGCATTCCTGGAAATATGCCCAGGAAGGCGGCCGCGCCGGGAAGGGCAAGGTCATCGTGGAGGGTTTCGTGGAGTTTGACTATGAAATCACGATGCTGACGGTGCGCCATGCGGGCGGCACCTCCTTCTGCGCGCCGGTGGGCCACACGCAGATCAAGGGGGACTACCGCGAGTCCTGGCAGCCGCACCCGATGTCTGAGAAGGCGCTGGCGGCGGCAGAGCACATGGCGGGGTCCATCACGGAGGCGCTCGGCGGCCGCGGGCTGTTTGGCGTGGAGCTTTTCATCAAGGGGGACGATGTGATCTTCAGCGAGGTTTCTCCCCGGCCGCATGACACCGGGCTGGTGACGCTGATCTCCCAGGATCTGAGCGAGTTTGCCCTGCATGTGCGCGCCATCCTGGGCCTGCCGATTCCGAACATCCATCAGAACGGACCGAGCGCGAGCTGCGCGGTGCTGGTGGAGGGCGAGTCCGCGAAGGTGCAGTTCGGCAGCCTGGACCAGGTGCTGGCGGAGCCAGACACGCAGGTGCGGCTCTTTGGCAAGCCGAGTGTCAGCGGTCAGCGACGCATGGCGGTGACGCTGGCGCGGGCGGGAAGCATTGAGGAGGCGCGTGGGAAGGCGCACCGGGCGGCAACGGCGATGGAGATCCGGTTGTAGGACCAAGTCTCAAAATTTTCGTATTCCTGGCGTGAGGGGGAGTAACGGCATTGGTCGCTTCGTTCACCACGGCGGCTGGAGGACCAGCCGCCCCACCTCCTGCTGGGCGCTTGAATGTTCAGACGGCGTGGAGAGTCGGAGGTGGGGAGATTGGTTTTCCATGCTCCGCAGCACGCGCCGGATGACACACGACAATCTCTTCGAGAACCGGTTTACTTCGCGGCGCGGCGGACATCGATTTTGACCACTTGGCGGACCCAGCGGGCGTGGCGTTTTTCTTTGGCGAGGATCATGCGAAGGGGGCCTGTGGCGGTGTCGAGGGGCTGGCCGTTTTTGTGATCGGCGAGGATGACGGGGTCGTCAGTGCAGAGGGGGTCGAGCTCAGGGAGGGCATAGACGGCCTGGTAGCCGTCGGTGGCGCTGACGACGATGTAGAGGGACATGACAGGCCCGCGCATCTGCTCGCCAAAGGGGACGCCGGCGGCTTTGAGGATCTGATAGAGAGGAACGCCGGTGAACTCGGCTTTTTCACCGCCGTGCTCGGTGGCCTGCACGGTTTGGTGGGGGAGGAGTTCGAGATCGGCGAGGGTGAGCTTGAGGGGCTTTTCGACCTCGCCGGTGACTTCGAGGGTCTGGGCCTGGAGAGAGACGGCGAGGAGGAGAAAGAGCAGAAAGCGCATGGCAGAATGGCGTTAGAACTTCACCTGCACGTTGGCGAAGAGGGTGCGGCCGGCCTCGAAGTAGCCTTCGGTGATGGCGTAGTTGCGGTCACAGAGGTTGTTGGCGCCGAAGCTGAGGGTGACATCACCGGGCAGGCGGACGGCGAACTTGAGGTTGAGGATGGCGTAGGCACCCACCTCTGCCCCCGTGGTAAGGGCCCAGCGGGCGCTGTTGTACTCCACGCTGGGGATGATGCTGAACCACCTCACTGGACGGAGGTCTGCCCAGCCGAAGATGGAGTGACGCGGGGTGTCAATGAGCTTCACATTGGGCTGGCTGAGGTTCTTGCGGTCGAGGTAGGTGTAGTTGGCCCCGAACTGGATGGCGTCGCAAGGTTTGTAGTCGAAGCCCAACTCGGTGCCGAGGTGGCGGGATTTGCCGACGTTTTGGAACTGCCAGAGCGGGCCGGGGGCGACGTTGTCAACGCGCTGGATGGTGTCGTCGATCATGGCGGCGAAGAGACTGGCGTGGATGCTCAAGTGCTTCGTGACCTTGCCGTCGTAGCCGATGTCGTAATGGATGGCGGTTTCCGGCTCGAGGTTGGGATTGGGGATGGCCTGGCCGAGGCGGTAGGAATAGCGGTCCTTGATGGTGGGGAAGCGGCTCTTGCGTGCGACGGTGGCGTGGAAGGTGCCGTGTTCTGGCAGCTTGTAGAAGAGTCCGACCTGGGGGTTGAAGGCGGAGAAGGGCTCGCTGCCGAGGCTCTGGTTGTTGTTGGGGCTGGCGGAGGTGTCCACGGCCTCCATGACGTAGCGGTAGTCATAGCTGGCGCCGATGGTGGCGCTGAAGCGCTCGGTAAACTGATGTGTGTCCTCCAGGCCGAAGGAGAAGGTGCTGTCTTCAAAGGTGTAGTGGTTCTCCCCTTGGTTGTGCTCCTTGTGCCGGTCATACTTGCCATGCACGGAGGCCTTGAGGGTGTTGTGCTGGCCGAGCTTGGTGCCGAACTCCAGGCTGCCACCGAGGGTCCAGTCGTCGTAGTAGCTTTGGAAGCCCTGCGGCGGGTTCTGCGTGTTGTAGGCCGAGTTGTTGTAGGCAAAAAGCTCGTTCACGAACTGGTCAAAGTACACGCGCTCCTTGAGGTAGGTGTCCTTGCCGAGCTGGGTGTGGCCGATGAAGTAGATGGTCTGCTTGTCCCAGCGGGGCCAGCGCCAGAAGCGGCGGGGCTGCTGGGCGGCAGGCAGGCTGCCGGCATAGGTGGCGTTGCCTTTTTCACCCCGCTGATAGGCGTAGCCGATGGCGTATTCGTCGGTGTCGTTCGGCATGTAGCCGAGCTTGGCGCTGAAACGCCAGTCCTCACGGTAGGCGTTGTCACGGGTGCCGCCCTGCTCGGTGGGAACGGGAACGAAGTCCTTGGACATGCGGTAGGTGTCCACATCGACAAAGGAGCCGCCGAGCTGCAGGTACCAGTGCTGGCTGCGCATGCCGATGTTCAGCGCGGCCTGGTAGCCGTCCTGCACCCAGCCGCCGAGGAGGTCGCCCTCGAAGGGCTGCTCCGGCTTGCGGGTGACGATGTTGATGGCGCCGCCGAGGGTGTTGGCGCCGTAGGTGGCGGAGCTGAAGCCTTTGGAGATGCTGACATTGGCGACGTCGAATGTGGTGAAGCGGCGGAGGTCCACGTAGCCGTCGTAGGGCACATAGACGGGGATGCCGTCGATGAAGACGGGGGTCTGCCGCAGGTCGAAACCGCGCACATAGACGCCGGCCTCATTTCGCGGGCCGTTGTTGTTGGTGACCACGCCGGGGCTGAGGCGCAGGGCGTCGGCGAGGTCGGTGCGCTCAAACTTGCGCATGTCGGCGGCGCTGATGCGGCTGCTCATGGCCTCCGCGCCGCTGATGGAGTCCGCCACGACGAGGACCTCCCCGAGCTCGAAGGGTTTTGGTTCCGCCGCTGACAAAAGGGCCGGGGCCAGGAACAGGGGGAGGAGGTGAACGGTGGCGCGTTGCATGACGCGCGGATGGGAGCGGCTCCGATATACTTTGTCAAGTATATCGATTGAAACAGCTTCGATTGATGATGGGCAACCGGAGCTACTTCAGGTGCCTTGCCAGCGCGCGCTGGGTGGCGGCGGTGGCGGTGGCGGCCTCGGCTTCCAGCTGGCGGTAGAGTGCCAGCACCTCGCGCCCGGCGTCGGTCAGCCCAGCACCGCCTTTGCCCGCGCCGCCGCGGGTGGAGGCCACCAGAGGCACGGCAAAGTTCTCGTTCATGGTCTTCACGTGGAGCCAGGCGCGGTTGTAGGACATGTCCATGCGACGTGCGGCCTCGGAGAGCGAGCCGGTTTCTGAGATGAGGGCCAGAAGCTCCGCCTTGCCGGGGCCGAGGATGATGCCGCCCCCGCGATAAACACGATAGCGGGAGAAGATGCGGACGTCAGAGGCGGCTGTGCTTGCGGGCATGGGGAGAAAATAGAGGACGGCGGGGGCAGCGTCCACTGCCACTGAAAGGATGGAGGGGATGGGACCTGCCGCAGTGAAACCGGGGCGCTTTTTTGCTTGCATTTTCGTTGCATCCCCCCAGGCCATGCATGAACAAGTGGGAATGCCTGCGCTCCCTCACCTGAGCCACCTGATCAAGCTTCTGGACGATGACTCCGAGGTTGTGCGCGAGGCGGTGCAGCAGGAGCTGACGGTGATGCGCCGGGATCTGCCGCAGCACCTTGAAGCGCTGGAGACGCCGCTCTCCGTGGAGGAGGAACGACTGGTGGCCCAGCTGCTGGAGCCCGCACGCCGCACGGAGCTGGAAGAGAGGTGGATGCGCTGGCGCTGGCTGGACGGGCCGGACGCGCAGCTGGAGGAAGGGCTGAGCCAGCTCTCCGCTTTTCTGAACGGCTGGAAGACACAGTCCTCCGACCTGACGGGGCGTCTGGACGCGCTGGCGGAGGAGGCCTTCGCCGTCACCGGCCGCATGGACGCGCATGAGCTGGCACAGTGGCTGTTTGCCCCGCGCGGCGGCGTGACGCGCTTCCGTGGAAACAGCAAGGACTACTACTCCCCCGCCAACAGCAACCTGTTCTGGGTGCTGGACACGGGCCTGGGAAACCCCATCAGCCTATGCTGCCTGTACCGCCTGCTGGGGCACCGGTTTGGCCTGACCATCGAGGGCTGCAACTTCCCCGGTCATTTCCTGTGCCGTGTGCATTACCGCGACCAGACCTGGCTGGTGGACTGCTTCAACCGCGGCCGCTTCATGCTGGCGTCCGATGTGGCAAAGCACCACCCGGCGGCGAATCCGGGGATGGAAGATTTGATCCGCGAACCGGCCACCGCCGAGGCGACGCTGCTGCGCATCCTGCGCAATCTGGATGAGGCGTACGAGCGCCTGGGCCACCTGAACGAGCGGCAGTTCATGCGCCGGCTGGCGGTGAAGCTGATGGAGGACTAACGCGGTTCCACGCCGCCAGTCGTGGTCTCTTTCTCCCAGGCAAGGAATTCGGGCGAAGCGAGAAATTCGCCAACATCCATCCGTACGAAGTAGTTGTGACGGCCGAGCGCCACGCCGAAATCATTCTTGAATGCGCGCAGGGTTTCCACCAGCGCCGGGTAGTCCCTCTGGTCCAGATAGATCTTGATGCGCAGGTCTGCGGCTCTTTTGGCCCAGGCTGGATCCTTGGCGACCAAGTCCAGAAGAGCCAAAGCCTGAAAATGATTTCTCATGATCAGACAGTTGTCCGCGCGCCGGAAGGTCAGGTGGGAGTCGGCGCCGCCGATGGCTAAGGCTGCACGCTTCAGGCATTCATCCACGCCTGCAAAGTCGTTCTCCATCCTCAGAACATCTGCCAGCAGGAGGTCTGCTGTGCAGTCTGGCCCCAAGATGCCGGGCGCAGCACGCAGAGCAGCCTTGTAATCCCCGGCATTTTCCCAGCCGTTGACGGTGTTGAGCCTTTGGAGCACCTGCAGGCGCAGACTGAAAAACAGAGGCACCTTTTGGGCATCTGGAGGCAGAGCGTCACAGAATTGAAGCTGCTCCAGAGCGGTCCTGGCGCGCAGGGCCACCAAGTAGTCAGGCAACTGGCGGAGAACTTCCTGAGAAGCATCCGGCGGCATACCGGGCAGGCTGGCGACCGCGGCGGAATCTGGATCTCTGGCCGCGCTGGCCAAGGTGTGGCAGATCTCGTCCGAGGCTGTGCGTGCCTCCACATGGCTGAAGGCGTCCACCACCCTGAAGCCTTCGCCCTCCGGGCGCACCATGACATCCACATAATTTTCCCAGCCCCGGCCTGTGCGCAGCAGGACGGTGGGGAAATCTTCCCGGGACCGAGAGCGCACATATTCAGCCTCTCCCCCCATGGTCTGAAGCATCCAGGTGCCACTGCTTCCGCGCAGGATGTCCGCCAGCTTGGCGCGGACACCCGGCTCCTCAAATGCGTCTGGCAGCTTTTCCAGCACACGCGCGGAAAGCGCCTCGTCATCCACTTGGGCGGCGAGTTTGGAGATGTTCCGGGTGTTGATGGAGCGTGCGAGCTCCTGGCCAAACTTTGAGAGGGCCGCATGCTGCTCGGAGGTGAGCGGAGGCGGGGGCTGAAGCCGTTTAGGCTGCACGGCCGCGTCCTGCACCTTGTTTAGCATATGGAGCATGCTGGGGCCGCCGAGCCAGGCCACCGCAAAGACGACCAGCAGCACCAGTGCCACCGCGCCAGCACCGGCCATGTAAATCATTTCCTGCCCCGTGCTCTGACGTGTCCGCAAAGCCCGAGCCACAGGCAGGGCTACCGACGGCGTTTCCTCAGAGTCAGGAGAGGGATCGGGAGGATTCATCTTAGCCTCAAACAAACCGGCTGAGGATGGGGCGGAGATCCTCCACGGTCTGCTCGGGCCAGAGGGTGCGGGCGGTCATGAGGGCGGTGTCGAGGGAGTGATGCTCCGGCCAGGAGGGGGTGGCGGGAATCTGGGGGATGACCTGGGCGAGGATGGCCTTGGCGGCGGAGACATTGGCGTGGAGGTGGGCGATGACGGACTCGGCGGTGACGGCCTCCTCCTCCACCTTCCAGCAGTCGTAGTCTGTGACCATGGCGAGGGTGGCGAGGGCGATCTCCGCCTCGCGGGCGAGCTTGGCCTCGGGCAGGTTGGTCATGCCGATGATGTCGAAACCGAGCTGGCGGTTGGCATGGGACTCTGCCCGGGTGGAGAAGGCGGGGCCGTCCATGCAGACGTAGGTGCCGCCATTGTGGACGCGGCGGCCCTGGGCGGTGACGACACCGTGGAGGAGACTGCGCAGCGCGGCGGAGATGGGATCTGCAAAGCCCACGTGGGCCACGATGCCGCGGCCGAAGAAGGTGTGCTGGTCGCGGCGGCTGGTGCGGTCGAAAAACTGGTCGGGCAGGACGATGTCGCGCGGGTGGTATTCCTCCTTCAGGCTGCCGACAGCGGTGACGGCGATGATCCAGCGGACATTGAGGCTGCGGAGGGCCCAGATATTGGCGCGGTGGTTCAGCTCTGTGGGGAGGATGCGGTGCCCCTTGCCATGACGCGGCAGGAAGTAAACGCGGCGGCCGGACAGGGTGCCGGTGACGAGGGCATCCGAGGGCATGCCGAAGGGGGTGGGGACGGTGATTTCCTCACGATTTTCAAATCCTTCGAGGTCGTAAAGGCCGGAACCACCGATGATTCCGATAGCTGGGGGAGGGCTTTCGCTCATGGCCGCAGGGTAGGAGGCACGAAGGCTGCTTCAACCGCCATCATACCGTTGCTTGAAAATGTCGCGATCCGCCCGAATGAACAGAAACACCGAAAGCTGCGTCAAACCTCCATCGTTTGAGCCATCGCCTGCCGTCTTCATGAAATTTCCGCGCCATCTTCTGCTGATCCTGCCAGCCGTGCTGCTGACGTCCTGCTCCATGCCAGACCTGCTGGCCTCGACCTCCCCGCACAAGATCAAGCTGAAGGACGGCCGCGAGGTGATGTGCACCGGGGAGCCGCAGTACCAGTCGAAGACGGGCTATTACTATTACCGGACCCCCGACAAGCGGGACGCGGTGATCCGCGCGGATGATGTGGCGGGCATTGTGGAGAAAGGCGCGTGAGCTTGAGCACGCGACCTCTGGTGCTGGCCTCGGCCTCCCCCCGCCGAGTGGAACTGCTGCGCGGGGCGGGTTTTGTTTTTGAAATCGTGGTGCCCCAGGTGGAGGAGGCGCATGACGCCGCCCTGACACCGGCGGCGCTGACGGTGGAAAATGCGCGGCGCAAGGCGCTGGAGGGATGCCGGCTGAGGCCCGGAGCGCGGGTGATCGGCGCGGACACCCTGGTGTATGTGGATGGTGATCCGCTGGGCAAGCCTGCGGACATGGAGGAGGCGCTGGCGATGGTGCGGCGGCTGTCCGGCCGCGCGCATGAGGTGTGCACGGGGGTGGCCTTTGCGTGCGATGGCAGCATCGAGCATGAGCTGCATGTCATCACGCAGGTGACTTTCAAGGCGCTGACGGATGAGGTGATCCGCGACTACCACGCGAAGATGAACCCGCTGGACAAGGCGGGGGCCTACGGCATCCAGGAACACACGGAAATCGTGATGGCGGGGATGGAGGGCTCATTCACCAATGTGGTGGGGCTGCCGGTGGAGGAGGTCGCGGCGGCGCTGCGCGGCCTGGCTACCTCATCTTGAAGAAGTCCTCGCCCTTGACGATTTTGCCGTCACCAAGCACCACGGTGAAGCGGCCGTTGTTGCGGCGGGCGAGGTCGTCCAGCTCCTTCGCCGCATCGGGCTGCTGCATGGCGCTGGTGTAGATGGCGGTCATGGGCAGGCGGCGCTTGTTTTCGGCGGTGATGACGTCCACCCAGCCCTGCTCGTCGGAGCGAAGGCCGTCGGTCATGAAAAAAATCACATCAGGCTTGGGGCTGGCATTGAGGGCCATGAGCAGGCCTGAGCCCCAGTTTGTGCCGCCAGGATTGTCGGAGCGCTGGATGATGTCGGTCGTCTCGCGCAGGGAGAAAGGGGTGGCCTGGATGAAGCGGAAGGTGGGGAGCTTGACGTTTTTGTAGTTCTTGGGATCGACCTCCCAGCGGTACTTGGTGAGCGCGTTCACGTCGCGGCTGTCCACCTGATCGTGCGGCCAGGCGAAGTCGGAGAAGAAAAGAATCTGGTACTGGGTGTTCATCGGCATCTGGTTGATGCTTTTGACGAGCTCCTTCTTCAGCAGGTCGAAGCGGGAGATGCTTTCCCCGGAGCCCACGGCGGACATGGAGCCGGACACATCGACCACGAAGACCACGCGCTTGCCGATGGCGGTCTGGCCGACAAAGCTGAACTTTCCGCCACGGCCGATGCCCGCGCCCAAACCGCCCCCCGCACCGGCGGTGCCCATGCCGAGGGGCGCGCCGCCGCCAAGGTTGGCGGCCTTGATGTCCATGCGGTCGGTGATGGCGGAAAGGTCCAGGGTGTCCATGGGCATCTCTGGAAGGACGATGTCCGCTGCGAGGGTCTGCACCGTGACCTTTTGCAGGCGTGGCTTGGCCTTGAGCCACGGGTTTTTCTTTTGCTGCATTTTGTGGGTCAGCTCGGCGGCGGCGGCCTGGGACTGCGCGGAGCCGCCTCCGGGCAGAAAGTCCACCTGCCTGTCAATGACCTGGTTGATGCCGATGGCGGCGCCCGCCAACAGAAGAGCGAGGTGGGCGGCCAAGCTCCAGCCGAGGGAGCGGAAGCCGGCTTTTTCCATGAGTTTCCTCCAGCGGACCCTGCGCTCCTGGTCCGGATGCAGCGGCTCCTCTGGCGGTGGCTTGGGTGCGATGAAGGGCTTTGACGAGGGGTCGGGGGGAGCGGCGGTGTCTTCCAGCTTGGGCTGGTCCTTGGCCTTTTTCTCCCCTTTGACACGCCCTCCAAGGCTGACAGGCGGTGTGTCTGACGACGCAGGATGACTCTCCCGCTCCACGCGCAGGTTTAAAGCCTCCTGTGCTTTCGGGACAGGCAGGGGCTTTTCAGCCTCCCTTTGCTCTGTCTTAGCGGGCTGTTCCGGCTCCGGACCGGCCGGGGCGTGAGGCTGCCCCTGCTGGATGAACTCCTGCCACAGGGCCTGCCCATCCTGCTGCTCCGGTGGGAGGTCCTGGGTGTGTGGCTCCTCAAAAGCGGCCGGTTCCAGATGGCTGGCCGGCGCCTGCGCGGGGTCTCCGTGCTGCGCGGGATCTGACCAAGCCGGGTCGTGCGACTCCTCCACTGGGGGTTCGGGGGCCGCAGCCTCCTTGCCTGCCTGCCTCAGCTCCTCCCTCTCCATGATTTCCTCGTCCGTCGAGTCAACGGTGGGCAGGAAACTGAAATCGTCGGGGACGTGCCTGGGCATGCGGGGGGGAAACTCTGGTGTCAAACCGCCGTCGTTCAAGAAGGTTCCGTTACGGCAAGCTGGGCTGCTGGTTTCTCAACGTTCCAAGGTGTCCAAAAACTAGCGCGATGTTTCACCAGCTCAAACAAGCTCCTCCCAGGTGCCGCGGGTGACGCCGAGCTGGCTTTGGGCTTTGAGGTCGCGCCAGATGTCGTCGGCGTCGCGCTGGCCATCCAGAAGCTCCTGGTAGGTCTGAAGGACGCGGTGGGATTCGTCCAGGTCCTCCTCCAGCAACTCGACGCGGAAGGCGCGGAGGCCGGCCTGACGGAGGGCGGTGACGTATTGGGCGCCGGTCTGCGGCACGGCATTGAAGAGGGTGTTGCGGCAGCCGACATCGGCCTTCAACGGGTGATCCATGCCGACGCGGTCGCGCAGATGGACGCGGTGCTTTTCACAGGGGCGGCCGCAGGTGGTGAAGTCCTTCCCCTTGCTGAGGAAGGCGGCGAAGGCGCAGTGCTCCATGTGAAACATGGGCATGTGCTGGTGCAGCGTAAGCTCGAACCACTCCGGCGGGGCGGCGTAAAGAAGGTCCATGACCTGCTCGATGCTGAGGTCGTAGCTGATGGTCAGGCGCTCCAGGCCGGTGGCCTTCAGGATTTCTGCGGTCAGGGGATTGGCCACGTTCAACGAGAAGTCGCCGGTGATGGGAATGCCTTCGTTGCGGAAGAAAGCCATGGCACCCAGGTTGCGAATGAGCACACCATGCGGCTCCGCGCGCTGGATGAGCTTGAAGAAACCGGCCTCGCCGGACTTTTGAATGCGCGGGGTGGCCAGCCAGACCTGCGTGGAGTCGCTGCGGGCCTTGATGTCCTTCACCAAGTCGCCGTAGAGGCGGATGTCCTCGAAGTCGAGGTAGAGACGCTCCATGCCAGTGGCCAGAGCGGCGTCGATCTGCGCCCGCGTGCGACACAGGGCGTGCAGATGCGCCGGCGCTGACTGATCCGGGGTGACGCGCGCGGGCATCAAAGACTCCAGCGTCGTTGTGCTTGCCCGGGCGGGCCTGGTGTCCACGTCACAGGCTGCGACAAGATCACGCCGCATGCGGTTTAGCTCGCTCACAGGCAGGATGACCTCGCCCTCGACATCGAACTGCACGGTGCCGATTTCGAACTCGGTGCCGCCGAGGCGGCTGAACTGGTCGATGAAGGCCGCTGGTGTCAGCGGACGCTTCATGGCCGCCTGCAGGGGCATGGCCGAGCCGATGGTGACGTGGCCGCAGCGCACGCGCAGAGGCTCCCCCGCCCGGCCGCTGACGACGAGGTCCAGGCGGCTTTGTTTGCGGATGGGGATGTCGCCTTCGAAGGATTTGCGCAGCGCGCGGTTCAGCGCGGGGTCGCTGGTCTTGAAAACACGGGTTCCCTCGGGGATGGCGGCCATGCGCAGGCGGCCATGCTGGAAACTGAGGCGGGTGCCGCGCATCTCATAGATGCTGCCGCCCTGCTCGTCGTTGGTGTTGGAGAGGTTTTCAAACACGACGCCGTCCCCGGGCTTCATGGCGAGGCACAGCTCGTCCAGCTCCAGGGTGTCGTCATCAAGGATGCGCGTGACTGTCCCGACGTAGGGGCCGCGTTTTTTGCCATAATAGGCGCCCACAAGCTCCTGGTGGTTCACGCCGTGCATCCAGCCGGAGAAGAGGCCGCGGGAGAAGGTCATCTCCAGGGCGTAGCGGTCGTCTTCGGTGGCGGGGGCGGGCCTGCCAGCGAGGGCTCGATCAATCGCATCTCGATAAACCCGTGTGACGGCGGCGACGTATTCGGGCGTCTTGAGACGCCCCTCGATCTTGAAGCTGCGGATTCCAAGGTCGATCAAACGCGGGATCTCATCCACGGCTGCGAGGTCCTGGGGGGAGAGGAGGTAACGCTTGTCACCAAGGTCGCGCTGGACGCCGTCCACGAACATTTCGTACGGCATGCGGCAGGCCTGGGCGCACTCGCCCCGGTTGGCGCTGCGGCGGCCGAGGGACTCGCTGGTGAGGCACTGGCCGGAGTAGGCCACGCAAAGCGCACCGTGGACGAAAACCTCCAGCGGCACAGCGGGGTTTTCTCCGGCTTTGAATTTTTCGAGATCGCGCAGAGAGAGCTCACGCGCGAGCACGGCCTGGTCGATGTCGAGCTGCTTGGCAAACTCCAGCCCCTCTGGCGAGGTGATGGTCATCTGGGTGGAGGCATGCAGGCGCAGGTTTGGGGTGAGCGCCTTGACCATGCGGGCGAGTCCGAGATCCTGCACGATGACCGCATCTACCCCGCTCTCCTCGAGGTAGCGAAGCTGGGTTTCAGCATCCGGCAGCTCCTGCGTGAAGATGAGGGTGTTGAAGGCCACATAGCCTTTCACACCGTGGGCGTGGAGGAACTTCATCAGCTCCGGCAGGTCCTCCTCCGTGAAGTTGTCCGCCCGCAGCCGTGCATTGAAACGCGGCATGCCAAAGAAGATGGCGTCCGCGCCATTGGCCACCGCCGCGCGGGCGCACTCCCAGTTCCCGGCGGGGGAGAGGAGTTCGGGGTTCAAAGAGGGGAGGGTCAGGGGGATCACGGACAGACATCCTAGCACACTTTCGTCAAAAAGCAGCCTCTACTCCACACTTCAGCATGTCATGGATTGACAACCGCGCGTCCGCTCCAGATCAAGCCCCTGCCCCATTCCTGCGCCGCCGCGCCAGGAACGCGCCAAGGCCCAGCAGCAGAAGGATGGCACGCCCCGGCTCAGGCACCACGTAGATGATGCCGTCGGTCAGAAACTGGCTGGTCTCCCAGGTCCAGTCATTGGCGAGCATGATGGCGCTGACTTCAAGGCTGAGGTCGGCGGCTGTGGTGAAGCCGCCGGTGACGATGGCACCGGAGCCGCCATTGACGGTGCCCCAGTCGATGAGGTTGAAAACCTCCCCCCAGGTGGGGCTGTAGCCGCTGCCAAGCTCGACCTTGATGGTGCTGCCAGCGGCGAGGGTGAGGGTGCCATGGACCTCCAGCGCGTCATGATTGCCGAAGGTGCCGCTGAGGAGGGAGGCGGTCTGGATGCCGTCCGTGGGATCGGCCTCGCTGCCGGTGGCGCCCGCCAGAGTGAAAAGAACACGCGGAGATTCGACACTGCCGCCCCCCGCAAGGCTGAGGCTGCCCGTGGTGACATCCGTGAAGGTCAGCCTGCCGATGGACGCGCCCCCGTTGTCACCAGCGCTGAGAAGGCCGTTGATGGTGGTGGCCCCCCGCACGAAACCAGAGCCTGACAGCGTGGCGCCACTGCTGACACTGACGGAGCCGGTGCCGCTCTGGCCAGCGCCGCCCTGGCCCACCTGGAGATTGCCCGCCGTGACCTGGGTGGTGCCGACGTAGGTGTTGGCACCGGCGAGGGTGAAACGGCCCGTGCCCTGCTTCACCAGCCCACCGCCACCGACCATGCTGCCGCTGTAGGTGGTGTCCGTGGCGTCACCCGTGGTCAGGCGTGTGGCAGGACTGGAGGCGGTGTCAGCCGCGGCGATGGTGCCCAGGTTCACCATGCCGCCACCGCTGAGGGATTTGATCGTCTGCGAAAAATCAGCGATGCCGTTGGTCAAAGCGAGAATGGCGGTGGGATCGTCGGCAATGACCACGGCGGAGTTTGCCGAAAAGGTGTCCAGCGCCCCGCCTTGCAGGATGCCTTTGCTGACAGTGGTGACACCGCTGTAGGTGTTGGCTCCGGTGAAGGTCTGGGTGCCCTCGCCGATTTTCGTGATGGCGACGCGCCCCGTGCCAGTGTCCTGGATGGCACCGCCGAAGAAGGTGCTGTGGGTGGAGTTGACGGCGAAAAGGGTGCTGCTGTTGTTGTCTCCAATACTGAGGACCGCCGTGGTGCCGGCGTTGGTGTTGGTCACGAAGGTGTTGGCATGGCCGCCGTAGGAGATGAGGCTGTTGATGGTCTCATTGAAGCCGTTGAGGTCGAGCGTCACCGCATTGGTGCCGCTGCCACCGCCCGAAAGGATGACATTGCCCTTGCCCAGGCCGTTGGGAATGACCTCTGACGCGCCCAGCCTGACCGTGACAGCGGCGGTGTTGAAGGCAGTGACGGCGTTGAGGTTGGTGTTCACAGACAGGTTGCCCGTGAAGTCATTGGCCTGATTGGTGAGCCTGATGATGTTCGTGCCGTTGGCGCCGCCGGCAAGATCGAGGCCGTAGTCGCCAGTGATCCTGCCCGCCAGGGTGCTGACAGCCGAGGCATTGACCGCGCCAATGCGTGTGTCCCCGGTCAGGGTGATGGTGGAGGTGGCACTGCCGATGGTGCTGCCGCTGAGACGCAGAGCGCCGGGAATGCCGTTTTCCCCATAGCCGGAGCCAGCAAGGTAAAAATTATGCGCATACGTGCTGTTGACGTAGAGCCAGAGCTGCCCGCCAGCCACGACAGTGACATCCCCGCTGCCGAGAGCGCCCACGTTGTCAATGCGGTTGCGCCCCTGGGTGAAGATGCTGCCGCCGGTGTGGGTGTTGGTGCCGGAAAAGACGACCTGATTGCCGGAGCCCGTGCGAATGAGCGTCACAGCCCCTGTTCCATTGTCGCGGATGGAGGAGCGGATGAGCATCTCGCCCCCCCCCGAATTGTTGATGATCAGCTCCCCGGCGGTGTTGTCCGCCCCGCCTGCGGTGAGAACACCCACGTTGTTGGCGGTGCCGATGACGAGGTTTGGCGTGCCTGAAGTGACGAACCCACCCTGATTCCAGATGCTTCCAGAGGCGCCCAGGCGCAGAGTCTCGCCAGCGCCGATGTCGATGGTGCGATTGATCGTGGCACCACCGTCCACATTGTTCCGCACCATGATGGTGTTCAAGTCAGTGACCCCGGCCGCCGTGGTGATGGTGGCGCTGGCATCATTGAGCAGCAGGTTGGACGAGGGGGAACTGGCAATGTCCATGCCCGCGTGGGCGGTGTAGGCCCCCGGGCCTGCGGCCACGACATTGCCGATGGTGGTCCCGGCGGTGTTTTTCACCGCCCATTCATTGCCGACCAAGGCCCAGCCACCCAGGATGCCGCTGGCGTCATTGGCCGTGGTTGTGGTGATGCCGTTGACCAGGGTGTCAGCACCAGCGGGCATGGTGAACTCCAGGACAGCCCCTGCCTCCCGCGTGATGGCACCGAGATTGACCACGGTGTTTCCAGCCGTGGTCCCCGGGGTCACGGTGACGTAGCTGCGGCTGGCGAGGAGGTGGGTGTTGTTGAAAGTCTGGCTGACAGCGTTGCCACCATTGTTCCCAGTGACGAGGAGCCTGCCCCCGCCCAGCACCAGACGGCTGCTGCTGCTGACAATGTCGCTGGTGGCAGCCGTGACAGTGTAGGCATAAGTGTTGCCGCCGGTGGTGACGGTGCCGATGGCGGCGGAGTTGAAGTCCAGTTTCAAGGTGCCTGCGGTGGCCTGGGTCACGGCGCCGCTGGTGGAATTGTGCGAGCCGCCAAGGACAGTGGTGTCCCCCGTATAGGTGTGGGAGGTGCCTGAGGTGTAGGTGGCCGTGACCATGCCGGAGGCGACGTTGGTGCGGGTGACGGTGATGCGCTCCCCCGTCAGTGTCAGGGTGCCGGTGCCGATCTTGGTGAGGCCGCCGCTGCCGCTGAGCGCGCCACGGTAGGAGGTGGAGGCGTCACTGTTTCCCGTCTGCAGCGTGATGGCGCCCCCTGCCGTGTCCACCAGCGCCATGTTGCTGGTGCCATCCAGGCTGCCAGTGATGAAGGTCCCAATGCCTGCGACGAAGCCGATGTTGCTGACATTGACGTCAAGGTTGCCCAGCCGGATGGTGGCGTTTCTGGCGGCGCTGCCGTGCCCCAGGCGGATGCCGCCGGTGCTGGTGTTGACGTTTTGCGCGGTGACGATCCCGGCAAAGGTGTTGGCATTGGTGAGGGTCAGCGTGCCACTGCCGCCATTGGCCTGGAGGGTGCCGGTGCCTGTCACCACGCCGGAGAATGTGGTGACATTGGTGCTCATGGAGAGGTTGATGGAGCCGCCCTGCATGAACACGTGGCCGCTGCCTGCCAGAGCCCCGATCTGGTCGCCAGTCCGCACCACGACGGTGCCGCCGGTGTTCACCGTCATGCGCGCGCTGTCGCTGATGTTGTTGTTGTTTCCAGCCCAGACGAAGGTGGCACCGCTGTTGACAACGATCCCGCTGTTGGCGGCAAGCTGGTTGGCCCCGCCCCCCGTGCCGACCAGCTCCAGTGTGCCCGAGTTGACCGTGATGACGCCACCGCCCAGGTTGAAGTAACCGGCATTGCTGAAAGTACCGTAGTTGAGGGTGAGCTTGCCCAGGCCAGTCTTGGTGAGCCCATTGGCCGTCATGCGGGCCGTGATGGTGGAGTCCATGTTCTGGACATTCACCGTGGGGGCCGTGCCGGTGAGCGTCAGGATCTGGATGGAAGCAAAATCTGTGGTGGCGGCCGGCACCAGTGTGACATGCCCCGCCTGGAAATTCAGGCCGGTGGCCGACAGGCTCTCCCCCAGGGTCACGGTGTAGGTGCCGGTGCCATCCGTGCCTGCGGCGAAGACAGCATCATTCGCCGCCTGAAACGCGCTGGTGGCGGCCAGCCCGTGGATGCTGCCGCTCCAGACGGTGTTTGCCATGTTCCAGATACCGCCCGCATTGCCAGAGCCTGCGGCAGCATCGTTGGTGTCCCAGTAGAGCGAGGCAGCCTGGGCAGGGCCTGGACGGACGGCGGCCAGGAATGACAGAAGCGCGAAGACGCAAGCGCCTCGTGTGAAACACACAGACATGACAGGGTTGGGGGCTGATTTTTTCGTGCTCTGCGCGGGAACGCAGCGGGGGAGCGTGACGGATACCATCTCTCCCCCCTCAAACCAGACGCTTTTGATCCGAAAAAAGCGCGCCAAGCATCAGGCTAAACACGCGCAATCATGCCGTGGCCCCAGCCACACCAATGTGATCTGGGCAGGCCGTACCTTTGTTGGAAGCGGCGCGCCTGCACTCCGGAATAACACAGGCAGAGGCAGGCGCAAAACATGACCGGGAGGAACCAGCGGGCTGTTTGCTGATTGGCCACCGACCACGCGTTGTAGATTGGTTCTCAAGAGGGGCTGCATCATCCACCCCAGCACCAGCATTCCGCCCCCGCCATCCGAGGATGGACTGCATGGGCGTTGGATTCATGGTCGGGACTGCCTATCGGCTGCCGACTCAGCCGACAATGATTCCTTTCGCCTTGCGCTCCTTTTCGCGCTCCAACAGGGGGACCTTCTCGTTGGTTTCGAGCACCGGGACACCCAGCGCGCCGATCTTGGAGAAGGTGAGGCCGTTGAAGGCGGGGACTTCGGCGGCGAGGCGCTTGAAGACATCCTCGATAGTGTAGATGCCGTTGGAGCCGCCGCAGGCGACGATGAGGTCGCGGAGGATTTCCCAGGTGTCGCGGGCATTGCCGGGGGCCTTGACGGCTTTTTCCAGCTTCTGGAGGCGGCCGGTGACATTGACCATGCTGCCGCGTTTTTCGGCGTAGGCGGTGCCAGGAAGAACGACGTGGCTGAGCTCGGCGCTGGCGTTGGCCAGGATGTGGAGGGTGGCGATGAAGGGCACCTTCTCCAGATCACGCTGCTGGAAGCCGACCTTGAGGAGGTTTTCCCCCAGGGCGAGGACGGCGCGCAACTGGCCACGGCCCATTTTCTCGGTGATGTCGGCGATTTTGGCACCTGGCTCGATGCCGAGGATCAATCTGGCACCTGTGGTGTTGGGATTTTTGTCGGCGGCGCTGAGGTAGTTGTCACCCTCACCAAGGCGGGGGATGACGTCCACATTGGTGGTGCCGAGCAGGGCGGCGAGGTGCTTCACAAAGAAAAGCTCCTCATTGGTCATGCGGGCGCTGGCGATGATGGCGATCTCCTCGCCCTTCTTGCCGGTGAGGGCGTGGGCGATGTCTGCGAGGGCTTTTTTCCAATTGGAAATCTCATGCTTGCCGCCGGTCTTCACCATGGGGTCGGTGAGGCGGAACTCGCTGTTAACGAAGTGGAAGTCGAGGCGGC
>CAZPSQ010000071.1:0-22879 GCA_964588755.1 uncultured Prosthecobacter sp. | reverse complement strand
GGCAGCGAGATCGCCACGCCGAATCTCGACAAGCTTGCCGCCGACGGCCTGCGCTTCACCCAGTTTTATAACACTGCCCGCTGCTGGCCCACGCGCAGCGTGCTCATGACCGGGCACTACGCCCAGCAGATCGGCATGGACCCGCAGCATGGGAAATTCCCCTCCTGGGTGCGCACCCTGCCACAGCGGCTGCAGTTGCTCGGCTACCGCAGCTACCACTCCGGCAAATGGCATGTGACCAACGCGCCACGCGTGGTGGCTGACGGTGGCTTCGATCACTCCTATTTCATCGCCAGGCAGGACAACCACTTCCATCCCCAGCGTCATGAGCTGGACGACCGCCCGCTGCCAGCACCCACCACACCTTGGTACTCCAGCACCGCCATCGCCGACCACGCCATCGGCTTCTTGAAGGAACACGCTCAGAAGCATGCGGGCACTCCCTTCTTCACCTACGTGGCCTTCACCGCTCCGCACTTCCCCATCCAGGCCTTGCCGGAAGACATTGCCAAATACAAGGACACCTACCTCAAAGGCTGGCCCACCACCCGCGCCGCCCGCTTTGACAAGCAGAAGAAAATGGGCCTCGTCAGCACCACTCTGTCCGACCCCGAGCCGCAAATCACCGCGCCCAGCGGCAAGGAAAGCGACCTGCAAATTCTCGGTCCAGGCGAAACGCGCCACGCCGTCCCGTGGGACACGCTCACCCAAGAACAGAAACAATTCCAGGTCACCAAGCAGGCCATCCACGCCGCCATGATCGACCGCATGGACCGCGAGATCGGCCGCGTGCTGGATCAACTCAAGGCCATGAACGCCCTCGACAACACCCTCATCCTCTTCCTCTCCGACAACGGCGCCAGTGCCGAGATCATGGTGCGCGGTGGCGGTCATGACAAAGCCGCCCCCATGGGTGCGGCGGAAAGCTACCTCTGCCTCGGCCCCGGCGGCTCCACCGTTTCCAACACACCCTTCCGGCGTCACAAGATCTGGGTGCATGAAGGCGGCATCAGCACACCCTTCATTGCCCACTGGCCCAAGGGCATCACCGCCAAGGGAGATCTCCGTCACACCCCCGCGCATGTCATCGATATCGCCCCCACCCTCATCGAACTCGCCGGCGGCATGCGCAGCGTCATGCCCGAAGGCGCGCCCCCTTTTCCAGGCCGCAACCTTTCACCCGCCTTCGCCAAAGACGAAACCCTGAGCCGCGACAACCTCTTCTTTAACCACTCCGGCAACCGCGCCCTCCGCGAAGGTGACTGGAAGATCGTCAGCGCCGCTGACAATGGCAATCAGTGGGAGCTTTACAACCTCGCCTCTGACCGCGCCGAATCCCAAGACCTCGCCGCCAAAGACCCCGGGCGCGTCAAACAAATGTCCGCCCGCTGGGAGAAACTCCAGTCTGAGTTCGAGTCCCAAGCTGGCCCCAGGCCCGCAATGACGGGCAAAGGGAAGAAGGGCAAAATGACGAAATCAGAATGACCAAGCTCGAAGTTCGAATGATCCATTCGGGCTTCCTTCCTCATTCTGGTTTCGGCATTTTGCCTCTGAAATTCGCCTGCCAGTCGAAGCTACTTCATCCCCCCAATCTTGCACCCCTGTGCTTCAGCCTGCGGCTCCGACACCGGCTTGCCAGCCAAAATTGCATCCAGGGCATCCCGCAGATCCTTCGTTGTTGCCGCTTCGTCGGCCCGAGATAGAGATCATTGATCCGCCCCTTGTAGAGCGTCTTCCCATCCGCCCCCACCACCACCGCCTCTGGCGTGATCTTCGCCTGCACCTGCTTCGCTAGCGCCTGTTCCTTGTCCAGAAGCACCGTCGTCGTGGCCTTCACCTCGGAGATCACCGTGTGCTCCATCGCCACCTCCTTCGTGATCTCCGGGTCCGAGTGTACCACATACACCGTCGCCCTGTCCGCATAATCCGCCGCGATGGCGTTGATCTCCTTCATGAAAGCCTTCGTCGTGGAGCAGAAGGGAGACACAAAGAACAGCACGGAGGCCTTCTTTGCCCCCGTCACCAGCGGCGTGTGCTTTTGGCCGTCGAGTGCGGGCAACTCCAGCGCCGGTTCAGCGGCAACCAGGGCAGCAGAGACAAAGAGAGCAAGGCAGGGAATGAGATGGCGCAGGTGCATGAGGGTTTGAGTGAGCAACGCAGGAGGAACGCGCCATGCACGCGCCTCCATGCAGATTTCATCATCGACACAGCAGCCAGGGCACACTCCGCGACCTTTGCCGGGCTTAGGACTCCGCGTTCAGCGCCGTGATCGCCGCTTCCAGGGTGGGCACATCCTTGATGGAGATCACCCTCACCGATTTGTCGATTTTGCCGATCAGCCCCGCCAGCGTGGCGTCTGGTCCCATCTCGATGAAGAGTGTGTTGCCCTGCGCGATGAGATACTGCACCGATTCCACCCAGCGCACACTGCCCGTGACCTGCGCGGTCAGCGTGGCACGGATTTCTTCGGGAGTGGCAACCGGCCGCGCCTCATAGTTGCACACCACGGGCACGCTTGGGCTCTTGATCTCCGCAGCAGCCAGCGCGATCGCCAGCTTGTCCTGCGCGGACTTCATCAGGCGGCTGTGGTAGGCGCCTGCCACGGGCAGGGGAATCGCACGCTTGATGCCCTTGTCCTTCGCCTTGGCGGCTGCGGCCTCAATGCCCTCCACGCTGCCGGACAGCACGATCTGGCCGGGAGCGTTCAGATTTGCCACATCCACATCGCACTCCTGCGCCAGCTCGCGGATGGCAGATTCCTCCCCCCCCAGCATGGCCAGCATGGCGCCATTGGTCTGCTGGCAGGCCTCCTCCATGAAGCTGCCGCGTTGGAAGACCAGGTTCAGCCCGGTGGCAAAGTCGAAGGTCCCGGCGGCCGCATGCGCGGTGAATTCACCCAAAGACAGGCCGGCGGTGGCCGTCACTTCCAGGTTCGGCACATTGCTCTTCAGCACTTCCAGAATGGCGAGACCGTGGGCATACAGCGCGGGCTGGCAGCGGGAGGTCTTCGTCAGTTCCTCCATGGGGCCTTCAAACATGGCGGTGGTCAGCCAGTGGCCGATGGCGCTGTTGGCTTGGTCAAAGAGGGCCTGCACGGCGGGGAAGGCCTCGGCAAGGTCTTTGCCCATGCCGACTTTTTGCGCGCCCTGGCCGGAGAAAAGGAGAACTGCTTTCATTGCTTGATAGGAAAGGGGAGGAAACTGGAAGTGGAAACCGGCATTGAGCACGGTCAGGCGGGCCGCGCAAGTGCGCGCAGGGCCTCAGCCTCCTGCAAAACGGCCGCGCCCAGCAGTTCCGGCCCTCTTTGCATGGCCTCCGCCAGCGGCATGTCCGCAGGCTTGATGGCGCACAGCAGGTCAAAGCGCGCCTCCAGTTGCTCCCGCGCCTCGATCGCACCCGCAAACGCGGCCACCGGCTTGCCCAGTTCACGCGCCAGATTGGCCACGCCCATCGGCCCCTTGCCATGCAGGGTCTGGGCATCCAGCCGTCCCTCCCCGGTGATGACGAGATCAGCGGTGGCAATGCGCTCCCGCAGATGGATCAGATCAGCAATAAGGTCAAACCCGCTGGTCAGCGTGGCCCCGCAGAAAGTCATGAGGCCCCAGCCAAGCCCGCCCGCCGCGCCCGCGCCAGGGACATCCCGGTGGTCCACGCCGAGATCCCGCTTCGCCACGTCAGCCACCCGCTGTAGGCGCGACTCGAAAAACGCAAAATCCTTCACGCCTTTCTGCGGCCCATACACCTGGGTGCAGCCCGCCTCACCCAGCAGGGGATTGTTCACATCACAGGCCACCAGGATTTCCGGCAGGTGCCGCCGGGGCGGCGGTTGGATCGTGGCCAGCCGCTCCATGTTGGCGATGATTGGCTCCAGCGGCGCGCCGTCCGCGTCGAGAAAACGGTGGCCCAGGGCTGCGGCCATCCCGATGCCCCCGTCATTGGTCGCACTGCCGCCGATGCCGATCACAACCCGCTTCACTTGCCGGTCGATGGCATCCTGCAGCATCAGGCCTGTGCCATGGGTGCTCGCGGTGGCCGGGTTCTGCGGCAGGTCGCTCACCATCGCCAGACCGGACGCAGCGCTCATTTCCATCACCGCCTCCAGGTGGCCGCCGCTCTGCACCAGCCCGTAACGGGCCGTCACAGGCCGGTTCCGGGCATCATAGGTGGCTGCTTCACACCATTCCCCATGGAGGGCCACCACCACTGCCTCCGCCGTTCCCTCTCCCCCGTCGGCGATCGGGCATGCGTCACAGGTCGCCTCAGGCACCACCTGCCGCAGGGCGGTGATGATGGACTGCACCGCCACTGGCGCGGGAATGGAACCCTTGAATTTGTCGATAGCGATAAGAATGCGCATGAGAAGGGGGGAAGGGGCAGAGAATGGCGAGTGAAGGTCTGACTGCCAACCTCAGCTGGACTCCAAGGCACCGAATGTGAGGTAAATGCCAGCAGGGTGTCAGGAATTTGTAATTTGCCGTTGATCAAAAGGCAAAAACAAGGTTATGTATTATGAAAATTATAAAAAGTATGCATTTTGCAGCCCTGGCAGACGCTTCCTTTCCGGTGGCCATTCCCAGACCTGATCCCGTTTCCACACGGAATCAGGGAAGCGAGATGCCATTCCCTGTCTCCCTTCAGCAGGACAGCGAAGCGGGGGGGCGGCTTGTTCCAGAAGTCCAAACGCAGTCTTTGGAACTGCCTGTTTCTGGTGCGGGCACCCGCTCGCAGCGCTTTGAGCATGAGCAGATGGACCTCAATCTACGCAATGCGCGGATGGGCGCATGGTTCGTCATGGTGCTCGTTCCCCTGTGCAGCTTTCTGGATTGGATGGCCTACCCGGAACGGTTCTGGGAGTTTCTGGTGCTGCGGCTGGCCTGTGCGGCCAGTTGCGTGCCTCTCCTGCTGGCCTTGAACGGCTCCCTCGGGCGGAAATACGGCGCCGCTTACCCGGTGGTTTTGCCGCTGCTGCCTGCCTTGGCCATCTGCTTCATGATCTATCTCAGCGGAGATCCGGGGTCGGGCTATTACGCCGGACTCACTCTTTGCATCGTGGCCACCGCCTTTGTGTTCCACTGGACGTTCAAGGAGATCGGCCTCACGCTCGGCCTTGTGGTGCTCGCCTACTTTGCCGCCACGCTGCCCAATCTATGGGGGCAGACGGACTCGCGCGTACTGGGCATTTTTGTCAACAACACCGGTTTCATCCTGCTGAACTGCGTGGTCATCTACTTTGGCAGCCGCCAGCACCATGCCATCCGCCTGCGGGAGTTTGCCAACCGTTGCAAAGTCGAGGACCAGCGCGAGGAGCTGGCCGCCCGCAACGACGAGCTCACCGCCACCCTGAAACGCTTGCGGGAGACAGAGGCCCAGCTCGATCAGAGCGAGAAGCTCGCCTCCATCGGCCGCCTCAGCGCCGGCATCGTCCATGAGATCAACAACCCGCTGAACTATGTGAAGTCGGCGATCTATCTGCTCAAGAAAAAGGGCAGGACCCTGCCGCCCGAGATGGCCGACACCGTCACCCGCATCGCCGCGGACATCGGTGAAGGCATTGACCGCGTGGCCGCCATCGTGTCCGACCTTCGCACCTTCGCCCATCCGGAGAACCGCGGCTCACGCCCCATCGACCTGCATGAAACTTCCCGCAAGGCCCTGCGTCTGCTGGCCAAGGAGATTGGCGACCGTGAGGTGACCTTGATCGACGAGATTCCCCGGGGGATCATCGCACAGGGGGATGAAAACTACCTCATCCAGATTCTCTTGAACTTCATCCAAAACGCCCTGGACGCGCTGGCTGGCCGGCCAAACGCCACCATCCTGCTCAAGGCGCAGGAAACCGCCGCCGGCGTGGACTTGATCGTGCGGGACAACGGCACCGGCATTCCCAAGGAAAACCTCTCCAAGATATTCGACCCGTTCTTCACCACCAAGCAGGTGGGGCAGGGCATGGGGCTGGGGCTTAGCATCTGCTACCGCATGATTCAGAGCATGGGCGGGGAGGTCACCATCGACACCGTCACAGACAGCCACACCCAGTTCACCCTCAGCCTGAAAAGGCCGACATCCGCCGGTGATCACGCCAGCATCAACAACTGATTCTATTTTCCCACCTCGATGTCCAGCCAGAAGCTATCGCCTTATCACATCCTCTACGTCGATGACGAGGAGAAGGCGCTGCATTACTTCAAGGAGATCTTTGAGGACGAATACGTCATCCACATCGCCAACAACGCGATGGATGGCTACCGCATCCTGCAGACCTACGGCTCTCAGATCGGCCTGCTGCTCACCGACCAGCGCATGCCCGGCCCCAGCGGCGTGGAGCTCATGGAGCACGCGAAAAAGCTGAACCCAAACCTCGCCCGTGTTCTCGTCACCGCCTACACCGACTATCAGGCTGCCGTGGACGCGGTGAACTCCGGCCGCTGCTTCCGCTACCTGCACAAGCCCTGGGACCCTGAGGAGCTCGGCCAGGTCATCAAGCATGCCATGGACTACTATGGCGCTCTGGTGGAGCGTGAGCAGCTTCTGGCTGAAAAAGCTGACTCCGTCCGGCACATGCTGTCGGTGGACAAGATCACCGGCCTGGGAATCCTGGCCGAAGGGCTGAACCACCACCTGCGCAATGCCCTCACCGTGGTGCGCGCCTTCATCGACCTCGCCCCCATGAAGCTTATGGAGGAGATCGGCGGCGTGCATCCCCGGGACCCGTCCTTCTGGTTGGACGTGCAGCATCAGGCCCAGTCTCAGTTGGAGCGCATCCAGCTTCTGCTCTCTCGCCTGGCCGAGGGCTCGCATGCCAAGCAGCTCGAGCGGCAGGACGACTGCACACTGCTGGCCGTGCTGGAGGAAATGAGGGACGTTTTCGCCGCCTCCTTGAAGGAAAAGGACATCACGCTCGACTTCCAGGTGCCGCGCGATTTGAAGTTCCGCGTCAACAACACCCGCTTCCTGCAGATGTGGCGCCTCATTTTCATGGAGGAGCTGACCCACCTCAATTCCGGTGACACCATCCAGGTCAGTGCTCACGTCCGGCCGGACGCCATGGGCCGGCCGCAGATCGTCATGTACATACGGGACACCGGTGTTTGGGAGGGGAATGACCGCCCGGTCAACCTCTTCGACCCCTTCTACACCCGTAGCCGCAAGCCCGACGACTTCGGCGTGAACATGATGGCCTGCTATGTGACCATGCACCTGCATGGTGGCACCGCCGAGGCCCGCCACCTGGAGCCCCGAGGCCTGGAGCTGAAGCTAACCATGCCCCAGGAGCACAACTGGATTCCGCCCAGGGAGGAAGACTTCTTCCGCAATCTGGTGAACCATGAGCAGCGCTGGAAACAGCGCGAGGAGATGGCCGCGGCGTGAGGGTGCGGACGCCCGTTTCGCAGCGGACGGCAGGCGTTCCATCCGCCCTCGTTGCGCTTGTGCGTGCGTCGCTCTCGGCTGATCCGGCATGTGCGGCCTGCCTCGTTTGGTGAAGGAATGACACAATAGTACCACTCCTTCGCGAGTAAGTACCGCAGGTGCTGCAAATCGTGCGCTCCGTGTGCAAACACGCCGCGCAAGCCCCGTATCCTCTGCGTCCTTTCCGCCCCTCATGCTTTCCCGCAACTGCAACGGCCACTTCCGCCGCGATTTCCTAAAACTCGGTCTCACCGCCGCTGGTGGCGGGCTGGGCTTCACGGATCTGTTGCGGGCGCGGGCCATGGCCGCCTCGGTGCCCTCGGCCACGGGCGCGGTGCCGGGCGTGCATGCGCCGCAGGCCTCCCAGGCGCGGCCGGTGAACTGCATCCTGCTGTGGCTGGATGGCGGGCCGTCGCACTACGAGACCTTTGACCCGAAGCCGGACGCGCCGTCGGAGATTCGCGGGACCCTGGGCACCATCCCCACCAGCGTGCCGGGCGTGCGCTTCTGCGAGAGCATCCCGCACCTGGCCAAGGCGGCGGACAAGTTCACCGTGCTGCGCAGCGTCACCCACAAAGACCCGAACCACGGCGGCGGGAACCACTATATGATGACCGGCGCGCCCACGCCAGTGCCTGTGGGCTGCGGCGCGTTCGTCACCTTTCACCCGTCCTTTGGCAGTGTGGTCAGCCACACGCGTGGTGTGCAGAATGGCCTGCCTGCCTACATGACGCTGCCCAGCATCACGCGCAGCGGCGGGCCGAACTTCCTCGGCGCGGACCACGCGCCCTTCGTGGTGGGCGGGGACCCCAGTGCCAAAGGCTTCCGGGTCCGGGATGTGGTGCTGCCCTCCGAGATCACAGAGGCCCGCGGGCTTTCCCGTCGTGAGCTGCGCCGCTCGCTGGACCGCATGCATCGTTTCAATGACGCCATGGCGGAAGACCCCGCCATGAGTTTTGACACCTTCTACGGGCAGGCCGTGGACCTCATTGCGTCAAAGCCCGCCCAGGAGGCTTTTGACATTTCCCGGGAGGACGATGGCACGCGTGACCTCTACGGCCGCAACGATGTGGGGCAGCGCCTGCTGCTGGCGCGCCGTTTGGTGGAGGTGGGCGTGCCCTTTGTCACCGTCGCCTACAACGGCTGGGACCATCACGCAAAGCTCTTCGACAAGTTCAAAGGCGAGTTCGTGAACAAGTTTGACCAGGGCCTCGCGGGACTCATCACTGACCTCGACCGTCGCGGCCTGCTGGAGAACACGCTCGTCGTGGCGCTGGGGGAGTTCGGCCGCACCCCGAAGATCAACAAGGACGGCGGCCGCGACCACTGGCCGGGCGCCATGAGCATCGTCTTCGCCGGGCCGGGCGTGCCTCGCGGCGGCATCATCGGCGCCACAGACCCCAAAGGCTATTACGCCAGCGACAGCATTCACTCCCCGGAGGACTTTGCCTGCACGCTGTATCAGAAGCTTGGCATTGATCCGCACCAGATCCTGAACACGGGATCGGGGCGGCCGGTCCAGCTCGTCAACGGCGGGCGCCCTATCAAGGCGCTGATGACATGAAGGGGGCGCGCATGAGGCTGGGTTGACGTCAGGACTCGGTCTTCTGCCTTTTCTGAGGTGTTCGTGGCGTCTGCCCCCGCGCTTCCTGAGCTGTGCCCCATATCATCCCCATTTCGTGCTGCATCCCATGCCACCGTCCATCCGCCACGCTCTGTTGTTCCTCACCGTTTCCGTTCTGGCCCATGCGGCCCCCGGCTTCGAGAGCATCTCTCCCGCAGGCGGGCAGGTGGGCACGCAGTTCGAGGTCAGGGTGGCCGGGAAAGGGCTGGACAAAGGGGCGCCGCAGGCCTGGTGCAGCAATGCAGGCGTGAAGATCACACCCGGGGCCAAGGCTGGCCTGTGGACCGTTGTGATCGGCCAAGATGCCGCGCCCGGACCTTGCCTCGTCCGCTTCTACCATGATGAAGGTGCCACGCCCCCGCGCATTTTTGAGGTGGGCACGCTGGAGGAGGTGCTGGAGACAGAACCCAATGACGCGTTCAAGGATGTGAAAGCAGCAGCCGCCGCCCCCGCCGTGCCCCGCATGAACACCACCTGCAACGGCGCGCTGGCCAAAGACGCCGATGTGGACATCTGGGCCCTCCGCGTGCAGAAAGGCCGTGCCATCACACTCCGGCTGCACGGTTATGCTCTTGGCTCGCCCATGGACCCCGCCATGCGCCTGCTCGATGCGCGCGGCGTCGAAGTCGCCGCCTCCCACGACACGCACAATCTTGATCCGGAGATCCGTCACACGCCCGCCTCGGATGGCGTTCTCTACGTGCAGGTTTTCGCCTTCGTGCATCCTCCCCAGGCCGATGTCGCCTTCAAAGGCAGTGCCAATCATGTGTACCGCCTCCACGTGACCGACTCGGAACAGGCGCCCGCAGTCCCCGCCACGGCCTCGGCACCTCAAACCCCCCCCTTCGTTTTCACCGGCATCGTTCCCGCCCCCGCCGCCGAGGCCGTCCACCTCCTCACCGCCAGAAAGGGGGATGATCTCCAAGTCACCGTTCAGGCCAAGGCCATCCACAGTCCGCTGGAGGCTGTGCTGCGCATTGAGTCAGCCGAGGGCAAGATCCTCGCGCAAAGCGACGACGCGCAGTCCATCACCTCTGGCAACTCTGCCAGCGCGCTGGACCCCGCGTTGCGTTGGAAGGCACCTGCCGACGGCACCTATAAGATGGTCATTGGCGACCGGTTTCAAAACGGCGGTCCTGCGCATCGTTACGGGCTCAGCGTGCAGCCGTGGAAGCCCTCTGTCTCCGCTCAGCTCGACACTCATGCCTATCGCATGGAAGCGGGCAAGATCGAAGAGGTGAAGCTCACCGTGAAGTTCGACGGCACCTATCCGCAAAAGCTCCGCGCGCACGTCTCCGGTCTGCCGCCCGGTGTGACCGCTGGCGACGTCGATGTTCCCGAAAAAGGCGGGGAGGTTAAAGTCCCCCTCAGAGCGGCCGCCGATGCCACCCCCGCCCAGGTGCCCATCTCCATCGTGCTCCTGCCTGCGGCTGACTCATCTGTGGCGGCCTCGGAGCCTCCGCCTGCTGTGGCCACAGCCACTTATCCCATCCCGTTTGCCGAGCTGCGGGGAGACCTCCTTGTCGTGTCCGACGGACGTCCATGGTTGACCGTGGCCAAAGGCCCCGCCAGCGCCGCAAAAAGCGCAGGCGGCAAAGATGCAAAGTAGAAGGGAGGGGCAGCCCGGCCGGGCTGCATTTCCATTCCCCGCGTTGCTCAGATTCACACGCGCAAGCTGCGGCCGTCCCCCGATGCCTAGTGTCTGGAAATGTCGTTGCTTACCGTCCTCAAATCAGAAACCGCAGAGCGGCATGCCGCTTTGGAAAATGGCCTGGATCTCTTCAAGCGCTCCGCCACGGCGGAAGGTTACCTTGGGCTGGTGCAGGGATTTTACACCCTTTGCCGCCCCCTGGAACGCCATCTGGCAGAATCCATGGACTGGACACAGGTGGGGTGGGAC
Organism: uncultured Prosthecobacter sp.; assembly: GCA_964588755.1. Taxonomy (GTDB): domain Bacteria; phylum Verrucomicrobiota; class Verrucomicrobiia; order Verrucomicrobiales; family Verrucomicrobiaceae; genus Prosthecobacter. The sequence continues at coordinate 11,948 of CAZPSQ010000071.1, read as the reverse complement.
TTTGAGGCCCGCCTTAAGACAGGCTGGCTGGAACAGGATTTGCGGGCGCTCGGCATGAGTCCGGCGCAGATTCAAAATCTGCCGCTGTGTGCCCATGTGCCGCCGGTTGAAAATCTCGGCCAGGCCATCGGCTGCCTCTATGTGCTGGAAGGTTCCACCCTCGGCGGCCAGTTCATCTCCAGGCGCCTGCGGGAGTCCCTCGGCGTCACACCGGAGACCGGCGGGCAGTTTTTTTTCGGTTATGGGCCGGACACTGGCGCACAGTGGAAACGCTTCGGCACATGGGCGGAGGCACTGGCTGCCGCCGATCCCACCCTCCAGCCGGTGGCGGTGGGCACGGCCAAGGCCACCTTTGACTGCTTCCACCGCTGGTTCGACTGCCAGTGACTCCCTGCCTGCCATGAATGAACCTGTTGACCTCACCAACTGCGACCGCGAGCCCATCCACATCCCGGGTTCCATCCAGCCGCACGCGGTCCTGATCGTGCTGGAGGAGCCTGCGCTCCAGATCCTCCAAGTCACCGCCAATGTGGAGGAATGCCTGGGCTGCAAGCCCGAACATCTGTGCGGGCGGCAGCTTGATGGCATGCTGAAGCCAGAGGACCTCGCCTACCTGAAAGAGCAGGTTTTGAACAGGCCGCTCGATGCCGCGCCGCATTATCTGCCCCCGTTGGTGGTCGGGGACAAAGGCTTCAGGTTTGAAGGGCTGGTACACCGCCATCAGGGGGTGCTTGTCCTGGAGCTGGAGCGCTGGCCGGACCATGCCACCCAGGTGCATGAGGAAATATACGCCTCCCTGAAGCACACCCTGGCCCACCTGCAGGGCACGCGCGGCGTGGTGGGCTTCTGCCAGCGCGCGGCGGAGCATGTGCGTCACTTCACCGGGTTCGACCGCATCATGGTGTACCGCTTTGCGGAGGATGACTCCGGCCACGTCATTGCAGAGGCGCGGAGGGAGGATTTGGAGTCCTATCTTGGCTGGCACTATCCCGCCTCGGACATCCCGAAACAGGCGCGCGAGCTCTTCAAGCGCTCCCAGCTCAGGCTCAATCCGGACGTGCGCTACAAACCGGTGCCACTGGTGCCACATCTCCGCCCGGACACCGGTGCGCCGCTGGACATGAGCTACTGCGTGACACGCTCCATGTCTCCCATCCATGCGGAGTATCTGCAAAACATGGGAGTGGACGCGTCCATGTCCATCTCCATCGTCATCGCGGACAAGCTGTGGGGGCTTTTTGCCTGCCATCATTACTCGCCGCGGTATGTTTCCCACAGCGCGCGCATGGCGTGCGAGTTCCTGGCGCACATGCTCTCCCTCCAGGTCGGCGGCAAGGAGACGGAGGAACAGCATGAGTATGCGCAGCAGTTGCAGAAACAGCACCGCGCGCTGGCGGATGTGCTGGGACGGCATGCGGAGTTCCAGACGGCTGTCATCGACTCTCCGGGCAGCACCTTCTGCGATGTGAACGCCGGCGGCTCGGCCCTGCTGTTCAATGACGTTGTCCACCTGCGCGGCAAGACACCTGGTGAGGAGGTGGTCCGGCAGCTTGGTGCTTTGATGGCGGAGAAGATCGAAGCGCCTGTGTGGGCCACCTGCAGCCTTGGCGAGCATTTTCCAGACATGGCACCGCATGCCGCCACCGCCGCCGGTGTGCTGGCGGCCCGCCTCTCCCGCCAGTCGCCCTCATACCTGCTGTGGTTCCGCCCGGAGGAGGCGCAACTGGTGAGCTGGGCGGGCGACAAGCACAAGCCCATGGAAAGCGGGCCGCTGGGCGACCGCCTCACCCCGCGCAAGTCCTTTGCCCTCTGGCAGGAGGAGGTGCTGGGCCGCTCCCAGCCCTGGCTGACGTGCGAGGTTGACCTGGCGCGGATGCTACGACAGGCCATCCTGGAGACGGAGGTGCGCCGGGCAGAGCAGTTGGTGCGGCTGAATGCGGAGCTGGATGAGCGGAACAGCCAGCTGGACTCCTTCGCCTACGTGGCCTCTCACGACCTGAAGGAGCCGCTGCGGGGCATCAACAATTTCTCCAACTTTTTGCTCGAAGACTATGCCGGCCGGCTGGACGAGCAGGGGCTGGACTACATCCGCACGATGCTGCGGCTGACCACACGCATGGAGACCCTGCTGGACTCGCTGCTGTACTACTCCCGTGTGTCACGGGCAGACCTGAACTCCCGCCGGCTGGACATGGGCACCGCCGTGGCCGATGCCATGGAACTGCTGGTGGCGCGCATCCAGGAAAGCGGCGCGCAGATCGAGGTCAAAGGCCCGCTGCCAGTGGTTCGGGGGGACTCCGACCGTCTGAGCGAGGTGTTCAGCAACCTCATCAGCAACGCCATCAAGTACAGCGACAAGACGCCCCCGCAGATCGAGATCGGCCACCGCCAGGGCTCGCCGGAGGAGCCGCCGGTTTTCTATGTGAAGGACAACGGCATCGGCATCGCCCAGGAGCACCAGAAGCTGGCCTTCCAGATCTTCAAGCGCCTGCATGGCAGGGATGCGTATGGCGGAGGGGTAGGGGCCGGATTGACCATTGTGCGGCGCATCATTGAACGGCATGGTGGCAGCATCTGGATGGAGTCCGCGCCCGGCAAAGGCACCACCTTTTATTTCACACTTGCACCCCCTGAGTCATGAATGTCATCGAAACCCTCAACCCTTCCTTCCTTGTCGTGGAAGACAGTGATGAGGACTTCGCCGCACTGGAGCGCATCCTCAAGCGCAACCCGGTGAAGGTGAAGCTGACGCGCTGCACCCGCGCGGAGGAAGTGCTGGACATGCTGAAGGCCCCGATGCTGCGGGAGCGCCCCCTGCCACCGCTGCCTGCCCTCATCGTGCTGGACCTCAATCTGCCGGGGCTGGATGGCCGCTCTGTGCTGACGGCTGTGCGGCAGCACCCGCGGATGAAGCGCACCCCTGTCGTCATTTTTTCCACCTCCAGCAGCCAGACAGACATCGCCTGGTGCTATGAGAACGGCGCCAATTCTTATCATGTGAAAGACACGGACTACACGGCCTTCAAACGGGCCGTGGAACTGCTGGTGGACTATTGGCTGGATGCCGTCCGCCTGCCCCAGGCCGCCTCGATCGCGGCCGTTCCCCTGGAGAAGCCCTGATCTTCCGTCACCTGTCATGTCCGCCCCGGCCGTCGCCTCCAGCTCTTTGAGCGTCCTGATCGTCGATGACTCGCCCACGGATCGGATGGCGTTCCGGCGCTACCTGGAACGCGGCGTGGTGGACCCGTGCGTGGTGGTCGAAACATCGACTGCCCGCGCCGCGATCGAGCATCTGACGCAGAACCGGGTGGACTGTGTGCTGCTCGACTTTGACCTGCCAGACTCGGACGGGTTGAAACTGGTGCGCCACCTTGTGACGAGCCACGGCACACATGCCTTCGGGATGGTGATGCTGACCTCCGCCTCGAATGTGGAGGTGGCCGTGCAGGCGCTGCACTGTGGCGCGCATGACTTCCTGCAAAAAAGTGCCGCCGACGCCATCACCCTGCGCCATGCCGTGGACAACGCCGTGGAAAAAGTGCAGTTCCAGCGCCAGTTGGAGGCGCAGCGGCAGGCCCTCGCGGAGAAAAACCGTGAGCTGGAGGTGCATGTGCAAAGGCTGGAGGAGGAGGCAGCCGAGCGCCGTCGCGTGGAAAAGCTGCTGCGGGAGGGCGAGCAGCAGCTCCGCCTTGTGACCGACCATGCCGCCGTGCTGCTGGCGCACTGCGGGAGCGACGGACGGTACAAGTTTGTCAACCGGCCCTACGCCCGGCGTTTCGGCCTGGAGCCACGCCACATTGTGGGGCGGCATGTGACAGAGGTGCTCAGCGCCGAGGCATACGCCACTGTGGAGGGGTATTTGCAGGCTGCCTTGGCCGGGCAGCAGGTGGAGTTCGAAGTGGAAATTCCTTACGACACCACAGGGCCGCGCTGGATGAACGTGGTGTATGCGCCGGAGATCCTGCCAAATGGCACCGTCGTCGGCGTGGTGGGCGTGATGACTGACACCACCCAGCGCAGGAAGGGAGAAAAGGACCTGGAGGCCGCACGTGATGAGGCTGTGGCAGCCTCCCAGGCCAAGGACGACTTCCTCGCCGCGCTCTCCCATGAGCTGCGCACGCCGCTGAACCCGGTGCTGCTGCTGGCCAGCGCGTCCGCCGAGGATGAGCGCATTCCGCCGGAAATCAGGGCCATCTTTGAAACCATCCACAAAAACGTGGACCTGGAGGCACGCCTCATTGACGACCTGCTGAACATCACCCGCATCAGCCGCGGCAAGCTGGCGCTGGAGCGCAAGGCGATGGACGCGCACGCGGTCATCCGGGACGCCATGGCCAATGTCAGCGCGGACGTGGCCCAGAAGCACCTTTCCCTGCGGGTCCGTTTCGGCGCGCGGCGGCAGATTCTGGACGGGGATGCCGTGAGGCTGCAGCAGGTGTTTTGGAACGTGCTGAAAAATGCCGTCAAGTTCACCCAGGAAGGCGGGGCCATCACCGTCACCACCAGCAACCCGCCAGGCACCGAAGACCTGGAAATCACCGTCACGGACACCGGCATTGGCATGACCAGAGACGAGCTTGGACGCGTGTTTGACGCCTTCGCCCAGGGAGATCATGCCGGCGGCGGGGGCTCGCACCGTTTTGGTGGCCTGGGGCTGGGGCTGGCCATTTCCCGCATGTTGGTTCAGAGCCACGCCGGGCAGATCCAGGCTGACAGCCCTGGGCCAGGCCTCGGCTCCATATTTACCATCCGCCTCCCACTGGCGGTGCAGCCGGACGAATGGCCCACCCAGCGGGGCATGCCAGCCCTTCAGCGCTCCCATGGCAGCGGGCAGGGCAGGGCGGAAAACACCCGCATCCTGCTGGTGGAGGATCATGAGGCCACCCGTGCTGCCCTCCAGCAGCTCCTCTCCCGCAGGCGCTACCAGGTCACCGCCGTGGGCAGCGGGGCCGAGGCGATTTCCGCCGCGAAGGAGAAGTCCTTCGACCTGCTGATTTCAGACATCGGTCTGCCAGACTGCAGTGGCTATGACCTGATGGAGGCCCTATCGAAAGACAAGCCAGTCAAGGGCATCGCTTTGACCGGCTATGGCATGGAGCGCGACATCAGCCGCAGCCGCAGCGCAGGCTTTCAGACCCACCTGACCAAGCCCATACGCATGGAGTCATTGGAGAAGGCCATCGTCGAGACGCTGACCTCGTCCCTGTCAAGCAGGTGACCGGTGTTACCGGTGTAAATAACTGTTTATTTGAACAGTTGTCTGGAGTGTGGCAAGATGGACCCATGAAGCATCCGAGTCCCAATTCCCTTCGTGAAATGGCCACCGCCATTCGTGGTACCGACATTGCCGCGCGCCAGTGGCTGGATGAAGGCTTTTCTCCCGGAGATGCGCAGGCCTACGTGGCCGCCGGGTGCTTCGATGTGCCGCGCACGGCTGAACTGCGGCAGGTCGGCATCGGCCCACTGGAAGTCGCACGCTCAGGCCTGGGCTGGGACTACTGCAGCGGCAATGTCTCACTCGCAGAGGTGCGCTCCATGCTGGGGCATGGACCGAGGGAGAAGGAGCGGACGCTGGGCGTGCTTTGCTGAACCTGGACACCGGCCATCGGTTGGCACTGGGAGCGCGGTTGTTTGAGAGGGCTGGCAAACTGGCCTCCAAAGCCGCTGAGCCAGACCCTGCACCGAAACAATCCTTCGCCGCTTCGTCTTCCCGCTTCCACCGTTGACAGCCCCCGGGCCTTCACGGGAGAGTGGCCACCATGAAGTCCCCATCGCAGGAGGAGCTCTTTCGTGAGCATGTCCGTGATTTTTTAAATCACCACCTTCAGGCTGTTGCGTCGATGGCTGGCATCCCCATGGATGAAGAAGAGGGCTGGGGACTGCGCCACATCTCCTGGACTGGCGAGGAATGGCCCGGTCTGGAGGGCCGGCCCGGCCTCTGTTTTGTGGAGATCTTTCTCATGCGGACCGAGCCGCATGACCACCTCCTCATTTTGGATGTCAGCGCGGGCACCTGCGCACTGGCCGCCACCTATCGGCGCGAGCTGGATTCCATGCGACTTATGCGCACCTGGGCGCCTGCCACCGATTCCCCTGCGTACGCCCCGCTGCCTGGGCGCGTTCCCTGGCGCATCTTGAGGGAGATGAGCGCCAGCCAGCCATCGTCCCACCTCCTGCCGCAGATGTCCGCGTCTGGGCTTGGTGCGGGCACCGGCCCTGACCTGGATCACCGCCGCTTGGAGGCGCTCATCCGCCAGGACATCAAGCGCATCGCGAAGCAATCCGGCCTCGTTGGCGTGGATGAGCAGCACTGGGATGTCACCCGCATCTCTTGGACGGGTGAGGAATGGCCGGGCCTGCCTCATCTCCCCGGCTGTTGTTATGTGGAGGCCTTTGAGCATGCCAATCCTCCGCATGACTTCCTCTACCTCGTCAGCGTCCTGTGCGGCCGGCCGGAGTTCATGGCCGCCTACGAGGGGGACATCGGCACCTTCGACCTCACTGTCACCCGGATCGAGGCCGATCCCTTCAATCTGCCAGATCAGGTGGAGCGATGAAATTTTAGGTCTTGGGCCGTGTGGTTTTTTCCACTACATGCTTAAAAAATAAACAGGCTTGTGAAGGGGTGTCCATTGTCCTTTCATCCCAGGCTGGCTATGTTCCAGCCGCACAGCCGTCACCGGCTGGTCAGGACAGGAAGCTCGGTTTCTTTTCCAATCATGAATTCCACACTTCGCGCCTTTCTTCTCGCGGCTCCGTTTCTCCTTCACCTCACCGGCTGCGCCTCAGGAGGCCAGAAAACCTATTATCCGGATGGAACGCTCAAGAGTATGCGTACCCCCAACTTTCATGAGACCTACCATGAAAATGGAAAGGTGAAGGAACGCATCGCCCTGAACAGTGCCGGGCAGCGTTACGGGAACACCATTGAGTACCTATCGGATGGCCGGGCGTGGTCTTCCCGCCCCTATCGTAACGGCGAGGCAAACGGCACGGAGTACCGGCTCTACCCCCAGCGAACCCCTGTTTGCTCCTGGCAGGATGGGATCATGAGATCAGTTTACCAGGACGGCGGCTGGGTGACCCGGGATTTGACCCCGGCCGAGCAGTCCGCCATCGAGCGCAGAGAGGAGGCAGAGCGCCTGCGCGTGGAGATGGCCATGCGCAAAGCGGAGCGTGATGAGGAGGGCCGCCAAAACACACTGGCCGCGTTGCAGGGGCTGTCCGCCGGTCTCCAGAGTCTCAGCGGCACATCGGCATCCTCCTCTTACCAGGAAGTCTCGGGGACTTCAAACATGCGGGATCATGCGGCAGGCGGCTATGCGGCATCCACCACCCCAGGTTCGTCAGGGACATCGAGCCGCCCGGCCTCAGGCGGTGAATACAAAGCTCCCATGTGGCTGAAATCGACCATCAAGCCAAAGCGTGAGGTATCAACCACAGTCCCTCCCAAAAAAGCTGCCCCTGGAGCGCCCGCCCACAAGCCTCAGCAGCCCAGTTACATGGGGACGCGTCAGGAAATCCAATGGCAGAAAGAGGGCAGAAAGTTGGACTCCGTTTCTCGATGACGGATGACCTGCGCCAGACCGCAAATCTCAGCCCTCTCTTCCACACCTCGTCACGCATGTTCCAAGTCACCATGGCTGCCTTTCTCCCAGATCTTCCTCGCCCGCTGCTCCGTGCTCTTGCCGCCCTCCTGCTCGCCGTCGCTTCTTCAAGCTGTGAGCTGGGTTCTTCCACTCCAAAGGGGCGGGGGGGAGCGGTCGCTGTCACACCCACGCCCCTGGAAACTGAGGAAGCCATCGCGGCCCGGGACATGATGCTGAATGTGACCGGTGGAGCGGACGTCTGGAAAAAACTGGAGCCGTGGCGCGCACCCTTCAATAACATCTACACCATGCATCCCGGCGGCGCGATGCAGGTCAAGTATGACTCCTCGACCAACCATGTGCATTTCAAGGGGGGCGTTCGTCTTGTGGACACCTGCCCGGGCAGGCGGTACACATGGAAGTGGGCTTACGAGGGGGCGCTGTCCATCAACGAATTCATCCCACAGGACGATGGGTCTTTCATTTGCATGACACCCATCCCTCCGGTGAAATACTCCTTCAGCATCTCCAACAGGTGGGAAAATCTTGCTGACAGCAAGGTGGAGATTGTTTTCCTCAAGCTCACTCAAAGCGGTCTCAGGTTGGTGGCGGACGACAAGTTCATCATGTCGCTGCAACCGTGAGTCCATGAATTCAGCCGGGCTTCGGCTTCAAGGCAAAAAAAGCGGGCCCGTCACCAGGCCCGCTTAGTTGGTTGAAAATCTCTGCCGCTCCGCCGCTTACTTCATCGCCACAGGCTTCGCGCCTTCCTTGAAGCAGTAAAGGTGCGTGTGCGTGGTCACATACAGCGCGCCGTTGGCGGCCACCACGCTGCTCAGCAGCGGGGAGGGGAACTCGATGGTGGCGATCTCCTTCATCTCCTTGCCCTCGGCCAGGACAAACAGCTCGCCTTCCTCGTTGCCGATCCACACCTTGCCGTCGGCGACGACGGGGCTGGCCCAGATGTGGCCCTTGGTGTCAAATTTCCAGTACTGCTTGCCGGTCTTCGCATCCAGGCAGAACAGGCGGCCCGTGTAGTCAGCGGCATACACAAGGCCGTCCTTCACGGCGGGCGTGGAAATGGAGCGCTCAATGTCTTTGAAGGTCCACAGGGCCTTGCCGGTGATGTCGCCCGTCATTTTGGGGTCGATGCAGCTCAGGCAGCCCACGCCTTCGCCGTGCTCAGGGTCCTGGCCGATGTTCACATAGATCAGGCCGTCTGCCACAACGGGCGTGGCAATGATCTCGCTCGGACCGTCATACTCCACATACTTGATCGGTTCACCCGCGTCGTTCTTGCGATACTCAGGCGGGTTCGCGTCATAGCGCCAGTGCTCCACCAGGATGTCCAGGTCTTCGTCGTTCTTCTTGGTTTCGGGAGCCATGGAATAGACCCAGCCGTCACCTGCGGCGAAGATGATCTGCTTCTTGCCACCGACCTCCAGATAGTTCGGGGAGGACCAGGAGCAGTGCAGCACGCGCTCGGAGGACACGTGGTCCTGCTCACCCAGCAGGGTGCCCTCCTCGGCGTCCAGCATGATGAAGCTGGGGGAGTTCGGCGCGGGGATGTTTGTGTGTGTCCAGTCCACACCGTTGCAGGTGGGGGCAAACAGCTTGCCATCCACAATCAGGGGATAGCCCGCGGTGGCGTTGTGCTGGAACACGCCCAGCTCCTTGTACATGTCATACACCCAGAGGATGTCGGCGTCGGTTTTGCCGGGGGTCAGGGGCGGGGTGGGTTTGCCGTCCTTGTCCAGCGGGGCCATGAAGGCGCCTTCGTCCTGCATGCCTTGGTTGCCATCAGCCATGCCCTTCACATCAAAGCAGATGATCTGGCAGCGGTTGCCCGGCACGTAGCCCTTGTCCCCCACGATGGTGGGGCTGGCGCAGATGCCCAGGTACTCCCAGTCGTTCACCTTGCCGGAGCCCATCTTCGGACTGACGAGCTGCCACTTGAACTCCCCGGTGTATTCGTCAAACACCATCATGATGCCACGGTCGCCGATGCTCTTCTCATCGCGCGGGGACTCGTTGTTGGTGCCCACATACACCTGTCCGTTGGCAATCATCGGCGTGCCGTAGGTCTGGGAGCCCAGCTTGGCCACCCACAGGCAGTTCTTGGTGGTGCTCATGTCAATGTCCTCCGCCCCTGGGGCCTTGTTGGCCTGCTCGGCGTTCGGGCGGAGCCGCCCTGCCTCCTTCGGCGCGGCCTTGGGTCCGTATTTTTTGCCGGGGGCAATGTCCACTGGCAGGCCCTTTTCATCGGACACCATGTTGCGGGTGTTGCCACCGCCCCACTGGGTGTAGTCAGCGGCTTGCAGCGTGGCTGTGGCGGCCAGCAGCGCGGCAAGAAAGAGGGTTGGTTTGAAGGTCATGGGGACGAAGGGGAAGGGGTGGTGTGGATGTCTCTCTGTGGCAGGTGCTCCGTCAGCGTCACTTGTTCGGCGTCACGCTCAGGTTGTCCAGATAGACGCGCTTCTGGTTCATCGGGGTGAAGCCAAAAATGCCGGGGGAGCCGTTGGTCTGCGCGTGGGGCACCTTCACCTCGATGGTCCAGGCCTCGGGTTCTGGCTGCTCCTTCTCCCAGGCCTTGCCGCGGATCACGCCGCTGCCGTCCGCTGCCACGTCCACCCGGGTCTTGAGGGTGTACCACTTGTTGGCCACCACCTTGAAGGGCACTTCCTGCTTCAATCGCTCCGGGTTGGAGCTGACCTCCAGCTTGCCCGCATTGCCACGCAGGCAGATGAGGTAGCGCTGGTTGATGAAGCCGATGTCGGACTTCGAACGGGCGCTGCCGTCGGTCAGCACATCCGCCTGGATGGTGTAGTTGGACAGGTGGGAAGGCCCCACAAAGACGGTGGCGCGCTGGAACAGCAGGCGGTCAAAGGTCTTGGCAAACACCTTGTTCCCGTCGAGCTCCCGCACGTCGAACTTGAAGCGGGCGCCGATCCACGGCAGCGGCGGGTAGGAGAACTTCACGTTTTCCGTCGGCTGGTCCTGGTCCAGCGTGTATTGTTCAAAGTCCTCGATCAGCGGCAGGTTGCGCAGCGCACGACCGCGGATGGTGCCAAAGGTGCCGTCCGGCGCGGTGGCCTTGAAGGCGCCGGCGCTGGACTTGGCGTCCGGGGCCACCACAAGCTCCCCGGCCTCGTTGAAGGTGGCGTCCATGCTGGCCTTCACCCTGGCCGTCGGCGGGATGAAGGTCTCCCACTTCACGCCTTTCACGTCATCGCTGACCACCATGCCGTTGGCATCCACGCTGCGGATGCGGAAGGACTGCTTCTCACCGGTCATCACCACGACTTCCGCCGGGATGATTTGCAGGGCCACGGCCTTGCCAGCCTTCGGAATGTCCACCCCTGGGGCGGCATCGGTCTTGATGCCCTCGTTCGGGATCTTGAAGGCGTGAAACTGTTCCGTGGTCGTCACGTACAACATGCCGTCGCACACGGACGGCGCGCCCAGGCAGTTGCCCTTGAGCTTGATCTCCTGCACGATCTCCGCGTCCTTGTCGCCCGGCTTCACCACCACCAGCTTGCCCTCCATCATGGGGCAGTACAGCAGGCCGTCCACATACAGGGCGGTGGAGTGCAGGTTCGCATTGCTGAGCTTCTTCTTCCACTTCTCCGTGCCGGTGTTGGCGTCGATGGCGTAGAGCTCCCCGCCGTCGGTGAGCTGGTAGATCACATCCCCCACCACCACAGGGGAGCTGCTGGTGGCGCCGATGGGGAAGCGCCACACTTCGACGCTCGGTTCCAGGGTGGCGGACTCCGTGGCGGGCGGCACAGGCGCGGTGAGCTTGGCCGGGCGCTTGATGCACACCATGCGGCCCTTTTCCGTCGAGTCGATGTTCTCATCACCGTGGATGGCGATGATGTTTTCCTTGTGCAGCACCACGGAGGCGTTCACACCGTTCTTGCAGATTGGCATCTTCCAGTAAGGCTTTCCGTTGCGGGTGTTCAGGCACACAATGTGGCCGCAGCCAGTGGTGTAGTAGGCCACGCGCTTGCCGTCGCGGGTCTCCAGCACGGGGGTGGAGAAGGCGCTGTCCACAGGCGGGCTCACGCCGGGCAGGGACCACCAGACCAGCTCGCCGGTCTTCTTGTCAAAACCATACGCGCGGTCCGCCGCAGGGCCGTCCGCCCCCCAGTTGGAGAAGATGAAATGCGTGATGACGATGTCCCCCTCGATGACCGGGCTGCCCACGCGGGCGTTGGGGAAGGTCATGCGGCCAAAGTCCTCCATCAAAGGAATTTCGAAGACCTTGGTGCCGTCCAGCTCATAGCACAGGAAACGGCCCGCGTTGCTGACAAGGTAAATGCGCTTGGTCTCGGGATCGACCGTCGGCGCGCCGATGGA
>CAZPSQ010000070.1:0-22917 GCA_964588755.1 uncultured Prosthecobacter sp. | reverse complement strand
TCGGCCGAAGCGGTCGTTGGCGGCACATTGCGCGGACGGCCGGTATGCACCTTTTACCGGACGTGCGGGAAGTATTTTCCCTGAACGGCTGCTTCAGTCTTTTCGCTACCCCCGGATCCGACCCTGAAGAGGCATTGGCTGGCCCGATCTCGCCGCCCCGAAGCTGCCGGTCGGCCACTCCCGCAAGCAATCCGGCGTCGGAGCCACGCCTTACAGCTGTTGAGCGTCAGGAAACTCCACTGGACTACCGGCTACGCATTGCAGAGTCGGACTCGGCGAGCAAAGCTTGCCTGTGTGGGGTGCCCCTACCGTAGCACGATGGCCGCTGTCCGATGAACCGTCTCGCTCGTTTCGGTTAGGCATGTCGCCCCCTTGAAGGCGCGGCAGCGTTACGGGCGTGGTCCCCAATACATCCGCACCGAGAGTGACTCAAGCTTCTTGCGATACGTTCGGGCTACGGTATTGACCGTCGGAAATCCCGGCTTTCCTATGAACTTTGCAAATGCTTCATAGCGCCTCAGTTGCCGCCACATCTCATGTGCACGGTACGAAGTCGAGACTGGGGCCACCGCGGAGACAAACTCTTCGAAAGCAGCGCCGACACGGTTCTCGCCTTGGGACTCCTTGAATTCAGCGCCGCCCCACTCTGACACGTGCAGCAGCAAAGCAACTTCGAACGCGACCGCCGTAGGGGCTCCAGGTCGCTTCGGTTACCCAACGCTGTAGTTCGAGCCGCGGGCACTTGCACTCTCGTGTCTTTCGGAGGCGCACCAAGAGCGTCCGGAATCTCTTCCGACCCTTGAGGGCCGCTCTTCAGTTTGCCGCAGGCTGCGACAAGCCATCGACGCCAAAAAGGTCTACGTCCTCAGAGTTGGGGACGGGCAGCAGGGCCTCCGCGCAGGGACTTTGATGAGACGGGATGCCAGAAAGCCGCTTGGCGCACCCGTTGACTTTTTCGGCCTGGAACTCTCAGTGGCCGAAATCGAACGGCGGCCAGGCGGTCCGCAGCGGGCACTGCGAATTCAGATCGACTTTCTACGTCAGTTTCTATACCGTCAACGCGATTCACTGAAAATAGAGCGATTGGAGGTCGATTCGCAGTCGGCCCGCTCCAAGACTGTCAAAGGCGGTCCGCGGCACTTGTGAGGGTGCAAGCGTGCTGTAGGGGGAGGTCAGTAGCTGTGATCAATATTTTCCTGCCGGGCAATGACAGCGGCAATGTCAAGCTGTGGTTCGAAGCAGAGCCAAGCGGGACGAGTGATTCGGTCACCTACACCGCAAGAGCGCTTCACGTCGACGCCGCAGGCGTCGCTGGCCGGCTCGTGTTTGACAAAGCCTTCAAGATCCCTGGTCTGGTCCTCGCCGACGCCGGAGGCGCGGACCTGCGACTCAAGACCTGGGAAGATGCGGTCGAGCAGGTCAAAAACGAAGAGCGGCGCCGAGCGGCGCAAGCACTGGACGAATTGCGCGAGAAACTGCGCAAATGCGCAATCAAGGCAGACGGCGATTCGGTGAACGGTGTCACCGCCGATTTTTTCGGCTTCACCGGCATCGCCGCCGCCACCACCACAAGCTTCCAGATCCAGATCAACCCGGTGGGCCTGCTGCCCGCCAACGCCGCCGAGGCAGCGCTGCCGATCTTCCGCGCCGAAGCTGCGGCCGAGTTTAAGGGGGGCTTCAGATCGCCGCTGTCGGCCGTCGCTGTCGACACGGTGCTGCGCCTGGAAATCACGCTGACGCGTGAAGGCGCCCTGCAACTGCTGCCACAGCTGAGCGTGCCGCTGCTGCCCCATCTCGGCTGGCGCTTTCCATCCCTGGCCTTGCCGACCTGGTCGCTGCAAGGCCTGAATTTGCCGATTCTGGACCTACAGCTATTTCGCATCCCGTTGCAGGAATCGCTGGACATCAAGACGACCTTCGATCCCCCGCCGCAGGCGGACTTCTCGATCACGAACGGCGATCTCAAGCTCACGACGAGCCAGACGCAGGTGACGGTCTCGCTTGAGAACACGAACATCCTCAAGGCCCAGGACGTGACGCTCACGGTGGACGGTGGGGGGGTCACCGTCGCGGCGACCCACATCGTCGCCACGCCCCACACGAAGCACTTCGACTCCATCGTTCTTTCGGACAGCTTTGCCCCCCTCAAGCTGACGCTCGGGTCGGTCGACGTCGAGGTCGCGGTTTCTGCACCCACCACCGTCGGCCCCATCGAGCTGAAGCTCACACTGACCATCGACCGCCTGCTCATCCAGTCCCACAAGGATCCCTCGTTGCTGCTGTGTCTTGCGGTCGGCATCGAGCTGAGCTACCGCGACGGCGCGCTGTATCCCGTGCTCAAGCGGCTCGACGTCGTCGAGCCCTATCCGATCAAGCTCGCATTGCTGGCGGCGCGCAGCCTCGAGGACGGTGCCCGGCGCCTGCTGAGCTTGATTCAGAAAATCGAGATCCCAGATCTGCAAGCACCGGCCGCGCCGGGCCTGCCCAGCCTGGACGCCCTGGTGGCCGTGATCAAGCGGATCGCCGCACTGGCCGCCGCCGCGGCCGTCTGGCTGGCTGAGGAAGGCATTGCTGCTACGCAGGCCCTCGCAGGCTTGGCGGAAGCCGTGCTCAAGATGCTCGGCGAGCTGATCGCCGAGCTTGCCGACGCGCTGCGAAAAGGCAGCCAGGCCATTGCCAAGGCGGTGGTCGTGGAGGTCCGCATCGACACCGATCGCTGGCGCATCGCCCAGCTCGTCATCACTCCTGCCGATCCTGGCGTGAGCACCGAGGCCTTCACCCGCACGCTGCTGGGCTTCAAGCTGGACGTGCCGTACAGCTTCAGCCCCGCGCTGGTCTGCGACTTCGACCAGGGCTGGACGGCGATCGTGCTGCAGGTCACGGCGACAGGCAAATCGGTGAAGCTCTCGACCGACCTGTGGCTGGACAACCAGGTCACGGGGACCACGGAGCCAGTTTCAGGCTCCAAGACCCAGCAGGCGGAGGACCAACCCCTGCTGAGCCTGACGGTGACGCCCAGCAAGACATCCATCGCCATCGCTCTCGCGGGCATCGAGAACGGCAGGGCCTTCTTCCTGAAAAAGCTCGTCACCGAAGCCTCGCAAGACAACATCTTCAACGAGCAGGGGGAACTGGTCGTCGCGAAAGGGCACCTGCTCCTTTCGGCCAAGTTGTCCCGACTGGAATCCATCGCGGGCGATGACTTCGACATCAAGCCGGACTTTCAAAGGGAACGCATCCTGTCGCTCTTCCGCAGCGCCAGCCCAACTGCAGACAGCGGCAGCGGCCAAGGCTTGGCGAACCAGCTCAGCCAGTACATCGAGGTCAAGGAAACCGGGGCGGCCACACTCGCCCTGCCCCTCCTCACCATCCCCCTCGACATCCAGATTCACATCTCGGACACGCATGTCGACACGAAGGTGAATCTCGGTGTGAACCTCGAGACGCTGTCAGTGGAGCTCAAAGGCGGGCTATTCGACATCGCCCTCAAGGACAACGCCTTCGAGCTCCTGAAACTCAAGGGGGAGTTCCGCGACAAGGCGACAGACAAGGCCCCTGACCTTGACACTGCCTCGCTGTTCCTGGACCTGCGCGACGGTGACATGCGCCTGGGGCTGAAAGACAACCGCCGCATCGACCTGCACTATGACCAGTTGTCGAGCAGCGGCAAGGGGCTGGGCTTTTCGGTCGACCGCTTCATCGTCTCACGCGACGGCATCGAGCTCGACGCCGCGGTTAAGGAGGCCGAGCCGGTCACCCTGTCCGGCGTGGACATGCCCTTCCGCTTCACCGACGGTGCGCTCTCCGTGCGGCGCAGCCAAATCCAGGCCTTCACCATCGCGGGCTACGGGAACCTGCCGCCCGCCCTGGTGGGCGAGGCCCAGGCTTCCATCGCGCTGAACTTCACCCAGCAGAACGGCGGCCTCGCCCTGCAGGCGGCCACCGCCGTGCTGGACAAATCTGCCGATCCCCTGCGATGCGAGAACACCCAGTTCTCCATCACGCTCAGCAAGCTCGGGCTCAAGTACGTCCAGCAGCAGCAGGACTACCACTTCTATTTCACGCTCACCGGCGCGGCCGAGTTCCGGCCCAGCAGCAACGCCTTTGCCAATGGCCTGCTGAAGAATCTGTCCTCGCTGAAGATCGTGCTCAACGAGGCGCCGCTGGCCACCGATCCCCGCGTGTTGCTCAAGCACATCGAGTTCCAGGTCACTGTCGATCCGCCTAAGCGCTCCAGCTTCTTCGACCTCTTCTCCTTCGAGCTGCGCGGCGTCGGCTTCCATCCCTCGTCGGAGGCCTTCGGCGGTTCGCCCGCGCTGTCGATCTCGGGCCAGGTCAAGTTCACCGACTTCGGCGATGTGGTGTCGCCGCGCTTCGACTTCCACAAGCTGTGGATCGCGCCGCCGGCGCAGGGTCAGGCCTTGCCACGCATCCGCTTCGACGGCCTGGGTGTCGGCCTGGCCCTGGGCTCGATGGCGGAGGCCACCGGCACGGCCATCGCCGTCGACGGCGAATTGCCGACACTGGTCACCTCGGGCCTGCCGAGCAAGGTGCTGGGCGAGGGCGTGAAGGCCAAGGGCTTCCTGGCCTCGGGCTCGCTGAACATCCAGGGCTGGGCCTCGATGTCCGCGTCGATGGGCTTTCTGGAGCTCGAGAAGGCCGGCGTGGCAGAACGCCGCCAGGCCTTCTTCCTCTACCTGCAGCGCAACGACATGTCGGAGAAGATCCCGACCCCGATCGGGACCTTCTTTCTGCGCGAGGTGGGATTCGGCTTCGGCTATCGCTACACGCTGGCCGGCATTGCCGCGGCGGACAAGGCCGAGACGCCGCGCGAGCTGGTGCAGCTGCTCGACGAGGTGTCGAAGTACCAGGGCAGTCTCGATGATGTGCGGGCGTGGCTCCCGACCTTCGACAACGCGGGCCTGACGCTCGCCCTGCGCGGCCTGTTCTCGATCACGTCGGCGTCATCTGCGAACGCATACAACGAAGAGGACGAGAAGGAACTACCCAACCTAGTGCTGTTCGACATCGTCGCGGCCTTGCGCACGGACCTGACCTTCCTGATGAACGTGCGCGCCTGGATCGCCTACAACTATGCGGACTGGCGCAAGGCGCGTGTTGACAAGGCCCCCTGGCGCGACAACCCGACGCTGACCGGCTATATGTACCTGTCCGCACCGCGGCGCGAGTTTCTCGCCCGCGCTGTCTACAACCCGGGCGCCGAGATCGGCAAGCATCCGGAGCTGCCTGAGGCGCTGAAGCTCGCCATGAAGGCAGTCCGCTGGTCCTCGACGCTGTACATCCGGCCCGGGCTCTTCCACATGGAATACGGCTGGCCGTATGAGCTGGGCTTCTCGCTGGGCGACCCATCCGGCAATTTCCACCTCGTTGTCGAAGGCGGCTGCGTGCTGCGCTTCGAGGATGCGGCCGTGCTCTACGGGCTCGCCTTCCGCGCGCGCGGCTTTGCCAAGTTCGCCTACGACACACGCGGCGATTTTGGCGCCGCCATCACGGCCCACGCCGCGTTCGCCCTCGGGGCCAAGCTGATCGCTTACCTCTCGTCGGACGTCGCGCAGTCGATGTTCTATGGCGTCATCGCGCTCGACGTGACGCTGGAGTTCTCAGTGCAGATGTGGCTGAGGTCCAAGTGGTTCAGCCTGTCCATCGGCTTCTCGCGCTCACTCACGATTCATGTGGGCATCGAACTGCTGTTCGCGCCGGCGGGGATTGCCGGGCGTGTCGAGGCCTCCGTGACCGTCAGCGCCTTCGGGCGGTCGCTGACGCTGGGCATCGGCTTTACCCTGGGCGACGCCGCCCTGCTCAACAACGCCCGCGCACGCGTCGAGCGCTTTTTGAACCTTGGCCTGGGTAGCAGCTACCCCAACCCCGAAGTCGGCGTGCCGGTCACGCGCCCAACACCGCTGCCCGAGCCTTCGCGTGCCGACAATGCGAATCGATCGGACCAGCGGGTGCAGGACGAGGCCGATCGCGTCGCGGTCACTGCACCGCCTGCCGAGGACAAAACCGAGCTGCCCGGCCGCCCCATCGCCACCGTCCACTACTGGGCGCTGCTCTTCCCGGTGCCGGCCAGCGGCGACACGCCGCGCTATCTCGTCCAACTGATCCCGCGGGACGCTAGCCCGTCCGAAGACATGGCCGACATGCTGACTGCCACGCATTTCTATGCGGCGACGCTGGCCGGCAGCACGCATGCCGAATACCGCGTCACCGGCCTCATGGCGGGTGAGATCCTGTCTCTCGTCCCGCCAGTGGCGGACGACTCGGGTGCGCTGCAGATCCGGACCAACTGGGGCACGCACCTCGGCCGGCTGGGCAGCGGCAAAGACGCACGCGAGCATCCGCCCTCGCTCCAGGAGGCCTTCGATGACGGTTGCTTCCTGACGGGCCAGACCATTTCCGCGTCGGACACGGCGGCCGAGAAGATCCTGGCCTGGACAGACATCGACAACATTCCCTGGGACGAGGACGTCTTCTTCCTGCCGGAGGACCCGGAGGCGGCCAGCCTGGTGCTGAAGTCCGCCGCACGCTCCCGGGCGCAGTGCGGCACGAAATGGAAGCGGGTCCTGCAGATCGAGGAAGCCCGGTCCTGCATCATCGCGACGCTGGCCGAATCCGCGCAGCGCCTGGCATCGCTGATCTCCTTCGATGGCAATGGGCAGCTGGTGCTCGCCGGCACCGAGGCACTCGAGCTCGATCCCCGCGCCCTTGGCCTGAGCTTTGTGCTGACCCAGGGCAGGGTCAAGGAACTGTTCGAGCGCCCCGAATCGGATACGGGCGCACCGATCAAGTCCACGAAGTTGATGGTGCGGACGCGGCTGCCGGTGGTGGGCGCAACGGCCGAATACGCCCCGGCCAGCCGCGTGGCCCTGTTCAACCCGCCCGAGCGGATGTTCCACGAGGGCTCGCCGGTGCTGAAGGACCTGAAGGGCGAGCGCAGGGCCACCGGCGTCCTGCTGTTCTGGGATCTGGAATGGCGCTTCCGCAGCTCGACGACGCTCTATGCAGACCCGGAGTTCCACCTCAAGCACTACCGCATCGAGCGACGAATCGAGGCACTGGCCAGCGGCGTCGCTCCTGCGCCGCGGATCTTCGAGGCCAAGAAGGCGGATCTGATCGAGCTATGCCTGCTGAGGTCTCAAGACGGCAAGCTCGTGCTCGACGCGCAGCAGCAGCCCCAACTGCGCAAGCGCCGGCATCGCTCCCATCTGCAGTTCGCCGACGACCTGCAGGAAGTACCCGCAAACCTGCGCGCCCAGTTGCTGACGCCGGTCACGGCGGACGACCGGCGCCTGGCGGAGAACTCGCTGCTCACGAAAGACACGCGGATCGTCTACACGGTGTTGCCGGTCGACGGCGTGGGGACCTTCGGCGTGCCGCCGCCGCCCATCACCATCGATATCGCCAAGGCCAAGGTGCCCCAGAAAAGCGTGCTCAAGGCGATTGCACGCTTCCACTACGACACGGTGCCGAAGCTCGGCTCGCCTTTCGTGCCCGAGCCATCAAAGTTCCTGGCCCTGACCCTCGAGGAAGAGGCCTTGCCCGTGTCTGACGATGACGAGGCTCCCAAATTGAGCCCCGTCGGTGCGATGCAGTTGCGGATTCGCGGCGAGCGCACCGTGGCCGTGGGCGTCTTCGGCGCCGACGCGCTCTCGCAGGCTCGCAACGAGCCCCCGGTCCCTGCACGCTCGGAACGTGATCCGGGTGCCGGCGACAAGGACATCGTCCTGAGTCCGGCGCCAGGCGAAGCGCTCAGCATCCAGGTCACAAGAGTGCCCCGTCGACTGACGACCCGCACGACACCGGGCCCGACTCTCGAGGGAAGTCCCAAAACAGATACTTATTCGATCAAAAAGACCGACTGGGAGGACCTGCTCGAGGCGCTGGACATCGAGTCCACCGAACGCGTGCGGGCGGCCCGCCTGTACATCCGCCCGCTCCCTAACGGCAAAGATACGGAGCTGCACCCCGAATGGATTCCGATACAGCTGCAGCTGCAGATCGGCCGGCCGAAAAAAGAGCCCGCTGTCGACGTCACCATCGAGCGCTTCGAGCACCCCTTGGATGTGCAATTCCAGGCGCTCAGCTCGGCCAGGATCACGCCGTCGAGCGGGCGGCTGCATCTGTATCACCCCAGCGCTGACGCGAGCTTCGATGCCTTCGTCAAAGACGCCCAGGATGCCGCCGGCGCGCAGCCGCGAACGGTGGTTCTGTGGCGCGACGGCGAGCGGCGCACGGCGGTCCGCCTGGCCTGGGAAGCCCGCCCGCAAGACCTAGGCCTGGTCGGCGAGAAAGAGGTTCCCGCTGACGCCGACATGGCGGGCCGGCATTCGCTGATCGGCGGCTACGACCTCTTTGCGCTCGATGCCACCGCCATCCCGAAGGACGCCCATGAGCGACCGGGCTGGCCGGAGCGCTTCATCCGCCCGTTGGGCCGCGTCCAGCGCCTGCCCACGGCCCAACGAGGCCTGGACCCTTCCGAGACCGGTGACTTCGGCCGGGTCGAGGTGCTCTACCCCAGCGAGACCCGACGGCTGCTGAAAGCGCCGTCCGGCATGCGCCGCGCCAACTGGTTCTCTCCGGCCGAGACCTGCCTGCTCTGGCCGAAGCGGGTCTTGCGCCGCTCGGTACTTACGCTGCCGGACAACACGGACATCGCCGCCCTGTTCGCACGCGGTCGTCCCTCGAGCCTGCGCGTGGCCTGGGCGGCCGATACGCCGGTTTCGGCCGGCTTCGCCCGCATGGTGGACGGTACCAAGGTCGCGCAGCCGGATGGCGTGTTCAAGCCGCTGAAGCCCGGCAGTTTCAGCGTGGAAGAGGCTCGTCAGTTGCTGCTCTCGCTCGTACTGGACGGCACTCTTTCCGAGCTTGATGCAGACGCTGACAAGCAGCCGAACACCTTCTCAGGACTGAAGCTGGTCTTGACGGCCATTGACGCCACGCCCCTCGAACTCTGCCAGGTCGTGGTGAACCTGGCCCTCGCGCCCAGCCTGCACCCGATCCTGGCGGACGTGCTCGATCTCGTGCAGTACGCATGGTCCACGCCCAACTACCGCCGCTACGAGCCGGTGCTGGACACAGCGCCAGCGGTGAACGCAACCGAGCTCGGCATGTTTTTGGATGACACAGTGGCCGAGCGCGATCCTTCGGGCTGGGGCGTTCTGCGTACGCTGGGTTTGGCGGCGGGCCTGCGCCTGTACGACGTCGAGGCCGGTGAGTTCCTCACCGCCACAGACGCCCTGGTCCTGCTGAACGACGCTTTACAGCGGGTGCTGCCCCGCTATGCAGACGCACCCCAGGCCCTCGGCGCGCCCTTCGTGGACGTGATGTTCACTAACGACGGCCTGGCGGACACTGCCTCGTTCCACGGGACTGCAGGCGTTGCTGCCGATACCGCCTACCGTCTGGTCAACCAGCACGCGCTGGCGCTGGTGCAGATCGAGCTCCGGCCCACACCGCTGCCCTACGTCGTGAACTACGAGCCGGAGCACGATAAACGCCATCGCCCGCAGGTGATCTATGCCACGCTGCACCGCCAACGGGACCACGACGGCAAACTGCCAGCGGCCGCGCTGCTGCTTCTCGCCACGCAGCCGCGGGTACTGCTGGAGATCGAGCCCCGGGTACGCAGCGCGGGCCAACCCACCCACCGGGTGCTGCTGATGAAAGGCCGCGACGGGCAGCGTTTCCCTGAAGGCAGCGCCGACACGATTGCCGGCGCCCTGCGGCTGGAACCGCAGGCGGACGAGAAAGTGCTGGCCTACCTTCGCATCGTCAGCTTCGATCCAAAGATCAAACTTGACGGCGATCTAAACACGCTCGTGCAGATCGAAAAAATCGGTGCCGACAGTCCAAGCCCCGAGCTCCTGGCGGCGTCCGTTGAACCCACCGAACCCACCGAACCCACAGACGACCCCGGCCCGTGGGGACGTTTTACTGACCTGCCCGATTTCTGGCTGGCGGCACTGCTGTTCGGGGATGGCAGTGACAACACGACGGAGGCCGTCCTCAGCGAGACGCCGTTCCGCAACACGCTCAACACGCTGACGGGCATATTGGGCCGGATGACTGGCAAGAAGGCCCTGGGCGATCTGCCCCAGGAAGCCACCGCACGGCTGCAACTGGCCGCCAAGCTAGGGCCGTGGACCCGCCGCTTCCTGGAACGCGGAGCGGCCCGGCCCCTCAAGACAGCGACACCGACAGAACGGGTGGGGGTGGCGTTTGCGATGCTGACCCGACCCCAGCCCTGGCGCCTCGCGCCGAGCAGCGACGGTCAGCTGGCGGTGACGCTGTTCGAGAAGGACCGTTTCGGCAAGCTCCGCAAGTACGCGGTCCGTCCCTTTGGACGTTACGAGAGCCTGGCGCGGGCCGTACAGATCCACGAGATGGCGGCTGAGGCGAAAGCCAATCGGACCCTGGCGCCGGCACTGCCGCCCCCCGGCCTCGACCAGGGCGCCCTGCCGCTCGCGGACCCGCTGCGCAGCCACTTTGCCGACGTGTCCATTGAGCGGACCGAACCCCTGGCCGCGCCGGTGATCGTCGCCGCACGGCGTCTGGACGAGTCGGGCGACGGTGTCACCCGCCCCGGCAGGACCGTGGAGATCATCGTCTCGCGCCATCCGGAGGAGGCGCTGGCCGATGCCAACATTCCCGTGGACGCAGGCATCGCGATGCGCCACGTCGCGGTCGGGTTCTGGCGTGAGTTCTCCTCCCCCAAGTGGGCGAGCGCCGTGCAAAAAAGCTGCTACCCGGCAGGCAGCCCCGCCATCCGTCTGCTGGAACCCTTCGGCCCCTTCAAGAACGCCAGCCTGGACTACGCGCGCCTGAAGCCGCCCAAGGCGCTGACGCTGCTGACTCCCCCGAAGAAGGGCGCCGTCCCCGTATACACACTGCACACGGAGCAGCCACGGCGCTGGTACGAAGCACATCCGGACCTCTGGCTGGGCGCCTACGTACTGACGCTGGCGGACTTGCCCTACGGCTTCCGCCTGCACGCGACGGCCCACGCCGCTGCAGGCGTCGTGGTCTCGCCCACCTCCGCCGCCACCGTCGGCGAGATGGGCTACCGGCTCGCCCTGCCCTGGCAGGAGGGCTTGGAAGGCGACGCGGGGCCCTGGCAGGACCGCAAGGTGCCAGTGCCCTCGTGGCAACTCACGGGAGATGACCAGCAACGCGCCGTGCGCATCCGCTGGCCGCTGGTGCGCTTCGTGGACGGTCTCTTCGAGGACGTGCGGAAGTTCTGGCTCGGCGACGAGGCAGCACCCGAGGTCTACGGCCTGCCCGACCCGGCCGTGAGCTACCGCCTCTCGATCACGGCGAACGATGATCGCATCCGCGTCGGCGAGGCCGAGTTCTCCGCCATCGCCGATGCGGGTCGGGTCCGACGCGCAGGGCCGCGGCCCAGCGGCGATGCAAGTGGGCTCTATCTGGCCCAGGCCATCGGCCCGCGCTTCGAACAGCCGCGCATCGCCCGCCTGCAGCGGCTGCCCGCGGCAGGCACGCCGACGCACTACGAACTGAGCGTCGATCTGAGCTTGCGACCAGGGGATGCCCAGGCGCCGCCGCCACCGCAGGCACAGCCCGTCTTCGCTCTCTCCGCTCAGATCACCGTGCCTGCCCCGCAGGGCCTGCAGCTGCCACCGGATCGCATGGTGGACTGGGGCCGCATTGCCCCAAGCCCGTCGCAGGGCACGCTGAGTCTGGTGATCACGCCACCCGCCGCGCAGGACCAAACTTTACCCATCAACCTACCCGGGCCGCCCCACCCGCTCTGGACGGCCTTCAAGGCCAGAATCGGGCAGTACCTCCAGACCCTGCAGACCTATGCGAACGGGCCAGGACCGCAGCGCGTGAAGGACGCGGCCGCGGCCATCGCCACCGAAGTGGCCCGATTCGCCGTCGACCGGGTAGCGCACTGGCCCGGGCCGCGCAGTGGGGATGGTAAGACGGCGCTCGCCGCCACGCCCGCCTTGCCCTGGCTGCTCGGCTTGCCGATCCAGGCGCCCGAGGTCAACGCACAGGCTCCCGAGTGGGCATGGCCGCCGCAACCCGGCCGCGACGCCGGGCGAGCCGCTTTCCGGACGCAGATAGCCACGGCCCTGCAGCCTTCCCCAACTCTGCAGGCCGCGGTCGAGCAGGCCCTGCTTGCCTATGCGGCCGCCTGGTTGGCGCATGGCATCGCCTCGCGCCGCCACACCGATGACACGCCCTGGAACGGACTGGCGCCCCTGCGCCGTGCGGCCCCCGGCGGCCTCATGGCCACGGACTGGACCGTGATACCCGCAGGCCCCTTCGACTACGTCGCGTCGCTCACCTTGCCGCCGGCTCCGGGGCGTGAGAAGGCGGCCATCGAAGCGGCCTTCGAGGCCCTTGAAGGTGAAGCGCACACGGCCGAGACGCTTGAAGGTTTGTTGCTGCTGTGGTTCGATCCGGCGCGGTCGATCCAACTCCAGCTGCGCGGCTTCGGCCTGCCAGCCATCAGCCCTGTGCTGACGCCGCTCGCCGGCGGTACCCCCATCGCGCCTTCGATCAGCGCCGTGATCCTGCGCCTGCCGGCGCTGACAACCGAAACGGCGAGCACCCCGGGCCAGCTGCCCGCCCAGTTGGACGATATGACCGTAGAGATGCTGTTCGGCCCTGGCAAGCGGCTGCTGATCCAGGCCTTCCACGGCCTGGCCAAGCCACAGGAAGACCATATCGAAAGGGGCCATCCATGAGCACTTCGACTGAACTGCGCCAGATTGCCCTGGTCGGCCCCCCGCTGGCCGGCCAGACGGCCGAGCCTGACAAGTTCGCATGGACGGCGGCCGTGGCAACAGCCTTCCAGGGCGCGAACCGCAAGGACAAATCGCTGGTCGGTTCAACCTTTGGCCTGCGGGTGCTGTTGCATGACCTGGCGACCCAGTATGTCCACGTTGAGCTCAATGAGAAAGAGGGCGGCGGCACGAAGGTCAACGCCACCGTGAAGCTGCATCCGCCCCGCCTGCTCACCGGCCACCTGCAGGCGCGCCAGTACAAGGACAAGAACGGCCTGGTCACTTCCACCTTGTCGTTTCCTGCCGGCACGCCCTACCGGCTGCGCGCCCCCGTTCCCGAGCCCGACCCCGACTCCGGCAAGCAGACGCTTGGCTTCTTCACGGTCGCGGTCACGCCGGTCGATCCCTGGCCGACACCTCAGCACAGCCGCGACCTCGAAGTGCCCCGCCTCACGCTGGCCGAGCATCGGCTGCGGGTGCTCGTCAACGTCACAGGAGGCAGCAAGATCCGTCCCCTGGGCTTCCTTCGCTTTGCCAATGTGGACGCCAACACGGTCGCCGCCTTTGTGGCCAAGCCCGCTGCTGCCGGCACCGACGTGTTAACTCTGCCGCATGTCGAACTGCCGCTAATCTCGCTGCTGCCCGAAGCAAACAGCGTGCGGAAGGAAGACTTCGTCGCGCTCGACCTGACGCCCGACGGCATCGAGCTGCGTGCCACGATGGCCAACCCGATGCTGGCCTTCGACCTACAGGCAACGCCCCCTCGACTGCCCGTGGTGCTGCGGCTCGTGCACCAGATTGACCCGGTGTCGCCCGAACGAACACTCTGGACGCTTCAACTGGTGCGCGAGGACCCCTCGAAGCCCGATGGCCAAGGCCATCAGATCCGCGATGCCCTGAAACAGGTTCGCCAAGGCTTTGTGCCTAACCAGGACAAGCCTATCTTTGTGGACATCGACACGCAGGCCCAGGTCCCTGCCATCCGCTGGCCGCTGCACAGCAATGACGACGGCTCCCTGTCGCTGCCAAGTCAGGAGTCTGCGGAGCGCTGGCGGCTGTGGGTCGACGCCCAGGCGCTGGACGTGTCGCTCACCGGCGCACCGCTGCGGGGGGGCGAACTGCCGACCGTCGTCCGCATCGCCGCCGACCGGCTGCAGGTCCTTGCGGCAGGCACGGATGTCATCGCGACGCTCGAAGCGGATCGCCGCGACCCCGCGGACCGCAAGGCGGCCCCCGATAAGGTCGCCGGCCCGCATGTCGTGCTGGATTGGGCGAGCGACGCGACCCGTCGTGTGACTCTGCGGAATGACGACGCCGCACCTGTCTCCTGGTTCTTCGACCCCGATCCGCTCGCCCGCGAACTCGTCGAACGCTACACCCGCCGAGGCGTCCAGCCGCCGACGGCCAGCGAGACGCACGCCTTCCTGCCGATTGCCGACGGCTGGCTGCAACTGCCCCTTGCCTTGCCGCCCAAGCTCGATGCCGAATCGGACAAAGTTTGGGCCCCGCCAGCGCTCGCAGCGCTGCGCGATGCGATGCCTTTCGGTGGACCGTTCGAAACCATCATCCCGGTCGTGGGCGACACCGGCCCGACCGGCCGCCGCCTCACCCTGCTCGCGGCCGATCGGGTGGTAGCCCAGGTCAAGTTCGTCCGGGGCAAGCTGGCCTCTATCCAACTCAGTCTGCAGGGCGCGGCCGGCACGGCGGACGGCATGCTCTGGTTCGCCACGGGCAGCCCCACGCCGGAAGAGGTGCTGCCCAGCCTCGCGGCCGGGCCGGCTTCGCTCGTCGGCCCCGTCCTGCAATTCAGGCGCCCGACACCCAGCACGGCCGCGCTCTCACGCATCGACTCCAACACCTTCACGCCAGGCCAGGACTTGGTGCTGAGCTTTCCGATGGTGCCGGGAGCCAAGGCCTACGTCTGGCTGGCCTACACCGAATTGCCGCTCATCACCGCCGTGCCCATCACGCGCACCGCAGCGGGTTCAGGCCTGCCCTCGCAGACGCGAGGCCTGCTATGCCGCGAGCTCGACCGCAGGACCGTCACAATCACCTTGACGCACAAGCCGCTGGGTGCGGCACCGGTGCTCGGACTGATAGAGGCCGCAAGCCCGAAGGTGCCCCACATGCTCCCTCTGGCCGCGCCGAGCGTGCTGAACGAGATCACGCTGGTGGCGGTGACCAGCACGGGTATCGAACTGCAGCCGGCAAAAGCACTGTTTGCGGATCTGCGAGCCCGGCTCAGCTACCAGCCTCCGCTGCTCATCGACTACTTCGCCAGTATCCACCTACCTCAAACCACGCCACCGGCGCAGGGTCTGCCGGAGCCACCGCCGTTCGACACCCCGACGTCGCTCGACATGCCCGCGCTGTTCGAGGCCTGGCAGCGCGCCGTCGATCGCATGGTGCTTGCCCGCGTGAAGGAGGCCGATGCCTTCGACGATTTCGTACCGCAGACGCTCGGCACTGTCCCGGTGAAGTACCTGTTCGGGCGCACCAGTTGGTCGGCTCGATTCGGGCTGAAGACGTCTGCGACTCTGGGTCTTGCCCCAGACGTGCGGACGCTTGCAATGGGCACTTATCGGCTGGGCGATGAGCGCTATTCGGGCGAGAGGGCGCTGCAGGGGCTCACCACCGCCTTCAAGGTCGATGGTGCTGCGCTGACGCCCGCCGATGCCGCGACCGAGCACCCGCTGGCCATCGTCGGTTTCGCGGCCGGCGCCTGGAAGGATCCCGACAGCGGCATGTGGCGCGACAGCCGAGCCGCCCTGACGGCGGTGATGCCACAAGTTGCCAGATTGGGCAATGACGCGCGCGGCCTGGTCTACCGCGAGATCCGCGTGATTGGTGAGTCCAGCACGATCGCAGGTTGGCGGGCCACGCTGGCCCAGCCCGTCCCCATTGAATCGCCGCCGGGCAATGCGGGCCGCAGCCTCGCGCTCTGGTTCCGCGATCTGTTCCTGCAAGCCACCGGCACGAACAAGTACAGCTTCAAGCCCGGCCCCAAGGACCTCGAACGGGCCATCGGCCCTTTGCAATCCGCGTTTGATGCCGAACAACTGCCCAAAGACTTGCATGAATGGCGTTTCTGCAATGACGCCGAGGGTCAGCCCACGGCCCCGAGTCTCTACGACATCGCCATAGGGCCGTTCCGCTTCCGGCCGCTGCGCCTGTACGACTTGGCGCTCGAGGTGGGTGCCGGCGGGGGCGTGACCGAGGCCACCGTGCTGGGCTCTCTGTCCCCGCCGGGCGACGATCTCAGCTCCTCGGAGCCAGGTCCGTTCGGCCCCGATCCGGCGTACCGCACCGGCAATCTGCTGGCCATCTCGCTGAAGCGCAACGGCCAGGGCGGGCTGACGTTCGCCGAAGCCCGATGGGAAAAGGCACAGGCGGGCGCCTCGGTTGAACTCGGCGGCAAGCGCGAGCTGTCCTTCCGCCGGGCCGGCATTCCGGTGCTCCTGGGCACTTCGGCAAACGCTGAACTCGGCGAGACAACGCTGCGCATTGTTCTCACCTTCGAAGGCGAGGCGTCGACCCCCTTTCTGCCGAAGTTTGGCCGCGCCCGCATGGAGACGATCCTGTTTGGCCGGCGCGTCACGTACGAGGGCGGCGAAGTTCGGTTCATCGAGCAGGAGCTCATCGTGAACGAGGGCGGCGAAGTTCGGTTCATCGAGCAGGAGCTCATCGTGAGCTTCCGCCTTGCTTCTGTACCGGCCTTGCCCGCGAGCGGCGTGGCCTTGCAGGAAGTCCGGCTGCTGTGGTCGTCAAAGGACGGACCGCGCCTTGAACTCGAGGGCGAGATGCGCCTGCAGGCCTGCGATGCCGACAAGCCGCACGGCGACTCCCGCGAAGTGGTGTGGCAGCAGCTCGGCGAGCCCTTGTGGTGGCTGAACCTGCAGGTGCCCATCGACAAGTTCAAGGTCAAGGTCGACCACCAGCGGGGCACGTTCGGTGTCGAAGTGGACTGGAAAAGTGAGGCGCTGCAGCAGCCGGTCGCCGGCCTCCACGCGGCCGCAGCGGACATCCGCGCCTCGCTGACGATGGCCCTGTCTTTGCCGCCCGGAAACTCGCCGTCCTCCTATGAGTTTCCGTCGATAGCGGGCTTCGGCGCCCTCAGCCTGCTGTCCGAGGACGGCCCGACGCGGCGCTTCGATCAGGTGCTGCTGGCCGAGCGGCCCAAAGCCCAGTGCACCTGGACTTCTCGCATCGAGATCGATCTCGCGCTCGAGTCGCACCCGAGCCGAATTCACTGGCCGGTGGGCAGCTTGCCGGATCAAGTAGGTCTGCCGAAAACGCCTGCTGACATCGACTTGGGTCTGCTGGCCTCGACTGTGTCGGGTCGCGCGCTCCAGGGCAGGATCACGGCCTATGCCGATGCCGAAACCTTGCGGCACCGCGTCACCCTGCGCGTGAGTGATCAGCGGCTTTCGACCGACTTGCTGCAGGTCTCCCGCAGCGCGCAAGGCAGGCGGGTCGCCCTGTGCACACCCTGGTCATTCGTCGCCTTGGCCGTGCACTCGGTCACTTCCAGTGGGAAAGCCAAAGTCCTGAGCTGGACGACGCTCGATCACGTGACAGCAGTCGATGCCCGGCAACTCGTCATTGCCGCCCGGGACGCCTTGGTGATCCCCAACCCGCTGTCCAAAGGTGACTTCGCATTTGCCCCGCGCATGAAGTACACCGACCAGCCGAAAGAGTCCGCGCCGGCCCTCAAGGGCGGGCTGCTGCTGCGCGCTTTTGCGCAGGCCGGTTTCCCGGTCAAGGCTCTGGCGGGGCATCTAGTGGACGGCATGTTTGCCCCCGACGGCGCGCTGCTCGAGTCTGCTGCGGGGGACGGCATCGTCGTGATGGGTGCAGGTGCCACATCGGTCGAAATCAGACGCAGCGCCGAAGGCCCCTTCTGGCCGGAAGCGGGAAACGAAGCGCCGGGGGACGAGCGCCACGGTCTGCTGCTGTCTCTGCCTTGGCTCACGGCAGTGGACCCCGACTTCGACTTCGGGTCGTCAGCCAAGAAGCTTGCCGCATTCCGGCAGGCGCATGACACCGAAGCCCGCCAATGGGATGCACCCGACATCGACTGGGCTGCGGGCTCGCCAATGCCGCTGGCGCGCGCCATCGCACCCACCGCCTCGCCCGGCAGCGGCACTGCGCCGGAACTGGCGGCCATGCTGAAGCAGCTCGGCATGAGCGCCCGCAATGCCCCCAACTTACAGCCCGTCGAGCAGCTCTTCCTCCGGCCGGTGGGACCCGGCGCGTCGGACCCGATCACGCAGCAGCCCCTCTGGCTGCGCAGCCTGCTGGCGCTGCGGGCATGGAGCCGCGTCAAAGCGCCGGAGTCCGAGCTGACCATGCTGGTACCGCTGGACGCGGGCCAGGTTGCCCGCTTCCGCCTGGCACCGATCACGACGAAGCTCGCCACGGCGCGCCTCGGCCAGGCGGGCCAGCTGGTCGCCATCGACCGATCGGTGACCCTTGTCGAAACCTTGCCGCCCATCGAGGCCCAGGGCGGCTTCCAGGAGGCGCTGCGTCGCTCCCGACTGGTCGCCAGGGCGGAACGCCTCGTGAAGGAGCCGATCGCCGTCCTGGCGGTCGCGCCCGAGCGGCTGACCTACGTCAAGGCAGCCACGCTGTGGACCTCGGTGAGCGTGTCTGCCGACCTGGACGACGCCGCCCTCGACATTCCCATGGCCTTGAATGAGAAAGACCGCCTGTACGCCTCGGCCGCCTTGGGCTGGCCGACGCTCCAGGGTGCCGCGCTGGCTGCCAGCGGTGCGCTCGGCTTGGGAGACGACTTTCCGTTTCAGGATCTGCCGGTGGACTCGGAAGCAAATGCCGGGGATGTCAAGACCTTCGGCTCCGGGCTGTCGGGCCGCGTCACCAGCCTATCTCTGCCGGCCCGGGCGGACAACTCGCAAGAAGCCGGCAACAGCGACGACGAGAGCTTCATCGACGCGCAGTCGCCGGTCTTTCTGGCGCTGGGGAGAAAGATCATCTTCGACCGACCGACCAACTTGCCCGTGGTCTCCCCGCCAGCGCGCCACCTGTCCCCCACCGAAGCACGCGCCGTGGTGCCCGTCGCCAAGGATCTGCGCACGGCGCTGGCCCGTGTGGTGCAGGGCCACGCGGCGCCGATCGTGCCACCGCTGCTGGAGCGCGCCAGCCTGGGCCTGCGCCCGGGCGCCATGGCCGCAGAGTTTGACATGCTGCTTTTCACCGCAGGGCCGGCCGGAGCGAACGAGAACTTCGATTTGCAGTTCGACCGCTTCGGCCGGCCTGGCCACGCCGGCCCGCGGCTGCTGCGCCAGCATCGGCCGCCGCGCGCGCCGGCGCTTCCGCGTGTGCCCAGGACGTTTGTGAAGAGCCACGGTCGTCGAACCTATGTGGAGATCGACGAGTGGGAGCCTGTTGACACGTTCGAAATCGCGAAACCCTTCCTGCTGCTTGAGGGAACGGGCACGGTGCTGCGCGATGCGGGGCAGGCCTTTCGCATTCGCATCTTGGACCTGCCCTTGCGACCCGGCTGGCAAGGGGCGCTCAGCCTGCACATTTCATCGGCAAGCTATGCCGCCGGCGGAGACCCTCTGGCCAGCGCCCTGGCCCAACTGGGCGTCTTGCACACCGAGGCCCGAACGTCCTTGACGATCGACGGCCATGTGCTGAGCTTCACGAATGCCCAGTGGCTTCATGTGCCCACAGGCAGCATCGGCATCGTGCTGACACTGAAGGGCGCGGATCTGGCTGGCGTGCGGGCCCGGCTGGACGCAGTCGATGGAGACTCGACTGTCTTCCTCAGCTTCCGGTGCGGCAAGCGGTCGGACAACCCGACAGAGCCTCCGCCGCACGACTTCGACATCGCAACTGCCGTGCTCGCACTTACCCAGGAAACGCAGCGGCATTTCTCGCTACCGGTGCCGGTGCGGCCCGAGTCCCGGCCGAGCCTGCCCGTCAGCACCACCACCCTCGTCTTCGCCGATCCTTCCTACGATCGCGCCCTGGCGGGCCCCGGCGCGGCGGACACGCAGCGCGACGCCAAGGGAAGGCAATGGAAGCTGGCGCTGGATCGCCAGGAGTACGGCACGGACACGCCGCTATACCTCGCCGTCGGCCCGATCGATGCCACGACAGGCTTGTTCGATGCGGCGCCGACGACACCCACGGCGAAGCTGACATTCATGCGTCAGCCCGCCAGCATTGAGGGCCAAGCTGCGGTGCTCCCCATCGATCTGGCGATCTCCGGTCTGCAAGGAACGAAGCACACGATCAGCATCAGCACGGCCTATGGCATCACCTTCGACCGTTTTCGTACGGCGGACGTCAAGGCCGAGCCCGTCGTCTTCATGCCTGGCGACCTGATCGTGGTTTCAATCGAGATGGACAAGACTGACACGACGCCCGCTGGCACGCTGCTCGCCCGAGCGAAGCTCGTCTCACGCCCCATCATCGCGCCGCCTCCAGCGGTCTATGCCTTGGTCGTGCCGGATGGCGAGCAAGCTGCCCGCGTGGTGCTGCACGCGACCGCCCCACTGCCGCAGGTCATCGAGTTTCCGGACCTCCTGAACGATCTGGCCGTGGGCCATATCCGCCGAGCAGCCCTGTTCATTTGGCCGACTCAGACCTTGAGTGCGGCCGGCCCAAAGGAGGCGACACTCGTCAAGGTAGATCGCGCCGGCGGAGGACAGGTTCCTGATAAGCCCAGAGATCTGCAAAACATCCTGCTGCTTCCAACCTTGCAATGAGGTTCAAGAAGAAGTTGGCGGCACGGCCGCGTTTATACAAAAAGGCCGGCACGATGCGGACAAACGAAATGCTTATTCGGTTGCTTGATAGCTTCATTGTTTGATGGCAGGACGGCAGCGGAGGCTGTGCGCCGTATTGGCGAGTTGTATGCCATCGAAGCCGAGGCCAAGGGGATGACGTCCGAGGAACGGGCGCTTCTGCGCAACACGTATAGTCAGCCCCGGCTGGACGCTCTGCAGCTGTGGCTCTTGCACACCCGAAAGTCAGTGGCTAACGGCGGGGCCCTGGCCAAGGCCATCGACTACAGTTTGAAGCGTTGGGCCGCCTTCGCCCGCTATGCGGAAAACGGCGTCTACCCGATCGACAACAACCCCGTCGAGAATGCCATCCGGCCGATTTGTCTGGGGAAAAAGAACTGGCTGTTCGCGGGTTCCGAAGCTGCGGGCAAACGCGCAGCGGTGATTCAGTCATTGCTGCAAACCGCTTGCCTGAACGGCGTCGAGCCCATGGCATGGCTGACCGACACCCTGGAAAAACTCCCCTCCTGGCCGAACCGCCGCATCGACGAGTTGTTGCCCATCAAATTGCCTGCCTGAGCTACACGCGGAGAGGTGGGCGCGCTGGACGCTTACCAAACAACAACATGCTGTCCGAGTGCGGAGGCCCTGCGCGCCAAATGGAGGGCTGTCGGTATGCGCGGCACTCTGTCGCTGCTGCTGTATGCGCAGTCGCCACTGTAGTAATCTTCCTGCCTCCCTACAGCGCGGAACGGAACCGCATCGAGTTGCTTTGGCACAAAATCGAGTATGAGCGGATGGCCTTCAAAACCCGGACCGCCGTGAAGCTTCAGGCAGATGTCGCTAAAATTCTGGACGGCGTTGGCTCGGATTATCGGATGAGTTTCTTGCTGACCGCTTATGCGGGCACCCAAGACGCCGTTTATCAGTATCGCCAAGAGGCTCACAGCAGGCGCCAAAGCTCAACACTTGTCGCAGAACGCGCGAAGTGGCTATGACAGTCGATTCGACACTTGCTTATGTTCCACAAGTCGACGTGCCCACTCGCATCGGCCGCGTTCGGCACACGGTATAGCAGAATTCCTTTCCACGCTGGGATCAGCCCATCCCCAATGTCGGCCCCGACCTGCTTACTAGTGCCCCACGTAGATGGTCCGAGGAGAGACTCAAGCCAAGCTTTTGCCGTGGCCACTCGCACGATGAGGGAGTTCCCTTGTCCATCTTTCAGGTTGCCGTCATTCTTGACCAGTTCGGCAGGGGGTGCGCTCCCTGTCGCACGCAAGGCAACGGAAAGGCGCAAGGCGCAAGTGTTCTCGAATGCCGGATCTCCGATGAGCGCCGGCCATCCCCCCCCCAAATCCTGAAAGAACTTGACACGATCTGCGTCGGGGTACGCGTCCCACAGGAATTTAAAATCGATCGTCATCGTAGCTTCTCCTGAATTAAGCCGGATAAGACCAAAGTAAGCACCCGATCCGGCAAAGGTTAAGAAAGGACATTGAATAGCTGGTCGTGACAATAGTGCAGAACACATTGTAGCTCATTGCAAATACGAGCATTGGCCTTGGCCCTTGTCCGCTCAGGGCAATCGCATTAGTCTTATACAAGACCCAGCAGTTCAGCGCGAAAGGTATCGGAAGTGGCGGCGATCAGCGGAACGTGTCAATGACTTCGAGACACCGATGCAAATTAATTTAGTGTGTACCGGCGCGGATCGGGCGTTTTCGTCGGCGAGTTCTCCTGCTTGGGTGGATTTATATAGGCGGCGCTGGGCAGCTTTGGAGATTGCGGGCAGTTGCCCTTGAATCGCCTCCGGCGAGCCGGTGAAGTGGGTCTATGTCGTTTCGTGTGGAACGGACGACGACCGACCTGTGGGGCTGCGCAGGCATGGCCACCCCGACCAGCGGCGTTGCGAGCGTTGAGGGCGCGGTCAAGGGCGGGCGAAGCCCGGCGAAGCGTACCCTTGACGGCGTCAGAAACGCCAGTACGCTCAAGGGCTTGGGGCTGGTTGCGGCTTTTCGCGGCCGGCCCCCGAGCCCGTCCGGCGGCGAGGACTTCACCGCCCTCGGGGGCGGGGCTAGAGGTGGGGGCGCCCGCAGGGCTCGGACAGGCATCGGCCCCGTTCCACACGAAACGACACAAACCCGGTGAAGTCTACGTCGAAGGGCAGCTTTTCAATTCGAGCTACTTCCGCTTACGGTCGAAAGGGTGAGAAGCGCTCCTCAGTAAGCAGTCGCTCGGGGGCAACGGTCCAGACTCGTTCCGCGAACCCGGTCCAACGGCGGCAATGCGCAACACAGCTGACGCTCAAGGCACATTCGACCAACGGCCGCTCTGGCCGAGAACCTGCCCCTGAGCTTACACCGCCAAATGTCCCATTGAAAGGTGGC
>CAZPSQ010000069.1:0-23307 GCA_964588755.1 uncultured Prosthecobacter sp. | reverse complement strand
GATGCTAACATCACCACGCTGATCTCCGCGGTCATTCTTTTTGTCATCTCCGGCGGTCTGGTGAAGGGCTTCGCCGTCACCCTGCTCGTCGGTCTGGGTTCCTCGATGATCGGCGCGCTGATCGTGACCCGCGTGATCTTCATGTGGATCGTGGACAAGAAGCTCCTCACCGGCATCAAGACGCTGAGAATCATCCCGGACACGGTGTTCGACATCATGTCCAAGGCTCCGGCCTTCATCATCGCTTCCCTGGTCATCACAGCCATCTCCTTCGCCACGCTGGCGGTGAAGGGGAAGAACAGCTTTGGCATTGACTTCCGTGGCGGCGGCCGCGTGGACGTGGTGCTGAAGCCCGGCAAGGACGTCACCGACGCCGACCTGGACGCCGTGGTCAAGCCGGCCAAACAGGAAGGCGGCAAGGACATCGGCACCTACTACATCCAGCGCAAAAGCGACCCGACAAGCGGTGCCGTCAACCTGAGCATCCGCTGCGAGGAGGCCAGCAGCGCGCCAATCCAGGCTGCCATCAACAGCAAGTGGAACCAGGAGACAATCGCCGGGACCAGCATTGCCACCGTGGGCGCCCTGGTGGGCGACGAGGCCACGAAGACCTCCATCCTTGCCCTCGGAATCGCCCTGGTGGGGATCTTTGGCTACCTGATGATGCGCTATGAGTTCGGCTTCGCGCTGGGCGCCATCCTGGCCCTCTTCCACGACGTGCTCATGGTGCCCGGCCTGTGTGTGCTGTTCGGCCAGGAGCTGAGCATCATCCACGTGGGCGCGCTGCTGACGATCGCTGGTTACTCGATCAACGACACCATCGTGGTGTTCGACCGTATCCGCGAGACGATCCAGCGCGGCGGCGGCGGCAGCATGCGCGAGATGATGAACGAGGCCATCTGCAAGACCCTCTCCCGCACGCTCCTCACCGGCCCGACGGCGCTGGCGCCGATGGTGGTGCTGCTCTTCCTGGGCAACCCGGCCATGCTCGAGTTCGCCATGCCGATCACCATCGGCGTGCTGCTGGGCACCTACTCCTCCATCTTCATCGCCTCCCCGCTTGTGCTGTGGTATGCGACGAAGACCGGCACCAGCCTGAAGCGCCAGGTGCTGGACGCGCAGGTCGAGCAGATGAAGGCGCAGCAGGCGATCGCAGCCGCAGCAGCTTCCAGCGGGAAGGCATAAGGCCCGCTGCAATCCATCCATCACGAAGGGCAGGTCCGCGAGGACCTGCCTTTTTTTTGCCGGGGAGCAAGGCGGGAGAAGGAATGGAGTGGACGGGCAAGTCAGCCCCTTTGTCACCGCAGGCAAACTGCCGCTCGGGCCGTGCCGACGGGGCAGCCCCCCGGGAAATGACACACGTCAGGCTGTGACTAGGCGGAGCGTCCGGAAACCCTGCCACGCCCCGGCTCCTTGAAGAAAACCAGGAAAACGGCAAGCACGATCACCGAACCCCAGGCCGGGAAGCGCCAGATGGCCTCCCAGTCATGCGCGAGGCCGTTGACCGGCTCCTTCAACTCATGCCCGGCCAGAACCTTGCCAGCCAGCAGCGTCCCGAAGAACGCACCCACACCCCAAAGAATGAAGGCGATGAAACCTTGGGCCGCGCCACGGATGCGCTCGCCCGCCTCGTCATCCACATAGAGCTGGCCTGCGATGAAGAGGAATTCATAGCACGCGCCATGCAGCAGGATGGCGGTGAAGATGAGCGCCGTCTGCGCCGCCCCTGCGCCGACGCTGCCGGACAGCGCGAAGTACCGCGCCACCCAGCAGGCAATGCCCATGAAGATCGTGATCTTGTAACCGAAGCGGCGCAGCAAAAACGGCAGCAGCAAAAAGAAGACGATGTCTGAAACTTGGGCAAAGGAGGTCTTCACCAGCATGTTTTCCCACCCCAGCTCGGTGAGGTAGATGCCGAGGTTCACAAAGTAAAAGTACAGCGGGATGCAGATGAGGAACATGCACAGGATGAAGATGGCAAAGGTGGGCTTCTTCAGCAGCGCCAGCGCATCCAGGCCGAGGATCTCGCCCAGGCTCACATCCGCGCCCGTCTTCATCGGCGGTGTGTGGGGCAGCGTCAGGGAGAACAGACCGAAGAGGACCGACGCGCCCCCGGCAAGGTAGAACTGGATGGATGACTCCGCGCCATGAAGGAAATTCAGCGTGGCCAGGCCCGCGATCCAGCCGACAGCGGAGAGCATTTTCACGCGGGGAAAATCTGTCTTTGCATCGGCCAGGTGGTGCAGCGACAACGAGTTCCCCAACGCCAGCGTGGGCACATACAGCGCGCAGTAGAGAATGAGCGCCGGATAAAAGCTGCCGAAATCATGGAGCCGTGGCAGCACGCACAGCATGGCGCCGCCCAGGATGCCCAGCACGGCCAGCAGCTTCTCCGAGGCGAAGAAGCGGTCGGCAATCAAACCCACGATGAAGGGCGAGATCATGGCCGCGATGGCAAAAGCACCATAAGCGAGGCCGATCTGCGCCCCCTCGAATTTCAGCGTTTTGGTCAGATACGCCCCCATGCTGACATACCATGACCCCCAGATGAAGTACTGGAGGAACATGAAGATGGAGAGCTTGATCTTGAGCTGGGCTTGCATGGGCGGGGAGGATTTGTGATTTACGACTTCATGCCATCCGCCGCGCCCCAGGGCTCCAGGAGGCTGAGCTGCCGGCCCTTCAGCTCGGCGTAGCAGTCCGGCAGGTCGAAATGCCTCAGCACCTCCGGCAGCATGAAGGCGTTGGGCCACTGCTGGTCATCATGAATGGCCAGCTCATGGAAGGCGGTCAGCGCATGCTTCAACGTCACCTGCCTGATGTCCGGCGTCAGCACGGCGGCAAACACGGCGGGCAGCGCGCCCCAGCCCTGGCCGGCGAGGTGAATCTCCGTGTGCCCGGCGGCCGCCAGCACCTGCATGACACGCAGCACATCAAAGGTGCGCTGGCCGAGGAGGGGGCGGTCCAGCATGGAGCTGTAGGCGGAGTAAAAGTAATGGCTGCCGTAGCGGCCCAGAAACTGGCTGGCACCGCAGGTGTCCGGCTGGGAGTCGCCAATGCCGCGCACATCGCAGGCGAAGAAGGCCGCGTCCGGCGAGGCCGCAATGAGCTCCTGCACAAACGCGTCGCCACGCAGTTCCGCATCGGCGGAGCGGTGGGAGATGTAGAGCACCGCCTTGGACTGGCCACGTGGCAGGCGGGAGGTCAGCGCCTCATCACTCAGGCGGGTGACCAGCGCATGGATCTGCGGCTCCGTCTCCACCGCGTAGGCGCAGTAGCCCTTGGCAGGGTATTTGCGCCCGCCAATGCCGCGCAGAATGCGGTAGTCAGGCTCGGCTGCCTGGGCTGCTGGCAGCCTCAGCACCTGCCGCACCGCTTTCCGCAGCGCGTCCCCACGCGGCGCGGGGCGCTTCTTCGCCAGGGCCTCGGCCGCCTCGCGGGTGAAGGACATGACCGTGCGTGAGCCTTCCTCACTGACCTGCCCGCGCGGTGTGCACAGCAGGTCGGCATCTTTCTCCACGGTGATCGTCGGCTCTGTGGCGGCGGCCGGGATGCCGGTGGCCTTGCCAAAGAAGCGGTACATGGCCTCGCGGTTTGACTGCGAGTAACCGTGGGGGTCAGGCCCGGTGTGGAGCTGGATGTTCTCCGGCCTGCCCAGCAGCGTGTAGATTTTTTTGAGGCGCTCGTAGGCCTCGGCGGAGCCGCGCGCGTCGAAGTAGTCCTTCTCCTGCGCCATGATGATGACGGGCTTGGGTGCCATCGCGGCCAGAAAGTCGCAGTGGTCCAGGTCCAGCGCCAGCACGCCGGGCGGGCACTGCTCCATGTCCTGCGGCAGCTCGTTTTCCGCGTCGCGGCGGAAAGTCGTCACAAAGCAGGAGGGCGCGGCCATGGTGAAGCGCTGCTCCAGTCCGCACAGCCAGGTGGTCTGCGTGCCGCCACCGGAGTTTCCCGTCACGCCAAGGTGCTTCGGGTCGATCTCGTCGCGGGTCAGCAGATAGTCCAGCGCGCGCATGGCATCCCAGGCAAACCAATGGCCTAGAAACTCCCCCACCAGCGCCTGGGGCGCGCCCATCTGGTTGTGCTCCGTGGTGCCACCGCCGAGGCGCGAGCCAAGCTTCTCATTCAGATATTGGAAGCGCTCCCCCTGGCCTGGCGGGTCCACGATGAAGCAGGCCTGCCCCTGGCGGGCAAGTCCCTGGGCAAAGCTTTGATAAGCCTCAGCCGCCTTGCCATTGAGCGAATGGCCGCAGACGCCGATGACGCCCGGGACCTTCCCCTTGAGGCCTGCGGGCAGGTAGAGGTTGCCAGTGACCAGGAAGCCAGGCCGGCTCTCGAAAGTGATGTTTTCGATGCGGTAGGCCTCCCGCTCCACCACCTTCGTCACCTTGGCGTTGAGCGGCGTCTTTTCCGGTGCCGGGCCAAAGGCCTGGCGGATGCGCTGCCGCACAGACTTCACGTAGGCCTCGGCATCCGCCCGGGTCTTCAGGGCCTCCCGTCGGGCGTTGCCACGGGCCTCCGCGGCACGCACCTGCGTGACCAGCCACTCCTGCTGCATGCGGGGGAAACGGTTCAGCGGCGGCACTGCCGCAGGGGCGCCTGCGGCCGCGGTGGCCGTGCTCTTGGCCGCCGTCTGCGCCAGCGCGCCGCCAGCGCCGCCGAAAAACGCCTGCGCCAGCGGCCAGCCCACAAGGCCCAGGCCGGCAGTTTGCAAAAATTCACGACGGCAGGGCTGGGAGGCGGCGGAGGGAGATTCCATGAGGGGGCGGGAAGAGGCTGTGAAAGTGGACCCCGAGAGTACCCTCCAGCCCCGGCTTTTCTTTCCCTCCGTCTCAACCACTGCCGGTTGTCTTTGCCGGCATGCCCCTTCTCCTCAGCGGAAGATGCCCTTTTTGGCCGGCGGCGGCGCTTCTTCGATCTGACGCTTGGCGGCCTCGCCGGCGCGGATGCGTTCGGCGGTGTCCTTGTACCAGAGGGGACCGTTGACCTTGAAGTTGTAGATGAGGTCGCGGAAGTCGTTCATCAGGCGCTGGTCGTTCATGATGGCGCCGAGCAGGCCTTTGCTGGAGGTGATGGTGGTGGCGGCGGCGCCAAAGGTGTCGGCCGCTTTCTTGATGGACTGCAGGGACTCGTCGGCAGAGGCCATGACCTTGTCCGCCTTGTTGATGGCGGGATCGAGCTTTTCAAACATGGGGCCGAGCTTCTTGCTGGAGTCCTCCACCGATCTGGCGGCGTTTTTGAAGCTGGCGGCGGCATCCTTCAGGTCGGCAAGCGCGTTCTTCAGCGCCAGGGCGTTCTCTTCCCCCAGCACTTTTTCATCCACGCGCTTGAGGGTTTGGTTGAGGTGCTCCATGCCTTCCTTGAAGTCCTGGATGGTGTTGTCCGACAGCGCGCCCTTGTTGATCTTGCTCATGGCCTGCTTGACGTCCTGCAGGGCGATTTTCACCTCGTCGAGCACGACGTCCACCTTCTCCCCCACCTGCTTGGCGGTGCTTTGCAGGTCGGAGAGGCCGCCTGCCTGCTGGCCTTCGATGATTTTGTCGTAGTCGTGCGGGAGGAATACGTCCGTCTCCTTGCCGCTGGGCTTGATCTCCACCAGGGCATCCCCCATGAGGCCGGCGGAGCCAATGGAAAAAGTGGCGTCGGCAGGAACGAGCACATCCTTGAAGAGCTCCAGGTCGATGATGACACCGGTGAAGGTGCTGTTGAGCTGCGGCTTGGTCTTGACCTTGCCCACACGCGAGCCGCCAAGGAAGACGGGGGAGCTCTCCTTGATGCCGGAGGCGTTCGGAAAGGCGACACGCAGGGTGTAGGTGTCCTTGAACACCTCACGCACGCGGCCGAACTGCAGGATGAGGCCGCCGAGCAGCAGCAGGCCGACGAACAGGAAGAGTCCGACGAGCATCTCGGTTTTTTTGTCACTGTCGATCATGGGAAAGATGGAGATGAAGGGTTGGGCCGTTTAGCAGGTGACGTCGGAGCGTCCATGGATGAAATTCTGCACCAGCTCGTTCGGCGAGTCGCGCAGCTCCTCGGGCGTGCCGAGGAAGAGGATTTTCCCCTCGTAAAGCATGGCCACGCGGTTGGCGATCTTGAACACACTGCGCATGTCATGGGTGACGATGATGGAGGTGACGCCGTAGCGGCGCTGCATGCGGACGATCATCTGGTCGATGATGTCGGAGCCGATCGGGTCGAGCCCGGAGTTGGGCTCGTCGTAGAGAATGCACTCGTTGCGGCAGATGATGGCGCGGGCGATGCCGGTGCGCTTGCGCATGCCGCCGGACAGGGCGGTGGGATACTTGT
Source organism: uncultured Prosthecobacter sp. (assembly GCA_964588755.1). Classification (GTDB taxonomy): domain Bacteria; phylum Verrucomicrobiota; class Verrucomicrobiia; order Verrucomicrobiales; family Verrucomicrobiaceae; genus Prosthecobacter. The sequence continues at coordinate 17,004 of CAZPSQ010000069.1, read as the reverse complement.
GCCCGTGCTCCGCGAGGTCCACGGCCTCCAGCGCCTCATGCACGCGCTGCTTGACCTCGGCCTTGTCCCGCACGCCGCTTTCGATCAGCGGAAAGGCCACGTTCTCCTCCACAGTCATGCGGTCAAACAAGGCGGCGCCTTGGAACAGCATGCTGACCTTCTGGCGGATGGGGGCCATCTGGCGCTCCTTCAGCTTGTTGACGTGCATGCCATCCACAAAGATGTCGCCCTGGTCGGGCCGGATGAGGCCGATGACGTGCTTCATCGTCACCGTCTTGCCCTCGCCGCTGGGGCCGATGAGGCAGAGCGTCTCCCCATGCTTCAGCGTGAGGTCGATGCCATGCAGGATCTCCTGCCTGCCGAAGCGCTTGTGCAGGTCCTTGAGCACGATGAAGTCCTGCGCGGAGCTGTCCAAAGGTTTGGCCAGGCACGGAGTGGAGGCCGGATCTAGGGCTGAGATTGCGGCGGCCATGGTCACACAGTTCCGATGGGATAAACGTAGTTGAGCGCGATGGAGAGGAAGAAATTCACGATCAGCAGCACAAGGGAGGAGATGACCACGGCGCGGGTGGTGCCAGCCCCGACGCCCACCGCGCCATTCTCCGCCGCGAGGCCCTGATGACAGGCGATGAGAGTGATGAGCATGCCAAAGACAAGCCCCTTGAGCATGCCAATTTTGAGGTCGTCCATGTTCGTGTGGTCCACCAGATGGGTCATGTACCACGCGGTGGGCATGTCATACCCCATGGTGGTCACGATGTAGGAGGCGATGAGGCCGAAGGAAATGCTTTCCGCCACCAGGAACGGCATGGAAATCATCATCGCAAGGAAGCGGGGCAGCACCAGGTAGTCCACCGGATGCACGCCCATGACCCGCAGGGCATCCACCTGCTCCGTGACCTTCATGGTGCCAATGTCCGCCGCCATGGCAGCCCCCACACGGCCGGCCACCATGAGGCCCGCCAGCACCGGCCCCAGCTCACGGCACAGGGCCACGGACACCACAGCTCCCACCGTGGTCTCAAAGCCAAACTCCTTGAACTTGGCATAGCTTTGAAAGGTGAACACCGCGCCGGTGAAGGCGCCGGTGACAATGACCACACCCTGGGAGCCATAGCCGATGGCCACGATCTGCTCCGCGACGAGCTTCAGCCGCCACACGCCGGAGCGCAGGGCGATTGTCAGCTCCTTGGCAAGGGCGGCTAGCTGTCCAAGGTAGCTTAAGAAGTGAAAAAAAATGCGCCCTGGCAGGGTCAGCAATCCGGGGGGGGAATCCATCGCCGCCCATCATGCCATGATCTGGAGTGAAGGCAAATCACCTTGCCGCCGCAAAAGGGCAGGGGCCGGGGCAGCCCCGGGGTTCCCGCACATAGACTGGTTCTCGAAAAGATTGTCATCTATTATCCGGCGAGCGCAGCGGCCCCAATGGCAAGACGGGAGCGCCGCCTGCTATGGGAACATAACAGGCAAGCAACCAACGCAGCCAATGGGGCCGCTGCGCCGCCGGGAATGTGACAAGCTTTTTTCGAGAACCAGTCTAAACAAAAACCCCGCCTGGATCGCTCCAGACGGGGTCAGAATGAATCGTTGCTCTCGTAGCTGCGGGCAGACTACTGCGGCGGCACGCGGAAGAGCTTGCCTGTGTAGGGGCATTTCACTTCCATGCCCACCGGCAGACCCGTCACGTCCACCAGCTGGTGCTTGGCGGCATAGGGGCTGTTCACAAAGCCCGGGCGGCCGGTGATCGCGGTGCCAAAGGGCAGGTCCGCAGCCTCGCTCGGCGGCGGGGTGGCCTCCGGGGGAGCGGTCGGCGCGCTGGATGGCGCGGGGCTGCTCATGGCAGCCACATTGCTGTTAGGCGCGGCTGGGGGGGGGCTGGGGCGCTCCGGCGCTGGTGCCTCAGTGACTTTCGGGCGGCTCGGGGCAGGCGCAGGGGTGGACGCCACGTTGGAGCGGGTGGAGACACCGCCCGGCACCAGGAAGGGACGCTGGGTGTAAGGGCACACGACCTTGGAGCCTGCGGCCATTCCGCGCACATCCACCAGACGCGGCGGATTGGTGAAGGGCGTGCGCACATAGCCAGGAAGATCAGGCACCGACTGCGCCACCGGCATGTTGGCGGCGTTCAGCATCGACGGCGGCGGCGTGGAAGGACGCACCGGACCCACCACCATCGGCGTTGCAGGGGCGGAGGGTGCCGGAGCCAGCATGCGCGTGTTGCTGCCACCGCTGCCGGAAGCACCCAGTGGGCGGGAGTCACCTAAATAAGAAATCAGACCCCGGGTCTGAATAGACTGCCATGCCTCACGTGGAGGAACAGCGCAGGAGGCCATCATGAGAGCCGCAAGGCCACTCGAGGCTAAGCGAACCGATTTAGGGAAGAGGGAGGACATAAGCGGTGCGAGCGATTTGTTTTTTGAAACCGTATTCTCATTTTAACGATCTTTTTAAATTATGCAACAATAACGATGGTCATGGGTCTTAACAATTTTCATTTTTTCCGTGTTAATCATAAAACACTGATCTTGTGTCTTTTGTGACCCACGGCTCTCTTCTGCTCATGCATTGGCGTATCATCACTGTCGGCAAGCCGGGCCATTCCTGGGTTAATGAGGGGCTTCAGATGTATTGGAAACGGCTCAACCGTTATGCCAAGTTTGAGCACGTGGTGGTGAAGGAGGCGCCACGCCCCCAGGTGGAGGCCCAGATCACCCAGCTATGCGCGGACTCGCTGCGTGTGGTGCTGGACGAACGCGGCAGGCAGATGCGCAGTGTGGAGCTGGCACGATGGGTCCAAAATGAGGAGGTGTCCGCCCGCAAACGCGTGTGCCTCATCATCGGCGGTGCGGACGGGCATTCGGAGGCGTTCCGGGCTGGGGCGCATGCCGCGTGGTCATTGTCCACTCTCACCATGCAGCATGACATTGCCCTCATCGTCCTGGCGGAGCAGCTTTATCGCGCCTACAGCATCCTGCGCAATGAGCCTTATCATCGTGAATAAAACGAGAAAGTCGAAACGGGAGAGCTTGCGTCTGCGGCCCGCTTGTTGCTGAATTGAGTCTTAGATAATTGTTTTTTCTCCTTGTTGATAATCTAAGAAGGGTTAAATTTTAAAATTTCCGGATTTTCCCTATCAATGCCTTCCTCGGTCCTCCAGAATGTGATTCAGCCCAAGGGACAAACGGCTCCTTTGGACAATGCAGGAACCGAGAGGCGCCCCCTCACGCGGCCATCCATGGTTCCCACCCACTCCACCACCTCGGGCGGCGCTGAGCTTCGCGGGCTTGAAACCGAGGACATGGACTTGGTGCTCGGCGTGCTGGTGGAAAACGCCCCGGTGGCAATGGCCATGTTCGACCGCAGCATGCGTTACATGCTGGCCAACCGGCAGTGGATTGCTGAGTTCGGCCTGCAGCAGGTGCAGCCCTTGCTGGGCAAAAGCCAGTACGAGATTTTTCCCGGCCTGCATCCCGGCTGGCGCCAGGTTTATGAGCGCGCGCTGCAGGGCCACATCGTGCGCAGCGAGCACGACGCTCTCAGCGGCCCGGACGGCAGGGCATGGATCTACCGCTGGGAAGTCCGCCCCTGGCGCAAGAAGCGTGACGCCTCAGTGGGCGGGCTGATGGTGACTTGCGAGAAGTTCAGCCCGGCGAAGGGAGCAGAGGGGAGCAGCCCCTCGGCTGAACCCCTGCCACAGGCCAGTGATGATCCGGTGGCGGTGCCGCCGGACTGCATGCTGCCCATTGTGGTGGTGAACGAGCACGGCGTCATCCTGCGTGCCAATGTGGCCGCCGCGCGCCTGACGCTGGAAAAAGGAATGCAGGAAGGGGTGACCTGCTTCTGGGATGTGTTCGGCGGGCAGCGGGACTTCACCGCGCTGCGCCAGCTCACCCTGGAAACCCTGGCCCATGCCAACGCCGCCGCCGATGAGGCGGAACCGATGTGCATCAACATCGTGTCAGACTTGGTGGTGGAAACCGCCATGCCCACCCGCTGGCTGGTCTCCCCGGTGAGACAAAAGCATGGGACCGAGGACGCCGCGCCGCGCCAGTTCATGCTGATGGCGCAGCCCTGTCCGCCGCCTGAGACACCATCGGCGCCAGCCATCCTTTCAGCGCCTCCCGCCCCGCCCGCGTTCCTGCCCCCCGCGCCACCGCCTGCGGAGATGGCCGCCATTGATGAGGCCGAGCTGCAACGGCTGGAAGAGGAGCTGCTGCGCACGCGGCAGGAGCACCGCATGCTCTCAGAGGCGCAGCAGGCCTTTGCACAACGGGAAACCCGCCTGCGCTCCTATCTGGAGGCCATTCCCTGTGGCGTGTTTGTGCTGGATGAACGGGGCGTGCCGCAGTACCAAAATGAGCGCCTCAGGCGCCTCCTGGGCCGGCCCATCGAAAAGAGCCAGACAGTGGAGGACTGGCTGGCCCACGGCTGCCCCACGCAGGAGCACCGGGAGCAGGTGGCGCTGGTCTGGCGGGAAAGCGTGTGGCGGCGGCAGCTCATGCGCACCATCTCCCTGGCCACGGCGGACGGCCTGCTGAAGGATCTTGAGTTCAACCCTGTATCCCTGCCCGGCGGCGGCGTGCTGGTGAGCATTCAGGACGTGACCGAGCACACGCGGCATGATGAGCAGCTCCGCAGCATGGAGGCAAAGCTGCGCACACTGCTCATGGGCAGCCCGGTGGCCGTGGTGCTCACGGACAAGGGGGGCGTGATCTTTGAAGTGAACCAGCAGGCGGAAACCCTGCTCGGACAGGCCAAGTCCGAGCTGCGCCGCTACCCGCTGGACGCCTGGCTGGACCCCGCCAGCGCCACCGCGCGCCGCGACGCCCTGCGCCATCTGAAAGGCAGCGGCAGGCAGGGCGAGGCACTGGACGTGCAGGTCAAACGCAGCGACGGCGGGCTGGTCAATGCCATCCTGCATCTGGCCCCTGTCACCGACTCCCTGGGTGAGGTGCACTGCACCGTGCACTACCTGCAGGAGGTGGTGCCGGCACCGGAGCCTGCGCCAGCCCAAGCCCAAGTCCAGGCTGCCGAAGGCGTGGCCGGGCCGCCCCCCCATGATGAACCTGCCGGGACCGTGGAACGGACCACGACCGTCACAGAAACGATCACCGCGCTGCTGCTGACCACGGACGCCTACGGGCGCGTGCGCACCTGGACCGACGAGGCGCGGCATATTTTCGACCTGGAGGCCACCACGGCCATCGGCCGTCCGCTGCACCAGTTCTTCCGCCCTTCCGATGCCACGGCCTTCTTTGCCGATCTGGCACGGCAGGCGGACATGCCGGATCAATTTGTGGAGCACCCCTTCTTTGGCGGCAAGGGCAGGCGCGGGCACCTGCCCGTGAGCGCCCGCATGCTGGAGGACGGCGGCTTTGAGCTCACGGCGCAGATCCTCACCGAGGTGGAGGTGCCAGTCGAAGGCGGGGAGGAGGCTCCCGCGCAGAACGCAATGCCCCCGGCGGGAAGGCCCACCATGTCCACAGCATTCCAGGTCGTCTCAACCTCCAGCCAGCACTGGGCCGGAGTGGACCTGGAACGCGAAAAGCTGCTGCTGACGGAGACGCATCACCGCATCAAGAACCACCTGCAGATCATCTCCAGCCTGCTGAACATGCAGATCAACGGGGTGGCGGACCAGGACGCGCGCGACGCGCTGCGCTCCAGCCAGAACCGCGTGCGGGCCATCGCCGCGCTGCATCAGCACCTGTACCAGACCGCCCTCGGCAAAGGCGACACCTTCAGCGACTTCACGCGGGAGCTGGTGGCACACCTGCGCGAGTGCTATGAGGCAACGGCCGAGCAGGTCGCCGTGCAGCTGGAGATCCAGGAAGGACCGGTGCAGCCGGAGTGGCTCATGCCGCTGGCGCTCACACTGAGCGAGGCGCTTTCCAACTGCTTCGAGCACGCCTTCCCCCATGGACGCCAGGGCCGGATCACCGCCACGCTGGCCTATGAGCATGGCAGCGGCGAGCTGAGCATCACGGATGACGGCATCGGCCTGGCGGCGGATTTCCGCCCGGACGAAGGGGCCGGGCTTGGCCTGAAAATTCTGGGCGTGTTTGCCGAGCAGATGCGCGGCCAGCTTTTCATCCAAGGTACGGCAGACGCCGGCACCGAGGTGAAGCTGCGCTTTCCCATGGCCTCCGCCGAGGCGTGAGAACAGACACGTTCTGCCGATTGTTAAATGCCCTCCCTCCTTGACCATTCGGCAGGCCGCCGTGAGACTGCCGCGTGTCCTCCCGGCCCATGGCTGTCCTGCGTCTGCTGGCGTTTCTAACGCTGGGCGCCTCCGGCGTGGCGGCGCAAGGCATCACCACGCGCACGGACGCGGTGGCAAAGCTGCTCAACGAATGGTTTGCCGCAGGCACCGCCGCTGGGCTGCAGGCCGTCACGTATGAGAACCGGGACGGGCAGCACTCGCCGCTGAACACGGCGCTGTATCCACAGCTCCAGGTGCACAAGGCCACCGCCTCGGATGTGGGCGCGGCCACACAGGTCCGTGCGGTGCCGACCATCGGCAACTGCTCCATGGCCTCCGCCGCCACCCAGGTGGGCTGCCTGCCGCGGCTGTACATGATGGACCCTGGCGGCAGCCGCTTTCTGGCGCAGCAGTATCTGTCGAACAACCTGTTCATCTACCCGGAGCATGAGGACTACGACATCGGCGCCAACGGCGTGGGCGGCTACGGCGACATGCTGCCGCTGAACACACCCGCGCTGATCATCTCCAAAGGCTCCTCCTACCTGGACCAGCCGTTTGTGCAGGCCATGCTTTCCACCACGGCCGCGTTCCCCCCGGACACGCAGAAGCTGCTGATCGAGAAGCGGCTGCTCATGCCCACGCTGCAGTCCATCTTCCGCCGCTCCAACAGGATGGTGCAGACGCCCGAGGACTACTTTGCGGGAAAGGCTCACCCGCCGGTGTTCGACGGCACGCAGATCGATGAGGAGAAAATGGTCCGCATGGCCCACGACATGACACCGGAGAAACTGCCGGCCGTGGTGGTGATGCAGATTGTTGAGGAGACAAAGATCGAGGCGGGAAAAAACTACTTCGAGCTGACCGGCGCCTATCCCTGGCAGATCGCGGACTCCCCCGTCTCCATCGGCCGTGTCCTGCGTGGGAACGAGGACGTGCACAGCATGCTCATCAGCCTGGAGAAGACGCTGAACCCCGGCAAGGCGCCGGTGCAGATGCGCGCCGTGCTGCTGCAGGGGGACCCACGGTTCGTGCGCATTGAAACCGGCCTGAAAGGGGCCATGCGCGTGAGCGTCCGCTGGCAGCCGCCCACCATCACCGTCACAGGCATCCGCAGCCACCGCATCGACATCGGCATCTTTGCCGACAACGGCCTGGGCATCAGCGCCCCTGCCATCATCAGCTTCTACATGCTGCCCAACGAGATGCACTTCTACGACGAGAAAGGGCGCGTGTCCGAAATACACTATCAAACCCACAACCCGGACTTCGGCCTGCCGCCCACCGAGACTGATCCACGCTGGCTGAAAATGCTGCTGGCGTGCGGGCTGAAGGACACCAGCCTGCGCGGCCGGCTGGTGGAGCAAATCCTCCCCCCCGCCGAGCGTGAAGGCCTGCGGCAGGCCTGGATGCCGCTGCAAGCCCGGGCGGACGCGCTGGCCGTGGCGGAACGTGACGATCAACGCAAGGACGAGGCCGCGAGGCTGCGTGCCGCCCTGGGGGAGGCGATCAGCACCACGCTGAAAACGCCCGTGGGCGGGAAGGCCGGGCCCACCATCCGGGGCGCGGTGGAGAAAGTGCTCAACAGCATCGCCAATTTCCACACCTTCTACCTGGGTGCCAAGCGGGAGCTGGACGCGCTGGCCGCCACCTCGCCCAAGGCCACGGCCATGGCGGACATCCGCGCCGAGCTGCACCGCCTCATCATGCAAGGGGTGCTGGTGGAGCAGGCCTCCGGGCAGATCGACACGATGGTCCCGCCCGACAAGATCACCCTGGGCGAGCGCCACATGCTGCGCGGCCTGAACCTGACCCTGCTGAGCCAGGTGCTTTTCCCGGAGGCGCTGGAGCGCTCCACCGCGCCGGCCTACGTGCATCCGCGCCTGACCACGCCGAAGCAGTGGCGGGATGTGTACCGCCACGATGAGGCGGGCAAGCTTCTCGGCTGGATCCGGTACGCGAAGGGCCGCATCGCCAACTTTGATGCGGAGGGGCGTCTGCTGCCCGACGGACCGCAGGGCAAGGCGGTGCCGGTGAGGTATCTCATGGGGGACAATGGCACGCTGGTGTGGGAGGCAGAGCCGACGAAATGAGCTTTGGCAATGTCCGCAGACTTCCGCCAAGCTGGGGCAATGCCCGCGGCCAAAAACACAACACCATCTGCGGCCACGCCACTGCCTGCTGAAATCTGGCGCAGCCTGCGTCATGAGTGGCTCTGGGTGTATCGCGCCCTGGTGCCGCATCACGGTGAATGGTCCCTGGAGATCCCCGTGCCCGCAGGCGTCTTTTTTGTGGAGCAGGGGGAGGTGCGCATTCAGGCGGATGGGAAGGAGGAGATCCGCGTCCCACGCGGCCACGCCTTCTTCTCCGCGCCAGGTCTGCGGCGGCAGTGGTTCGCGCCACGCACGCGGCTGCTTTCGGCCGGGTTTCGCAGCCAGTGGCCGGATGGCACGCCGTTGTATCGCAGCGGCCTGAATCTGGCGGCCAAGGCCCCGCGCCTGCGTCAGGCCACCTTGCAGCTCTTTCACACCATCCATCGCGGCAGGAAGTCGGTGACCTACCGGCAGGCCACGGCCGCCCAGACCGCTGTCCAGCCGATGAAGCAGTGGCTGCTGCATGAGGCTGCCTACGCCACCTGGATGACCGCCTTCGCCGCCACCTTGCAGACCCTGGGTGTGCCCCCGGAGCCACGCAGCACCCCCGGCCGCCGCCGCGTGGACCAGCTCACCGCCTGGCTGGCCTCGCGGCCGCTGGACCAGACAGCCCCCACCCTGCCGCCCGGCTTCCCCCTCGGCCCGCGCCGGGCGGAGCAGCTCCTCCAGCAGCATCTCGGCCTCGGCCAGCGCGCCTTTCTGGAGCGCCGCCGCCTCGACGCCGCGCGTGAGCGCATCACCGGCACGAACACCCTCAAGGAAATCGCCTTCACCCTCGGCTTCCGCCACGCCTCCCACTTCACCGCCTGGTTCCGGCGGCACACGGGCCTGTCACCCTCCGCCTACCGCGCGGGCGGGGCAGAGGCGGCGTGACCTTGACGCTGGCGGGAGGGCAGCCCCCTGCCCTACGCCACACCTTCGGCGAGTTTGTTGTCCTCCTCCACGGCATGGGGCTTCAGCTTCCCGCCCAGCCTCTCCATGTACAGATAAACCACAGGCGTGATGTAGAGCGTCAGCAGCTGGGAGAACATGAGCCCGCCGACCACGGCCAGCCCCAGGGAGCGGCGGGCGTCCGCACCCGCGCCAATGCCCAGCGCAATGGGCAGCGCTCCCATCAACGCCGCAAAAGTCGTCATCATGATGGGGCGGAAGCGCACCAGACATGCCTCGCGGATGGCCTCGGCCGGATCTTTGCCCTCCTTGCGCTGCGCCTCCAGCGCGAAGTCGATCATCATGATCGCGTTCTTCTTCACAATGCCGATCAGCATGAGGATGCCGACGAAGCCATAGACGTTCAGTTCCTCACCAAACAGCATCAATGTCACCAGCGCGCCGATGCCGGCCGCAGGCAGCCCGGAAAGGATGGTCAGCGGGTGGATGAAGCTTTCATACAGAATGCCCAGCACCAGGTAGATGACCAGGATGGCCATCACCAGCAGCATGGTCAGGTTCCCCAGGGAGTCTTGAAAGGCCTGCGCCTCTCCCTGGAAGTCCGTGCTCACGCCGGAGGGTGTCAGCCCTTGCACGGCGGACTCGATCCGCTTCACCACGTCCCCGAGCGACTGGCCGCGCTCGATGTTGAAGGAGATCGTGGCGCAGGGGAGCTGGCCCAGGTGGTTCACGGTGAGCGGCCCGGTGCCACGGCTGATGGTGGCGATGGCATCCAGCGGGGTCAGGCCGCTGTCACCCGTGCGGAGGTACACACGCTCCAGCTCCCCCGGCCCCTGCTGGAAACGCGGCCGCACCTCCAGGATGACAGAATACTCATCCGCCGATGAATAGATGCTGCTGATCTGGCGGGAGCCAAAGGCATCATACAAGGCGTTGTCGAGCTGCCCTGCCGTGATGCCCAGGGACGCGGCGCGATCCCGGTCGATGTCCACCCGCACCTCAGGATTGCTGAGCTGCAGGTCGGAGGACACGTCGGTGACGCCGGGCACCTCGCGGATTTTGGCCTCGATCAACGGAGTGACACGGTTGATCTCCTCCAGGTCGATGCCGGACAGGGTGAACTGATAGGGGCTGTTGCTGCGCCGGCCGCCCAGGCGGATCAAGGGTGGAATCTGCGGAAAGGACCGCATGCCCGGGATGTGGGAAAGATCCCGCCGGAGCTGGTCCACAATGTCCGCCGCAGGCGCGCGTTCGCCACGCGGCTTCAGCTGCACAAAAAAGCGGCCCTGGTTGGAGGTGTTGCTGGAAAAGCCGCCCAGGCTGGAGCTGAAGGCCGCGATGCCCGGATGCCGCCCCACCACGGCCGCGGCGGCCTTTTGATGGGCCACCACGGCCTCGTAGGAGGCGTCCTTCGCCGCCTCCGTGGTGATGGAAAGCTGCCCGATGTCCTCGGTGGGGATGAAGCCTTTGCGGATGACCGCAAAAGCCCACGCCGTGGCCGCGACGGTGGCCACCGTCACCAGCATGGTGAGCACACGGTGCGCGAGCACGATGTCCAACGTCCAGCGGTAGGCCGTCGTCATGCCATCAATGCCGCGCTCCAGCGTGCGGAAAAAGACGCCCTCCTTGCGCTCACGGTGCGGCTTTAGAAAGCGGCTGCACAGCATGGGCGTCAGTGTCAGGGAGACGACGCCGGAAACCAGGATGGCCGTGCCGATGGTGACGGCAAACTCATTGAACAAGCGCCCGAGAATGCCGCCCATGAACAGCACCGGCAGAAACACAGCCGCCAGCGAGATGGTCATGGAGATGACCGTGAAGGCGATCTCGCGCGAGCCGACCAGCGCGGCCTCGAAGGGCTTTTTGCCCAGCTCAATGTGGCGCACGATGTTCTCCAGCACCACGATGGCGTCATCCACCACAAAGCCCACGCAGAGGGTCAGCGCCATCAGGGACAGGTTGTTCAGGCTGAAGCCCATCAAATGCATCACCGCAAAGGTGGCGATGATGGAGATCACAATGGCCAGCGCGGGGATGATGGTGGCCGTCAGGCGGCGCAGGAACAGGAAGATCACCAGCACCACCAGCGCGATGCTCAGCAGCAGTGTGAACTGCACATCATGCACGGACTCGCGCACGGCGACGGAGCGGTCCACCAGCGTCTCCAGCGTCACCGCGGTGGGAAGCTCCTCATTGATGGAAGGCAGCAGCGCGCGGATCTCATCCACCACCTTCACCGTGTTGGAGCCTGGCTGGCGCTGCACCGCCACCATGATGGTGCGTTTCTCGCCAAACCAGGCCGCCACATGGTCGTCCTCCACGCTGTCCAGCACCTCCGCCACATCCCCCAGGCGCACGGGGCTGTTTTCGCGGTAGGCGATCACCAGCTCCCTGAACTCCGCGGCGTTGGTCATTTTGCCGCCGGACTGCACGGTGAACACCTGGTCCACCCCCTGCAACGTGCCGGTGGGGATGTTGCTGTTGCCCACCTGGATGGCTTCCCGCACCTCCGCAAGGCTGACACCCCGGGAGGCAATGCGCAGCGGGTTCACCTGCACCCGCACCGCGTATTTTTGGGACCCGAACACCTGCACCTGCGCCACGCCGTTGACAGTGGAAAGCTTGGGCGAGATCACCGTCTCCGCATACTCGTCCACCTTCGACATCGGCAGCGTGTCCGACACCAGCGCCAGAAACATGATGGGGGACTCCGCCGGGTTCACCTTGCGGAAGGAAGGCGGGCTCGTCATGTCCTGCGGCAGCCGCCTTTGGGCGGTGGAGATGGCCGACTGCACATCCAGCGCGGCCGCGTCGATGTCCCGCGCCAGATCAAACTGGATGGTGATGCTGGTGCTGCCGAGCGAGCTGGTGGACACCATGGAGGTGATGCCAGGGATGGTGGAAAACTGCTTTTCCAGCGGATTGGCCACCGTCGCCGCCATCGTCGCCGGACTGGCGCCGGAGAGGCTGGCGCTCACCGACAGCGTGGGAAAGTCCACATTCGGCAGGTCGCTCACGGGCAGGTCCTGGTACGCCAGGATGCCGAACGCCACCATGCCGGTCATGACCAGCGTGGTCATCACAGGCCGCCGGATCGAAAGCTCGGAGACGTTCATGACTTGGACTTGGCGGGTTCTGCCTTGGGAGCTTCCGCCCCGGGGTCCAGTCCTTCCTTGATGCTCACTTTGCCGCCGTCTTTCAGGCGGTCATGGCCGTCCACCACCACTTTCTCGCTGCCTTGCAGGCCTTCGGTGATCACGGCCTCGCTCTCCACCGTGCGCGCCACCACCACCTTGGCCACACGCGCTGTCATGTCCGGCTGCACCACAAACACAAAGGCGCTCTCCTGCCCCGGCTGCACCGCCCGCACCGGCGCGACCACGGCGTTCTTGTCCACGCTGACCTCCACGGAAAGATTGGCATACTGGCCCGGCCACAGCACCTGCGGATCGTTTTTGAAGGTCGCCCTCACGTCGATGGTGCCCGTGTTCGCCTTCACCGTGTTGTCCAAAAATTCCAGGTGGCCTTCCACATCCAGCCGTTCTGGCAGGCTGGTGTGCGCCTTCACCTTCAGCGTGCCGGAGGCCATGCCGCGCTGCAGCGCGGGCAGCTGCTGCTCGGGAACGGCAAAGGTCACCTCGATCGGCTCGATCTGGTTGATCACCACAAGGTCTGTCTGGTAGGCGCTGGCCACGTTCCCCACATCCGCCAGCACACGGCCCGCGCGGCCGGAGATCGGCGCCCTCACCTCGCAGTAGCTGAGGTCCAGCTCCGCCTTTTGCACCATGGCATCCGCGCCGGAGGTCTGGCCTGCGGCGGCCTTCACATTGGCCATGGCCGTCTCCAGCTCCTTCTGCGGCACCGCGCCGTCTTTTGCCAGCGTCTGGTAGCGCCGCTCCTGGTCCTGGGCGTTGCCGGCCTGGGCGGTGGCCTGCGCCAGTCCTGCCTTGGCCTGGTTCAAGGCCACTTCAAACGGCCTGCGGTCGATGCTGAACAGCACATCCCCGGCCTTCACCTCCTGCCCGTCCTTGAAGTGAACTTTCTCGATCTGTCCCGTGACCTGGGGCCGGAGGCTGACGGTCTGCGTGGGCGTCACCCGGCCGATGGCGCGCAGGTTCACCGGCATGTCCTTGCGCACCACCTCGGCCACCAGCACAGGCGTCGCACCCTGGCGCGGTGGCCCCGCCGCCTGATCATCTGATTTGCCACAGGCCGCCAGCCCGAGGAGTGCGGCAGCCCAGGGGCCTGCCAGGAGAAAAGTTCGTGTCATGCGCGGGAGGGGGGAGTCGGAAGGGAAAGTCCGACGGAAATCGCAACGGACCACCCCCATGGATGGATGCGTATGACGCCGCCTGCACCGCCCAAATTCAGCGAATCCGCCTGCGCCGCGCCAGCAGTCCGCAGACGCACGTGGCGGCTCGGCACCACAACCAGAATGCTGCACTGAGCAAAGGCGCCAAGGTCACAGACCCCAGTCCCCTTCCGCCAGCACTGTCTGCTTTCGTAGTCCCTTGAAAGCCTCCGGCATGAGAAAGTGGTGGCACACCTGCTCCTCCCGGGAATGCAGAGCCCGCAGCCCGTCCCACGTGGCATCCCCGGGGAACGCCGCCAGTGACAACAGCAGCCGCCCCCGGGGCAGCACGCCACCACGCACCACAGCCCCTGCCAGCGCATGCAGCTCTTCATGGGAGGAGCGAGCAGTAAAGTGATCCACCGCCAGCCAGGCCGGGATGCCCCGCACCCGGGTCGGTGTGAGGACGAGATGACTGGTCAGGCAGCCAGCCGCATCCACCACGCCCACAAACGCGTGCTCACGCATGGGGGAGCCCATGAACCAGCGCAGGGATGCCGGCGTGGCCCCCTTCACCAGATCGGCAGCGTGACAGCCCACGGCCACCGATTGGACGTCCTCAGGGTCACAGGTCAGGCGCAGTCCCGGGGAAAGGGGGGGGGAGCCCCGCCCGTGCAGCATCCTGCCCGCCAGCCCCAGCGCCAGGAAATGCTTCCGCACAGTGCCGCAGACGGTCCATCCGGATCGCCGCATCAGCTCCTGCACCTCGGGTGTGGGGGTGCTGTCCACCACCAGATGCTGCGAGCCCAGCCGCTTCAGCCGCATGAACATCGGCAGGCTGGCATTGCGGTGCGCCTCATCCACACGCCAGGTGGAGGCCATGTAGGCTGGTGCGGGGCTGCCGTGGACCACGTAGCGGGCGGGAATCAAGCCCATGTACCCCACCAGACGGCCTTCGTGCCGCAAAACCCAGCCCCGCTCCGGGCACAGCGCGGAGAAGGGATTGTTGTCCCACCAGTGGGCCAGCCTGCGGCGCCACACCTGCGCATCCAGTCCATGGGTGTCCGTGGCCACCAGCCAGGAAATCAGCTCCGCCCGCCCGGCCTCATGGTCTTGATAGTCCTCAATCCGGCAGGCAGGCATGACATCTAAAAAGGGTGCGCGGAGAGGGGTTCATCCCCCAACACTGCAACGCTTCTTAGCGGTCAATGTTTGCCCGTCAAGAGAGAAGGGCCACACTGGGGCTGTTCACCGTCATAAGCCACAACGATGCAGCAGGAGAGTTCAAAGGAGCGACTGGGGCTGATCGGATCACAGGCAGACGACGGTGCCGGGCCGAGTTTGGCATCGGTGAAACCGATGGCGATGTGGGGACATGCGGAGATCCGTTTCAACAGAGGTGCGCCGCGTCAGCAGTGCCATACGTTGTACGGCTTTTCTCCCCGATGAACATCGAAGCCGTGCAAACCTACTTTGGCCCCGACCAGGCCGCCGTGTACGACCAGCAGTATGCCAGGATGGCGCCCCTGCGTGACGCGCTGCATCTGCTGATGGAGGCGGCTCTTTGTGATCTGCCAGCCGATGCGCGCGTTCTCTGCGTGGGCGCGGGCACCGGCTCGGAAATCGTCCGGCTCGCCCCGCGCTTTCCTGGCTGGCATTTCGTGGCTGTCGATCCCTCTGGCCCCATGCTCAAGATCTGCCGCCAGCGCATGGAGGACCTCGGCCTCTCCTCCCGCTGCACCTTTCATGAAGGCTACCTGGACTCGCTGCCAGCCAGTGAAAAATCTTTCGATGCGGCCACCTCCATCCTCGTCTCACACTTCATTCTGTCGGAGGACGAACGCCGGGCGTTCTTCGGGGGCATCGCCGCCCGCCTGCGGCCCGGCGGCCTGCTGGTGAATGCAGATCTGGCCGGGAATGTTTCCACCCCAGCCTACGACAGCCTGCTGGAAACGTGGATGCGGGTCATGAACGCCGCCGAGATTTCCGCAGAGAAACGTGAAAGCATCCGCTCCGCCTATGGAAAAGCCGTCGCCTTTCTGCCGCCGGATCAACTGGCATCCCTCATCCAATCCGCAGGCTTTGAGCGGCCGGTGCAGTTTCTGCAAACCGGGCTGATCCATGCATGGTATGCCCGGCGGGAATAACGCCAGCGGGCGCGCCGTGGCCCCAGCCACAGCCTGCTATGCAGCCACTTCCTTGTTGGCCAGGGTGTGGGCAAACGGGCTGGTGGAGGCTAGGTTATACTGACGGATGGCGGTGGCCCAGAAGGGGGCCAGCTCATGGTCGGCGGCGCTCCACAGGCGGTAGTGCAGGTGGGTGACGGTGTCCGTGTCGTGCATCAGCGCCTTGAGCTCCTGCGCGTTCACCGCCTGCGGCCCCTGCTTGATGAGCCGGTCGCCAATGGCGGTGAGATAGCCGCGGGAGACATCGATGGTCTTGCGCTTGCGCAGCAGGCTCACGTGGAGGCCGTTCACATACGGGTCCAGGCACACCTGCATGAGGCCGTAGTGGCGCTCCAGCTCCGGCGGCAGTTGCAGGCGGTCCTTAATTTCCTCCAGGTTCTGCTGCATCGTCTTGAGCACTGTGGGCGGATCATGCTCCTCTGGCGTCAGGAAGAGGCCCAGCCGCCGCCCACTGCGGGAGCCGGACACCAAGGCTGCCACAAGGATGGAGACAATGAGGGAGAAAAGGATGGGGCTGATCCACTTCAGGAAGGCCAGGGAAACCCACCAGCCCAAGGCCGCCCAGGCCGCGCCCAGCAGGGTGACACTGGCAAAGGTCCAGATGATCTCCGACCAGTTGAGGCCCTCGATCTTGCGCCGCTGGGTCACCCAGCTCACGCTCTTGCCGATGACGGTGTAGATGACGAAACGCGCGTGGAAGACCATGAGCACCGGCGCCATGAGGGTGAAGACCACGGTGTCCAGCAGGCTGCTGACGAAGGTGAGCAGCCGCAGCCGCAGCGACTTGAACATGCGGCCCGTGATCACCTCATCCAGCAGGATCACCGTCTTCGGCAGGAAGATGAGCATGGCCGTGACGCCCAGCAGGATGCGCTCCGCCAGCATGGCCTGCGGCTCCTGGTGCGGCGTGGGCGTGGCGGCCAGATACGTGGCCAGCGCCAGGAAAAGAAACCACAGCAGGGAGCTGACGTAGCTGAGGATGCCATGCAGGAAGTTGATGCGGCTCATCGGGTGCCAGCCCTTGGCAAACAGCAGCCAGGTGTGCTGGATGTTGCCCTGGCACCAGCGGCGGTCGCGCTTCAGCATGTCCACCAGGGTGGGGGGGCCCTCCTCATAGCTGCCACGGGTGGTGGGCAGCAGGCGCACGGCGTAGCCCGCCTTGCGCATCAGCGCGGCCTCCACGAAGTCGTGGCTCAGGATGTGGCCGCCAAAAGGGGCGTTTTCCGGCAGCGGCGGCAGCGCGCAGTGCTCAATGAACGGGGCCAGACGCAGGATGGCGTT
>CAZPSQ010000068.1:0-23493 GCA_964588755.1 uncultured Prosthecobacter sp. | reverse complement strand
TCGGGGTGGTGCTCGATGACGACGACGGTGTGGCCTTCATCCACAAGGCGGTGGAGGACGTCGATGAGGCGGGCCACGTCCTGGATGTGCAGGCCGATGGTGGGCTCCTCGATGAGGTAGAGGTTGCGCTTGCCGGCCTTCATGAGGCCTTTCATCTGCTCCTTGATGGTGCGGCCGTCGCCGCTGCGCAGCTCGGTGACGAGCTTGATGCGCTGGGCCTCGCCACCGCTGAGGGTGGGGCTGGGCTGGCCGAGCTGGAGGTAGCCCAGGCCGGTGTCGGCCAGGAGACGCAGCGGGCGCGAGATCTTCTGCACGGGGGCAAAGAACTCGGCGGCCTCGGTGATGCTCATGCGCAGCACGTCGCCGATGTTTTTGCCGTTGTATTCGATCTCCTGGGTGGCGGCGTTGAAGCGCTGGCCGTTGCAGGTCTCGCAATGCACGCGTGTGGTGGGCAGGAAGGCCATCTCCACCTTGATCTCGCCGTTGCCGCCGCAGGTTTCGCAGCGACCACCTTCGGTGTTGAAGGAAAAACGGCTGGCGGTGTAGCCACGTGTGCGGGCCAGCGGCACCTGGGCGAAGAGGGCGCGGATGTCATCCAGAATGCCGACGTAGGTGGCGGGGCAGGAGCGGCTGGTCTTGCCGATGGGGGACTGGTCCACCTCATGCACCGTTTGCAGGTTCTCAAAGCCGCTCACGCTCTTCCAGGCACGCTTGGCGACCTTGAACTTCGCCTTGCTGATCTTCTCGCGCACGGCGGGTGAGAGCGCACCGTGCATGAAGGAGCTTTTGCCGCTGCCACTGACGCCAGTGAGCACGGTGAGACGTGCCAGGGGAATGGAAACGTCGATGTTTTTGAGGTTGTTTGCTGTGGCACCTGTCACCTTGAGCCACGCATCCTTCGCCTTCGGTCCAGGCAAAGCACGGCGCTCGCCACGCACGGGATGCTTCAGCGGTTTGTTCAAGCTCTGGCCGGTGATGCTGTTTTTGTTTTTCAGCACCTGATTGAGGTTGCCCTGCGCCACGATCTGGCCGCCGAACTTGCCCGCGCCAGGACCGAGGTCGAGGATCGTGTCGGCACGCTTCATCGTCTCGTCGTCATGCTCCACCACGAGGAGGGAGTTCCCCTTGTCGCGAAGGGCGGCGAGGGTGTCGAGCAGCTTCTCGTTGTCGCGCGGATGCAGGCCGATGGTCGGTTCGTCGAGCACATACAACACGCCGCGCAGGTTGCTGCCAAGCTGGGCGGAGAGGCGGATGCGCTGGGCCTCCCCACCGCTCAGCGTGTCGGCGCTGCGGTTGAGCTGGAGATAACCAAGGCCGACCTCCTCCATGAACTTCAGGCGCTGGGAAATCTCCGCCGTGATGTCGCGGGCGATGATGGCTTCTGTGCCGTCAAACTTGAGCTTCGACAGCAGCTTGGCTGCGTCCCCGGCGGTGAGCGCGGCGAAGTCCTGAATGGTGGTCTTCTGAAGCTGCACGGCGCGGCCGATCTCATTGATGCGGCTGCCGTGGCAGGTGGGGCAGGGTGTGCGCGGTCCTGCCTCGTCGTCATCCGAGCTGAAGCGGCGCTCCTCATCGAGCTCGGCCTCAAGCTGTGACACGTCGTCGCGCTTCTCGCCTGGGTCGGTCTGATGGCCGACGACACCGAAGCCACGGCAGTCCTTGCACCAGCCGTGGGGACTGTTGAAGCTGAAGAGACGCGGGTCCAGCTCCTCAAACGACCAGCCGCAGGAGGGGCAGCTCATCTCCGTGCTGAGCACGGACTGTGACTTGTTGGCGTGCAGGAGCTTGATGGTTCCCCTGCCCATCTTCAGCGCGGTTTCGACGAAGGGGCGCAGCTTGTCGGCAGAGTCGCCTTTGGCTGCCTTGGCAATGACAGCATCAATGGTGTGCTCCTTGAAGCGCTCCAGACGCTGGAAGCCCATGGTGTTGGCGAACTTGCCGTCCACAAAGAGGGTCTCGATGCCGTGCTTGGCGGCGTTTTCGGCCACGTCGGTGTGGAAGCCTTTGCGGGCCTTGATGAGCGGGGCCAGCAGGTGCAGCGGACCTTTGTCCTTCAGCTGCTTCATGACCGAGCTGAGGATGGCCTGCGAGCTTTGCTTCTTCACCGGCACCTGGCATTTGGGGCAGAACTGCGTGCCGAGCTTGGCAAACAGCAGGCGGAAGAAATGGTAGGTCTCCGTGACCGTGGCCACGGTGGACTTCCCACCGCCGCGTGAGATCCGCTGCTCAATGGCCACCGTGGGCGGCACCCCGGCAATGAGGTCCACCTCCGGCTTTTCCATCTGCTCCACAAAGGTGCGCGCATAGACGGACATGCTGTCCAGGAAACGGCGCTGGCCTTCGGCAAAGATGAGGTCGAAGGCGAGGGAGGACTTGCCGGAGCCGCTGAGGCCGGTGACGACGACAAACTGGTCGCGTGGGATGTCCACGCTGATGTTCTTCAAATTGTGCTCGCGTGCCCCACGGATGCTGATGACGTTCGGAGTTTCAGCCTGGGTAATCCTGTAGCCTGCGGGCGTTTCGGCCACGCGGCTTGCAGCCTCCAAGCGTGAACCGAAGAGAACTTCCTGGAGGTAGCGCCCGGTATGGGAAGCCTCGCAGGCTGCGACGTCCTCTGGCGTTCCCGCAATGACGAGCGTGCCACCGCCAGCTCCGCCGTCAGGACCGAGATCCAGCACCCAGTCGGCGCATTTGATGACCTCCAGATTGTGCTCGATGACGACGAGGCTGTTGCCTTCATCAACGAGGCGCTGCAGCAGCTTCACCAGCAGGGCGATGTCGTCGAAATGCAGGCCGGTGGTCGGCTCATCGAGCAACAACAGACTGCTCTTGCCCTCAGTCTGTGGCTCCAGCAGATGACCCACGAGCTTGAGGCGCTGGGCCTCACCACCGGAGAGGGTGTTGAGCGGCTGGCCGAGGCGAAGGTAGCCCAGGCCCGCGTCGATGACGAGCTGCAGGCTGCGGTTGATGGCGGCTACCACACGATGCTCGACGGTGGCAAAGAACGTCACCGCATCGTCGATGGTCATGCTGAGCACATCGTGGATGGACTTGCCCTTGAGCAGGATGTTCAGCGCATGCGGCTTGTAGCGCTTCCCCTCGCACTCCGGGCAGGTCACGAAGAGATCGCTGAGGAACTGCATCTCGATCTTCTCGAAGCCGTTCCCCTGGCAGCGGTCGCAGCGGCCATCCCCGCTGTTGAAGCTGAAGAAGCCGGGGGCGATGCCCTGTGCCTGCGCATCATCCGTGGCGGCAAACAGCGTGCGGATGTGATCAAAGGCACCCGTGAAAACCGCTGGCGTGGAACGCGGCGTGCGCGCCAGCGGCGACTGGTCCACCATGACCACACTGCCGAGCTGCCCCCAGCCATGAATGGCACTGACACGCCCCGGCTCATCCTCACAGACTTCTCCCCGCAGCTTTTGCAAATTCCGATACAGCACGTCATGCACCAGCGTGGACTTGCCGCTGCCGCTCACGCCGGTGATGCACGCAAACACGCCCAGCGGGATGTCCACATTGACCTTTTTGAGGTTGTTCTGCCGGGCCCCACGGATCTGCAAAAACTGCGCCCCGGGGACCAGCTTCTCCGCCTTGGCCTTTTTGCTCTTCCGACCGCTTTTCTCCTCACTGACCACGGGGGACTGGGCATGGAGCACTTTCCGCCGCTCCGCCGGCACTGGGATCGCCTTCCGTCCAAACAGATAATCGCCGGTCAACGAACCCTTGTGCTTTGCCAAAGCGCTCATGGGGCCGGCAAAGACGAGCTCGCCGCCTTTTTCGCCACGGCCGGGGCCGATGTCGATGAGGTTGTCAGCGGCTTTCATCACGGCCTCCTCATGCTCCACAACGAGCAATGTGTTGCCCTTGTCGCGCAGGCCTTCCATGACGCCGATGAGGCGGCCGATGTCGCGCGGATGCAGGCCGATGCTGGGCTCGTCGAGAACAAACAGCGTGTTCACCAGCGAGGCGCCAAGGCAGGTGGTCAGATTGACGCGCTGAAGCTCGCCGCCGCTGAGTGTTCGAGTTTGACGGTCGAGGTTCAGGTAGCCTAGACCGGCGCGGTCCATGTAGCTCACGCGGCTGGCGATCTCATCGCGCAGCAGCTTGGCGGCGTGGTCGCCCTCCTTCAGCCGCCAATCCTGGACCAGGGGATGCAGATCGCTCACCGGCATTCGCCAGAGGTCGGCGATGGTGTGCTGGCCGACGCGGAAATTATAGGCCTCCTTTTTCAGGCGACCGCCACCGCAGTCCGCGCACTCCGTGTAGGCTCGGTAGCGGCTGAGGAAGATGCGCACGTGCATCTTGTAGCTGCGGGATTCCATCCACTTGAAGAACCCGCGCACCCCATACCATTCGCCCCGGTTGTGCGCCTCCTCGGGGTCATCGTGCGTGCCTTCCAGCAGCCAGCGGCGCTCGTCGGGTGTGTAGTCCTCAAAGGGTTTGTGGATGTCCACGCCCCGCTTCCGCGCGGTGCGCTCGAGGTCGAGCTGTGACTCACCATGGCTGCTGCTCTGGAAGGGGCGCACAAGACCCTGGTTGATGCTCAGAGACTCGTCAGGAATCGCCTTGCCAAGGTCGATGCCCAGCGTGCGGCCAAAGCCACGGCAGGTCGGACAGGCGCCGATGGGGCTGTTAAAGCTGAAGAGGCCCGGCGTGGGCGCAGGCAGTGTGATGCCGCAGTCGGCGCAGGACCAGTCGGTGCTGAAATGGCGCGTGTCCTCGCCCACATTCACCGCGATCTTGCCTTTGCCATAGCGAAGGGCGGCCTCGATGGCCTCGCTGAGGCGGGCACGCTGTTGTTCTGCCAGCGCCACACGGTCCTGCACCACAAACACCTGGGCGGGCAGCTTGCGGCCTTTCAGCGCCTCGGCGTCATCCAGGCGAATGACATTGCCATAGAGCCACACGCGCACAAAGCCCTGGGCCTGGAGGAAGGTGGCGAAGTCGGCAGTGTCGCTGTTCTTTGGCACCGCGATGGGGAACAGAATGAGCGCCTGCCTGCCCGCACACGAACCCAGCAGGTCACGCACGATGCTCTCCGGCGTCTCCGGGCGCACCGGGCGCTGGCAGGAGGGGCAGGTGGCCTCCGCCAGCCGGGGGAAGATCATCTTGAGGTAATCATTGATCTCCGTGATGGTGCCGACGGTGGAGCGCGTGCTGCGCATGTTGTTCACCTGCTCGATGGCGATGGCAGGCGGGATGCCTTCGATCGCCTCCACCTTCGGCTTGTCCATGCGCTCGAAAAACTGGCGCGTGTAGGGGGAGAAGGTCTCCACATAGCGCCGCTGGCCCTCCGCGTAAATGGTGTCGAAGGCCAGGGAGGATTTCCCAGAGCCGCTGGGGCCGGTGATGACGCTCAATTTTCCCAGCGGCAGGTCGAGATCGACCCCCTTCAGGTTGTTCTGCCGGGCACCGCGAATGCGGATGACATCTTCGGCGTGACGGGGGGCGGTTTTCTTGGCGGCACGGGGCATGGAGGCGCGAGTGTAAGGGTACGCTCCCCCGCCGCAACCGGGCGCTGCTATCGGGTCAAAAAAGTCAGCCCAAAAACTTCCCTGGATTCAGGATGCCGTTCGGGTCCAGCGCGGCCTTCAGGCGCAGATGCGCCTGATGCGCGGCGGGGGGGACGGCATCCTGCCACCAGCGTTTTTTGGCGATGCCGATGCCGTGCTCCCCCGTGATGGCGCCGTTCCAGTCGATGATCTGGTGGAAGAGCCGGTCCAGCGCCTCCTCGGCGCGCTCGCGGATGGCTGGATCGTCCATGGTGGGCACCATGATGTTCACGTGGATGTTCCCATCCCCCGCATGGCCGAAGGAGGCCACGGGGAAGCCGAACTCGCCCTGGAGTTTTTCGGCAAAGTCCACCAGGTCCACCAAGCGGCTGCGCGGCACCACGATGTCCTCGTTCAGCTTGATCAGGCCGGTGTTGCGCAGGCTGTAGCTGAACTCGCGGCGCAGTTTCCAGAAGACCTCGCAGGCCTCCTCGCCCAGTGCCTCCTCCAGGCAGATGCAGCCGAGGCCGCGCACAAGGGCGGCAAGCTGCTGCAGCTCCCCTTTCACAGACTCGGGCTGGCCGTCGATCTCCACCAGGAGGTGGGCCTCCCCCTGCGGGGTTACGGACTCGCCCAGATACTCACGCGCGGCGCGCAGGGTAAATTTGTCCGCGATCTCCAGGGCGCTCGGCAAAAAACCGCTGCCGAGGATGCGCTGCACGGCGTTGGCCGCCTCGGTGAAGGAGCCGAAGCCCGCCGAGAGCATGGCCCGCATGGGCGGGTGCGGGATGATGCGCAGCGTGGCCTGGGTGACGACGCCCAGCATGCCCTCGCTGCCGACCATGAGGCCCACAAGGTCGAAGCCGGTCTTGTTCTTGTGGCAGCGCCCGCCGGCTTTCACGATGGAGCCGTCCGCCAGCACGGCCTCCAGACCCAGCACGTAGTGCCGGGTGACGCCGTATTTCAGGCAGCGCGGCCCGCCTGCGTTGGTGGCCACATTGCCACCCAGGCTGCACTCCTTGAGGGAGGCGGGGTCCGGCGGGTAAAACCAGCCGAGCTTGCGCACCTCCGCCTGCAAATGCCCGGTGATGACGCCCGGCTCCACCACGGCCACGCCATCCTCCGGCTTGATCTCCAGGATGCGGTTCATCTTTGCCACGGAAAGGGCGATGCCGCCGCTCAGGGGCACGCAGCCACCCACATAGCCCACGCGCGCGCCCTGTGGTGTGACGGGAATGCGGTTCTCATTGGCGAAGCGCAGCACTTTGGAGACATCCTCCGTGGACTGCGCGTGGACCACCACCTCCGGCGGGTTGGAGGCGAACCATTTGTCCGTGCTGTGCGCGGCGAGGTCCGGCGCGGAGACAGAGACCCGGTCGGAACCGAGGAGGGAAATAAGCTGTTCGGCCAGGGATGCCATGCCGCACTCTTGTGGTGGAATGCGCGGCCTTGCAACCCCCGCCCCTGCGCCAAAATTGTTCAGCCCTCGGTGCCCAGCAGGAACTGGAAGTCCCCCAGGGTAAGCGCCTGGGCGAAGTTTTCCTCACCTAGAATGTCGTTGGCCAGGGCGCCCTTCTGCTTCTGCAACTGGCGGATTTTTTCCTCAATGCTGTTCTTCACAATGAGGCGGTAGGCGAAGACCGTCTGTTTCTGGCCGATGCGGTGCGTGCGGTCGATCGCCTGGGCTTCGACGGCAGGATTCCACCACGGGTCAAACAGGACCACGTAGCTGGCGGCGGTGAGATTGAGGCCGAAGCCGCCTGCTTTCAGGCTGATAAGGAAGGTGGCTGCACCCGCGTGGGTCTGGAAGTCGCTGACCAGGGAGCCACGGTCCTCGGTCTGACCGGTGAGCTTGAAGGACCGCCACCCGCGCTCCTGAATCTCCGCCTCGATGATGGCGAGCATCTCGACGAACTGGGAGAAAACGAGCACCTTCTGGCCCTCCTCCATGAGAGGTTCCAGCAGCTCCATGAGCGCCGCCACCTTGGCGCTCTCGGCGGCGGGTTCGGCGGCTTTCTTTTTGCGGCCTTTTTTGGCGGCCTCGGGCTCCAGGCCGAGCAGGCGCGGATGGCAGCAGATCTGGCGCAGGCGCAGAAGGCTGGTGAGGATGTTGAAGCGCAGCTTGTCGAGCTGCCTGCTGGTCTCGACTTTCAAAAGCTCCGCCCGGGCGCGTTTGAGCTCGGCCTGATACAGGGCCGCCTGCGTGCCTTCCAGCTCGACGCCGAGGTCCTCCTCCACGCGGTCTGGCAGGTCACGTGCCACCTCGTTCTTCGTGCGCCGCAGCAGAAAGGGCCGTGTGCGGGCGGCCAGACGGCGGCGGGCCAGCGCGTCCTCCCTGCCGTCGAAGTTTTTGGTGAAGGCTGTCCGTGTCCCCAGCACACCGGGCATGGCAAAGGCGAAGATGGACCACAGGTCCAGCAGGCGGTTTTCAATCGGCGTGCCGGTGAGCGCAAGGCGGTGCCGCACAGGCAGACCACAGGCTGCCTGCGCGTTCTGCGAGGTGGGATTTTTGATCGCCTGGGCCTCATCGAGAATCACCGCGCCCCAGCTCACCTCTTTGAGCAGGTCCTCATGAATGCGAAGCTGGGCATAGTGGATGATGAGCAGGTCCGCCCCGCCTCCGAGGCCGGCCTTCCCTGCGCTGGCGCGGTCCCATACTGCCACCGTTAGCTGGGGGAAGAACCGTGCTGCCTCGCCACGCCAGTTGTCCTGCACGGACTTGGGGCAGATGACGAGCATCGGCTCCGCCACCTTCTTCTCAGCGCGCAGCCAGGCGATCCAGGCCAGCGTTTGCAAGGTCTTGCCCAGGCCCATGTCATCGGCCAGCACGCCGCCAAAACGGTTGGCGGTGAGGTAGGCCAGGAAATGGAAGCCCTCGGTTTGGTAAGGGCGCAGCGTGGCGGTGATGGCCTCTGGCAGCAGCGGTGTCACACGGGTTTGGATCTCCTCCACGCGGCGGCGCACCTGCTCGATGCGCTCCGCGCTGAGCAGCGTGGATGCCTTGTTCGTCAAACCGCCGAGCTGGAGGGCGTGCAGCCGCTGCTTTCCCGCGCTGAAATCATGCGCGGCCAGGCCGAGCTCCGCCAGCTCCGACATCTGCGCCTCGGTGAGCTGGTACTCCAGCTTGCGCCAGCCTTTGCCGGGGAGGCGCACCCATTTCCCCTTCGCTTTCAGCAGGAGATCGATCTCCTGCTGGCTCAGGCTGGTGTCGCTGACGTCCAGGGAAACGCTGAGATCAAACCAGTCGATGCCGTTCTTGGACTCCTCGATGTCGAGCCGCACATGACCAGCCACCTTGCCGTCGCGCAGGCTGGCGAGCTCGGCATCCAGCGTGACGTTGACGTCCTTCGGACGCCGGTCCAGCCATGCAAGAAACAGCTCCGGCCAGTCCTTGCCCTGGATGCGCTGCTCCAGCCAGTGGTCGGAGGACCCTCCATACACCAGCCGGAGAGGCCACTGCGCCAGCCAGGAGCCTGCGGCGGGCAGTGCGGCGGTGTCAAACTGCACAATCTCATCCGCCGCCAGCTTCCCTGCCTGTGTGAACCTGTGAGTGGCGGCCCAGGAGGCGCCATTCCAAAACCTCGGCTCCTGCATGCCGCTGAAGGTGGCCTCCGCGGTCACAACCAGATATTCGCTGGTGTTTGACTGAGGGTAGCGGTGGAGCTTGCAGCGCACCTCAATGTCAGCACGGATGATCCTCACATGCCCTTCAAGACGCCGCGGCACGGGCAGGCCGAGCCGGGCCAGGGCGCTGACACCTTCCTTCGTTTCCAACGCCGCCGCTGGGATGCGGACCGGCCAGCGCAGGCTGTCCTTGCCAAAGGGCCAGTAACTCACCGCGTACACCGCCTCATGTGTGACGTAACGCTGCGGGAAGCCCGGCACGACGGCCAGCGGGGGCGCGGGCGTTTTCTCCTCCTCATCCAGCAGACGCAGCTCATAGTCGCCGCTCGCATCGGCGGGCGGCTGCAAATCCCAGCGCAGCGGCTCCTCGATGACAGGCAGGGGATCGCCGGCCTTGGTGACCGCATGCGCCTGCCACAACTGCGGGCTGGAGATGAGCTGCCCCAGGCTCTTGACCAGCCCCTCGGAGTGTGGCGAGATGTCCGTGGCACGGAGATCACCGTAAGCACCGACGCCGGCGTTCAGGACCAAGCTCGAGCCAGCGCTGAGCGGTTTCTGTCCGCCCCTCCCACTGTTGTAAGGGTTGGAGCTGTTCCAAAGTTCCTTGATCAGTTTCTGCGTCACTTTGCCGAACTCCGCGTCGCCAGGATGCCGGACCTGCATCAGGGCCCCCGTTTCATGCAGCAGCAGACGCAGCTCTGGGGCCTCGGCATCGGTATGCAGCTGCTGATCCTGCCAGGATCCGAGATGCTGACGCCATTGCTCAATTCGTTTGAGGCGCTCCCACTTCTCTGCGAGGCGCCTCATCACAGCAACATCCACCAGCGGGGCCAGCCCAGACGGCATGGTCAGGTGGTAGTACTGCATGGCCAGCCCCAGGCACGCGAAAAACTCAGCCTCATCCACAGGCGGGTGGGCATCAGGCCAGATCCGCACCTGGGAGTAGCCCCAGTGGCTTTTCCGACCGAAGAGTGTCAACAGCTCCTGCTCCACGACCACGCTCCTCCTGCCCTCCCACCAAACCGCCAGCGGCTGCAGAAACTGGAGCTGCGGGGTGGTCAGCGAGATGCCCAGCTTCGCTGCGGCACGGCCGGCAAAGGAATCTTCTTTGGGCTGAACGGCAGCGGGTCGAACAACGGGTTGCGCAGCCTTTGCCACACTGGCTTTCGCCTCAGCTGATTTTCCAGGCAGCGCCATCAAGTGCATGATCAAGGCGACGGCGTGCTTGCAATCTGTCCTGACGTCGCAGGTGCAGAACGGTTCCACGCCGAACCGATGGAACGAGAGCGTGACGGTGCAAGGCTCGTCACACTCCACCTCCGCCTGCAAAACGGCATCCACACCCGTCTGCACCCAGCGCATGCGCAGCACGGGATTTTGCCAGAATATCTGGGAGCCGCGCGACAAGGCATCCGGATCGAAGTACTCCAGGCTCTCGATCAGCAGTTTCCGATGTTTGACAGTCAGGCTGATGGTTGTTTCGGCAGGCATGTGGGAGGCGTATCCGCAGAATGCGGCGGCAACAGTGTCGCTCAAGCGCAAATCCCAGCCCTTCACCATGCCGCAGCCGTCAGCGCCGCCTTCCTTGATCGAAGTCACCCACCCCAAAGGCATCTACCTGCCGGAGGCGGACTTGTGGCTCGACCCGCATTTTCCCACCAAGCGGGCTTTCATCTCCCATGCGCATGCCGACCATGTGGCGCGGCATGAGATGACCTTCTGCTCGGAGACGACGCGGGATCTGATGAAAACGCGCTATGGCTTCCAGACGGAAGGCACCACACGCATGCTGCCCATGCGCCAGCCGGTGAAGTGGGAGGGCTGGGAACTGCGGCTGCTGCCCGCAGGCCACATCATCGGCTCGGCCATGCTGCACCTGACGCGGAAGGCGGACGGCGCCACCCTGCTCTACACCGGGGACTACAAGCTGCGCCAGGGCCTGAGCTCCGAGCGCTGCGAACTGCTGCATGCGGACACACTCATCATGGAGTGCACCTTTGGCCTGCCACAATTTTCGTTTCCGCCCACGGCTGATGTGGTGGCGCAGGTGCTGAAGTTTGCACAGGAGACGCTGGAGGACGGCGGCATTCCTGTGCTGCTGGGCTACTCCCTGGGCAAGGCGCAGGAAATCCTCCGCGCGCTGGCCGAGGCCGGGCATCCCGTGATGGTGCACAAGTCCATCTGGGACATGACGCGGGCGGTGGCGCCGCTGATTGGCAGGCTGCCGGACTACTGTCTCTTCGATGCCGCTGAGGCACGCGGCCATGTGCTGCTCTTTCCACCCAGCAACGGACGCTCCACCGCCATCAAAAAACTGAAGGTCTGCCGCACGGCCATGCTCACCGGCTGGGCGTTGCAGCCGGGGGCGAAGTTCCGCTATCAAGCAGATGAAATCTTTCCACTGAGCGACCATGCCGACTATCCCGAACTCATCGAGACGGTGGAGGCAGTGAAACCGCGCCGCGTGTGGCTGGTGCATGGCTACACGCGGGAGTTTGCGGCAGACCTGCGCACGCGCGGCTATGAGGCATGGACGCTGGAGGCGGCGGACCAGCTGGAGCTGCCGATTCAGGGTGCGCCGTTACCCGTCCGCAGTTTGCAGTTGGAAAAGAGAGCGGATGAATGGGGTGAAGGCAGCTTTGTGGAGTGGGCCAGGGCTTGCGCGCAAACAGCAGACATCGCCTCCCGGCTGAAGAAGGTGGCGCGGCTGGCCGACATGCTGCGTTCTCTGAATGACGACAATGAGGTGGCACTGGCCACGCAGTTTGCCGCCGGCAGCACGGGCGAGCTGCCGTTAAACACAGGATGGGCGGTGATGAAGCGAGCACTGATGGAGCTGACCGGCCTCAATGAGACGGAATACAGGGCCATCTCACGCTCCCAGGCAGATGCTGGGCGCACGGCTTTCCTCGTGCTGCAACGCGGGGCCTTGTCCCCTGCCCCGTGCTCGCTTACCGACGTGGCGCAGTTTTTTGCCCAACTACGTGCCGCAGGCGGCCAGATGGAGAGGGTGAACCTGCTCAAGACACGGCTGCAGCAGCTCTCCGCGTCCGCCGGCTCCTGGCTGGTGCGGCTGATGACCACCGAGCTGCGCATGGGGTCAAAAGAAGGCTTGATCGAGGAGGCTGCGGCGGCCGCCTTTGAGGCAGACGCAGATGAGGTGCGCGAGGCCGCGATGCTATGCGGCGACATCGGCCACGCCTCCGTGCTGGCCAGAAACAAGCGGCTGCATGAGGCCGCCCCGCGCCCGATGGTCCCCATCAAAGTGATGCTGGCCTCCCCGGAGGAAACCGCCGCAGGCATCTGGGAGCGGCGGAACACGCCCCAGGTCTGGCTGGAGGACAAATATGACGGCATCCGCGCGCAGGTGCACCGCACGGCGGAAGGGGTGGAAATCTACACGCGGGATCTGAAACCCATCGGCATCCAGTTTCCTGAAATCACCCGCGCCGCAGCAGCCTTGACCGATGATGTCATTCTGGATGGCGAGATCATCGCACACGCGGAGGACAAGAAACTGTCCTTCTTTGACCTGCAAAAGCGGCTGGGACGCCGCGATCAGGCGGACCTCTTCCTGCCCAGCGACGTGACGGTGAAGTACGTCGTCTTTGACCTGCTCTGGAAGAACGGCGCCTCACTGCTGGAAAAACCGCTGAAGGAACGCCGGAAGGAGCTGGAGACCCTGCACCTGCCAGCCGGCCTGAGCCTGATCGATGTGATCAAGGTGGCCGGCACCGAGGCCATCGAGGCGGCTTTCCTCGCGGCGCGACGACGTGGCAACGAAGGGCTCATTGCCAAGGACGCCGCCAGCACCTACTCCCCCGGACGCCGGGGCAGGTCATGGCTGAAACTGAAAAAGGCCTTTGCCACCCTGGATGTGGTGGTGGTGAAGGCCGAGCAGGGCCACGGCAAGCGCAGCCATGTGCTGAGCGACTACACCTTTGCCGTGCGCGACGAGGAAGCGGACAATGCGCTGCGCGTCATCGGCAAGGCGTACAGCGGCCTGACCGATGTGGAGATCGAGGAGCTGACAGAGCACTTCACCCAGACCACACTGAGCCAAAAAGGCCGTGTGAGGACGGTGGCACCGCAGATCGTGCTGGAGATTGCCTTTGATTCCATTCAGGCAAGTGACCGGCACGACAGCGGACTGGCCATGCGCTTTCCGCGCATCAAGACCCTCCGCAAGGACAAGATCCCTGCGGAAATCGACACGCTGGCGTATGCGCGAAAGCTGGCGGGCGTGGGGTGACTGGCCGGCCCTACCGCTTCATTTTGGCAAAGAACACGCGGGCGCTTTCCATGACACCGTAGGCCGTCTCCTGCGGCGTAAGCTCGGCGGTCTGGATGCGGAGATCGGCCACGGATTTGTAGAGTGGTTTGCGCTCGCCCAGCAGGCGCTCGAGCTTGGCCTTGGGATCTTCCTCTCCCGCCAGCAGCGGACGATTGGAGTTTTGGCTGGTGCGCCGGGCAAGACGTTCCGGATCGGCCTCCAGCCAGGCGATGTAGCCCAACTGACGGAGGACGGGCAGGTTGCGCGGCTGGGTGACAATGCCGCCGCCTGTGGCGATGACGCACCCGCGTTTTCCCAGGAGGGAGCGCAGCGCCTCGGACTCGCGCAGGCGGAAGGAGGCCTCGCCTTCACTCGCAAAGATCTCCGGGATCGACTTGCCCGCACGCTCCACAATGACGTGGTCGGTATCGACAAGCTGAAAGCCCACCATCTGGGCCACAATGCGCCCGACGGTGGTCTTGCCTGAGCCCATGAGGCCGACGAGCACAATGTTCGGCTGGCGTGGCAGGGGCGCCGAGGCCTCCGCAAGCACCTGTCCGAGGATGGAGGATGCGAGGTCTGGATCATTGTTCAACGCGTCGAGATAGCCTGGGTATCGTGGCGCCCAGCCTGCGGCGTGCAGCTTGGCATTGGAGACGCGCTTGTGGCTCCAGCCGCGTTTGCGGTTGGGGTCCGGATCGCGCACGGGCGGCAGCTTGGCGCTGAACA
Source organism: uncultured Prosthecobacter sp. (assembly GCA_964588755.1). GTDB lineage: Bacteria > Verrucomicrobiota > Verrucomicrobiia > Verrucomicrobiales > Verrucomicrobiaceae > Prosthecobacter. The sequence continues at coordinate 9,372 of CAZPSQ010000068.1, read as the reverse complement.
TCATGCACAGCTTTTGCAGACACTGGCGCTGGGTCATCTGGCCGTCGTCCACGACATTGTAAATGCCGGCCAGACGCTGCGCGGCCATATGTGCCAGCGCCGCAGCGGCGTCGTCCGCATGGATCTGGTTCAGCAGGCGGCCCTGGCCGTTGTTGCCTTCGATGGCGGCCTTGCCTTCCAGCAGGTTTTTCAGGACGAAGGAGCGGCCGGGGCCGTAGATCCCGGCCAGGCGGGCCACAGCTCCATGGGCATTCAGGGCAATGTCTTCCGCCGCGCGCAGCAGGCGCCCGGTGTCGCGGTCCGGCTCCGCCCTGGTGGCCTCGTCCACCGTTTCGCCATTCACCTGCGGGTAAACACTGGTGCTGCTGGTGTAGAGGGGGAAGGCGTCCGGAAACGCGTCCACCAGATGGCGCATGCCATCAACATAAACGGCCTGGTACATCTCGGCCCCGCCACGACCGGAGCTGGCGCAATGGATCACAGCCTGGATGCTGTCCACACCCACCTTTGCGGCCAGCGCATGGACGGCAGCCCGGCAGGAAATGTCACAGGCCTCGGCGCGCCAGGGCTTCAGGGAGGCCAGGCGCGCGGCGGACTCCGCAGAATGCGTGACGCCTATGACCTCATGCCCGGCGGCATGGAGGAGGTCGGCCGTTCGCTCTCCGACAAAACCGCAGCCGGCGATAAGCACCTTCATAATGGGCGGTTCTTTTGATAGTAGGTCACAAGGCCCTGCACAATGCCGCGCACATACTCCTCCACGGCGCTGGTCTGCAGACGCCCCGCCGTGAGCGTGCGGCCGATGTAGTGGCCGTTCAACAGGCGGCGGTAGGTCTCCTCATGGTTCATGACAAAAGGCTCCAGATACACCACAGGGCAGTTGTAAAGGCGGTTGGCCAGGAGGTTGCGCGCATACAGGTACGGGTTTTCACGAATGCGGCGCGCATTGGGCGTGGTGTAAACATACGCAGGCAGCCCGGTGGCAGAGCGCATCCCGGCGGCCACGGCCTCCGCCAGGGGTATCTCCTCCTCATGAATGCGGGAGAACAGGCGGTGGAACATCTCAAAGCGGACATCCTGCTGCTGCAGCTCCCCGGGGGAGTAGCAGCCGTTCACCAGCACGTGCAGGTGGTTCAAAGGTGAAAACTGCGGAGCGGTGGCATCCCCCCAGGCCTCGGCATTGTAATGGAGGCAGAGCACCATGTCCGGCTTGATGGTTTCATTGACCTTGGCGGCTCGGGCGTGGATCTCGCTGACCCGGTAAAAGAGCTTCTCGCTCTGCCACTGCACGGTGATGATCTTCTGCTCGCCCATGGCGCCGCTGTAAGTCTCCTGTGGTTCCGGAAACCCGGACTCCACCAGAAGCTGCCGCGCCTCCTTGGTGAGCTGGTCAGGACGCACGGAAGTCACAGGCTCCAGGTTTTCCCGCACCAGGGTGACGTAGGCCCCCAAGGCCTTCAGCCGCTCCGCCAGCACCTGGGCCGTGATCAAAGACAGGTACCCCTCCTGGATGGCCTCATTGGGCGCAAAGCTGAGGTAGCGCTCCTCCATGACGGCCCAGGCACCGCCGATGTGGCCAGGATCGATGGCAATGTGAACGTCGCTGAGCAGCGGGCGGCCTTTCAGCAGCGGCAGCTCGGAGGCCCGGCGCCAGTTCCGCGTGCCCGCCTGCGGAACCTGGGCGCGGCTGGAGAAGGCAATGCGGGCCTCCGGCTGGGCCGGGTCGCCCGTCTGCACCACCACACCGTCCAGATCCAGCTTCCACGGCAGGGGGAGGGGGGAGGTGTCTCCATAGACCTCCCGCATCGCGGCCTCAAACTCCACCCGGGTCATGGTTTGATGGAAAGACTGCAACTGCAGCCAGTCGGGCTTTGTGCCCAGCGGGCTCAGGCGGTCAAGCCGTGGCGGCGGAGGGGGAGGCGTGGTCGGCAGACCAGCAGGAATGGAGGCTGGCGGAGACTCCGGGCTGGCAGGCCCCACTGTGGGAGCGGGCGCTGCCGGTGCGGGTGGAACCCCCAGGACTGAGCCGGTCGCGGCGGGAGGCGCTGCAGGCGCAGGCGCGGTCGTTTGCGCCATGCCCTGCGCTGCCAGGCAGCACGCCAGCACGGCGGCCAGCGGAGGTCGGCAGCGCGTCATTTGTTTCATCATCTGATCATCCTAGACTTGATCCCCGCCTTCATCATCTACTAAGTGGCGGCACGATGAACGACAACACGGCTGACACCACGGACGGGCTTTTCCGCCTTCTTTTTCTGGGCGATGTGGTGGGCGAGCCGGGCCGCAAGGCTGTCTCTCTGCTGCTGCCGCTGCTCAAGGATGAACTGAAAATCGATTTCATCGTCGTGAACGGGGAGAACTCCGCCGGCGGGCGCGGCATCACGCCCAAGATTGCCATCAGCCTCATGCGGGCCGGAGCTGCCGTAGTGACCAGCGGCGACCACATCTGGGATCAGAAGGAGATCATCCACTACCTAGCCGAGGAGCCGCGCATGCTGCGGCCACTGAACTACCCGGCAGGCACACCCGGGTGCGGCTTTGTGGTCCTGGAATCCAAAAAGTGCAAGGTGGCCGTGGTGAACCTGCAGGGGCGCACCTTCATGAACCAGCAGCTCGACAACCCCTTCCCCGCCATCAAGACCTGCGTGGAAAAGCTGCGCGAGGAGACACCTGTGATCTTTGTCGATTTCCACGCCGAGGCCACCAGCGAGAAAGTGGCCATGGGCTGGCATCTGGACGGCAAGGTGTCTGCCGTCATCGGCACCCACACCCACGTGCCCACGGCGGATGAGCGCGTGCTGCCCAAAGGCACCGCCTTCCAAAGCGACGCCGGCATGTGCGGCCCCATGGACTCCGTCATCGGCAGCCAGATCGATCCCGTGCTGGAGCGCTTCCACACCATGATGCCCACCCGCTTCGGCGTCGGCACCGGCGCCGTCCGCCTCAACGGCGCGCTCGTCACCATCGACCCCGCCACCGGCAAGGCGCTGAAAATCGAGCGCGTGGCGCGCACGTGGCATGAGTGATGGCGGTCCGCCGCCAGACAAAAGACTGGCCTCAGCACTCTCCGGGGTCACTCTCCAGCCTCTCGGCTTACGACGTCCCACTTCAAGCCAAACCGCGCCAGATACTTTTTCAGCCGGTCGGCATCGTTCATCTTCGCACGCTTCGTCCGCGACACCGCAAAGAGCTTCCGCCCTGCGTCCGAAAGCGACTTGCTCTCCCGGCACACCTTCAGCACCAGATCGAGCTGCACAAGGTCAAAGGGATCAATCTCCGCCCGCTGCTCAGCAGTCAGCACCTCTGACGTCTGACCGTTCACTCCTGCCCCAACTTCCCGCCACCCCTCGCGCAGGCGCGCCGCCTCGGCCTCCACACATGCCACGGTGATGCGTCCTTTCGGGGCCAGCGTGGCCATGCGGGTCACTGCGGCGTTGAGGTCACGGAAATTCGCATTCCACTTCGCCTCCGGGCTGCGGGCAAATTTTAGAAACGCCTCCCGCGCCTCCTTGTTGAGCCGCACCTGGCGGCGATGTGCTTTGGCAAAGCGCTCCAGCTCGAAGTCGAGATTGGCCGCGATGTCCTCCCGACGCTCGGCAAGGCTGGGCAGCTTGAAGGTCCACAGGTTGATGCGGGCCAGCAGGTCTTCGCGGAATTTGCCCGCCGCCACCTGCTCGCGGAGGTCACGGTTGGTTCCCGCGATGAGCTGAAAATCGCTCTGCACCGGCTTGTCACTGCCCAGCGGCAGAAAGGTCTTGTCCTCCAGCGCGCGCAGCAGCATGGCCTGCTCGTCCAGCCCCAGCTCGCCGATTTCATCCAGGAAAATGAGCCCTTTGTCCGCCTCTTTGAGAAGGCCCGGCCGGTCCGCCTGCGCGCCAGTGAAGGAGCCGCGCTTGTGCCCGAACAACGCCGACATCGCTTGATCCCCGCGCAGGGTGGCGCAGTTCACCTCCACAAAGCGTCCGGTCAGGCCCGCGCGCGCGTGCCGCAGGTCATAGATGCGGCTGGCCAGCATGGACTTGCCCGCGCCCGTGGGGCCCATGATGAGGATGGGAGCCTTCGAGTTCACCGCCACCAGCTCGATCTGCTCGATGAGCTTGTTGAACCCCTTGCTCTTCGTGGCAATGCCGCTTTTCAGGAAGTCCAGCGTGCGCTCCTGCTCCTGGGCGAAGCGGGTGGAAAGCCGGTCATACTTGGAGAGGTCGAGATCGATGATCTCATACCTGCCAGCCGACGAAGCCTCGCGCGCGTCAGCCCGTGACGGCGAGGTCTGCAGCAGCCGCGCCGGAATGAAGTTCGCCTCATTCAGCAGGAACCAGCAGATCTGCGCCACGTGAGTGCCCGTGGTCAAGTGGATGAGATAATCCTCCTTCTCCGGCTCAAACTTCTGCGCGCGCACGAAGTCGTAGAGGCGCTCATACACCTCCTGGAAATCCCACGCATCCTGGAACGACAGGTCATGCACCCGCACCACTGTCTCCGGCGACACCTGGGCAATGTCTGCCACCACGGTCTTCGCCACGTCCACAAACTTCGGCTCCACCAGCAGCTCCAGCCGCGACACGATCAGATCTTCCTGCTGGCACATCCCCACCGTGGGTCGCCAGCGCGACCAACGCTCCGCGCCAGAAGCGCGGTCAAGCGAGGTGCCTAGGAAGCCGAAGACGACGATGGGTTTCATTGCATCAAAGATGATCGCATCTGACTTCACAGATCCCGCAGACGACGCCCGATCAGCTCTGGACCCTGCCTCAAATCAAGCAAGGCATGGAGCACAACTCCACGGTCTCCGACAACGTGGAACAGCCCATGATGGCGGTTAAAAACCAACACCTTGCGGATCCTCCGGTGCTTCATCGTCGATCCCATCTGCGGAAACCGGCCCACCAAATGAACCACATGCAGCGCCTCAGCATAAAACGTGTCGCCAAGTCCCTCCTCAAGCAGTTCCATGCGTTCGTAAATGGACTGCACGTCCGCTTCAGCGCCATGGGTCCAAACAATGTCCGAGGCTTTCACGAGGCGGCGAGCCGTTGTTTCAGCGCCAGTATGCCGGCAGTAACTTCTTCGGTGGTCTTCACAGCCGCCGGATTGGCCTGGTAGGCATCAAGACGGGCGTCCAGCAATGCCATGATCTTGGAGTCATCCCCCGCAGACTGGGAGACCTCGTCTGCGAGCTCCCAGGACAGCCGCATCTTCTGTTCCACCGTGAGCTGGCGAAGGGCAGGAATGGATTCAAGGATCATACGAAAAGTATCACGGACGGAGATCAGATGCTCAATCTGAACTTCATTGAGCGTCGGCAAAGAGTGTTTTCACAAATTACTTATCTGAAAAGATAAATCAATCTCTCATTGGAGATAAAATTGCGGCATCAGCCAACACGCTGGCACCCCGGAAAAAATCTCCGAAAAATCCTGCAGCCCTTATTCCATAAGGCTTCCAGCGTCATTGGAACGCCCGGCTGGCACGACTTGGCACGCCGCTAGCAATACTGGTTGGCGAAACACGAAACGACCAACCGAAACCAATATGGCCAACAAATCACTCTTCCAGACCTCTGCTGGTGCCATCACCCCCAATGCGAACACTCGCAACGAGGCGGGCGGCCTGGCCTACACGCTCGAGTCCCGGCATGCGCTGGCCCAGTTTGCCGCCACGGGGTGCCTGAACCGGACCTACTATGCGACGGCCGAGGACCAGCTGGCCCAGGTGCTGAAGCTGTGCGAGAAAGTCCCGACGGACTTCATCGCCCGCACCGCGCTGCACTGCCGCCAGAAGGGCTTCATGAAGGACGTGCCTGCGCTGCTGTGCGCCGTGCTGGCCGCCCGGGATGCGGAGCGCCTGGAGCTGATCTTTGATCGTGTGATCGATGACGCCAAGATGCTGCGCAACTTTGTGCAGATCCTCCGCTCCGGGGTGACGGGCCGCAAGTCGCTCGGCTCCCTGCCAAAGCGTCTGGTGCGCCGCTGGTTCGAGACTCGTACCGACGAGGCCGTCTTCCGTGCGGATGTGGGACAGTCGCCTTCCCTGGCGGACATCGTGAAGATGGTCCACCCACGCCCTGCCACGAAGACCCGCGAGGCGCTGTATGGCCACATCATCGGCCGGGAGCATGAGGCCGCCGCGCTGCCACACATCGTGCGCGAGTTCGAGGCCTGGAAGGCCGCGCCTGAGGGAAATCCGCCGGACGTGCCGTTCCAGATGCTGACCGCGCTGCCGCTCACCACGGATCACTGGCAGGCCATCGCCCGCCGTGCCCCATGGCAGATGACGCGGATGAACCTGAACACCTTTGCCCGCCATGGCGTGTTCTCCGTGAAGGAGATCACCCGCCTTGTGGCCAGCCGGCTGCGCAGCGAAGAGCAGGTGCGCCGCGCCAAGGTCTTCCCCTACCAGCTCATGGCCGCCTACAACAACGTCGGCGCGGAAGTCCCGCATGAGGTGAAGGAGGCGCTGCAGGATGCGATGGAGATCGCCATCTCCAATGTGCCTGCGGTGGAGGGCCGTGTGGTCGTGGCTCCGGACGTGTCCGGTTCCATGCACTCGTCTGTGACGGGTGGCCGCCAGGGTGCCACCAGCAAGGTGCGCTGCATTGATGTGGCCGCGCTGGTGGCCGCCGCCTTCCTGCGCCAGAACCGTGACGCTGAAGTGCTGCCGTTTGAGAACAACGTGGTTCGTGTGTCGCTGAATCCCCGTGATTCCGTGATGACGAACGCGCAGAAGCTCGCGTCCCTGCCTTGTGGTGGGACGAACTGCAGCGCCGTGCTGATCGACCTGAACGCCCGCAAGGTGCATGCGGACCTTGTGATCTACGTTTCCGACAACGAATCGTGGCTCGACTCCCCACACTACGGTCATTGGGGTGGCTCCGCGACCCGCACGATGAGCGAATGGACGAAGTTCAAGCAGCGGAATCCAAAAGCCCGTCTGGTGTGTCTCGACATCCAGCCTTATGCGACCACGCAGGCCCAGGAGCGCGAGGACATCCTCAACATCGGTGGTTTCTCCGACTCAGTGTTCAACATCATCGCCGCCTTTGCCAACGGCGAGCTGAATGGCGCGCACTGGGTGGGTGAGATCAACAAGACCCCTCTGTAGTTAACAAACAACGAACCCTTTGGAGCCTGGTGAATGCTGGAGCGGACTACATTTCCAACTGTCCCGTCTGCCCCAAAATCTTTGTCACCAGGCTCCATCCCCTCTCTTTCTCTCTTTCTCTCTTTTTGAATCAATGACGGCGAATGCTCCTGTGACTACATCACCAAAACACCAGCGGGCCGATAACCCGCACCTCCTGAAAACACGGAGGCCTGTCACACCATCCTTGTCGCCGTCACCTTTCTAACCTTTCACAACACACTTTGGCGAATGCCTGAGGAACTACATCTGTCGCAGGTTCGAGTCCTGCCCGTGATGCGAACGCACTCCCGGTAGCTCAGTGGTAGAGCAATCAATGTTTCTCAAACTCCTCGTCGCCGTCATCTCTCACTTTTCGACTTCAAATCTATCCTGGCGAATGCCGGAGCGGACTACATCCAGGTATCAGCGGGTTCAAATCCCGCCCCGCAGCAATGCGGTGAATGTCTCTCCATCCTTGTCGCCACTTCACTCATCCTTTCCCAATCACCCAATGGTAACGAATGCCCGATGGAACTACATGCCTCTTAAGCCTCAGGTCGTGGGTTCGATTCCCACCGGCCCCACCTTCGACGGGGCCGTAGCTCAGCGGTAGAGCAGAGTAAAAATGTTTCGTCAATCCTTGTCGTCGCCGCCCTGATTCGGCATATCACTTTCGCCTGACTCCCACACATTCAATCACATCACAAACCACCTCAACCACCATGATCAATTCACCACTTTTTAATTTCGCTTTTCACACCACCGGCTGGCTCGACAAGATAAGGGGCTTTGCCAAAGAGGAGCCTTGGGGCGCCAACAACAAAGTCCTTGAGATCTATTTGAAGAACAACTTTGAAATCGCAAAGTCCCAAGGCAAGGTGTTTGAAGATGAGGAGCACGGTTTGGCGTTCTGGAGAGCTGGCTACCTTGTAAATTCAGCAGCCGACCCTATTTGGTTGGTTTACAAACCGAACAGGAATCCGAAAAATAAATGGTTGTTCGACAAAGTTCAATGCGGCGATTGCCCTGTGCCAGGCCGGGCCCGTGAAGACTTCCAGGTCAAATACTCGCCTCCAGAATTCAATACAAATTGGCCCATCCACTTCGATCAGAGAAACATCGATCACATCTTCAACGACCATCAAATTCGTCTCAACGAAGTGTTTGGACCGACGATGTCTGGAAATAAGCACTTGCTCTTTCGGCTCATTTTTGGCGAAGTCGAACTCCAGCGGAAACAAGAAGTAGCCATCCCTCAATGGTATCACAATGACTACTGCTTTTTGATGCCACTGTTTTTGACGCAAGGCGAAAAGGTCGAACTCACAGCAGCCCTTACACCCAACGAAGCCCTGAAAAGGTATGAGTTGCGAACCTTGCTTCTTCCTCACTACTCGTATGCGCACGCCAGATCAGTAGTTAAGAGCCGTGCTTCCTTTGCAGGATGGATGATGCTGGACACTACTGTGTTGAGCCATCCTTTCGTGGACTCCGAAGCAGAAGGCACAGATGAATAGCTGTGTCTTGGAGGACACCAACCAACAATTCGAGGGTTCTAACAGGCATGAATGCCTGCTTGACCCAACCAATCACCATGCCAGACTCCCCATTCCACATCACCGGCGAAGCCGAAGCCATCCTGCCTGCGCGCAACAACGCCGGGAAACCGATCACGGTGATCGGGACGGAGGCCATCCGCTCCACCTTTGACCAGTTCTGCATCGACCAGGCGCTGAACTCGCGTTCCGCCCCAGGCGTGACGGACCTGGTGCTCAACCCTGACGCGCACTCCGGCTACGGAGCACCGGTGGGTTGCGTGATGGTTTCGCCAACGCACATCTATCCAGGCCCGGTGGGCGTGGACATCAAGTGCTCCATGTCGCTGCTGCAGATGGACATCCCGGCGGATGAGATCGCCGACAAAACGATCCGCCGCCGCCTCATCGAGGCCATCGTGGCGCGCACCCCGACGGGTGCCGGCCGTGGTCAGCGCGAGGCGAAGAAGTCCCGCCGTGTCTCGCCAGAACTCGGGGTGCAGGTGTGCACCGAAGGCGCCAGCCAGAGCGTGTGCGAAGCCCTCGGCATCCCGCCGGAGTGGGCGCTGCGCTGCGAGGACAGCGCGCACATCGGCCACGATGGAACGGTGTCCGCCCTCCAGGAGCGCCTGGACAAGATGCGTGCCTTCAACGGCTTCCCGACCTTTGACAACAAGATGACCCAGCTCGGATCTTACGGGGGAGGAAACCACTTCGG
>CAZPSQ010000067.1:0-23883 GCA_964588755.1 uncultured Prosthecobacter sp. | reverse complement strand
CGAGGGGGGAGGTGACGTAGTTGCTGGTGACGAGCTCCTGCAGTTTGCGCAGGCCGATGGTGTCCTTCATGATGCCGAGGAGGTCCTCGCGCTCAAAGCCCATGGCATTGGCGTTTTCCTCCAGAATCTGAGCGCGGCCGAGGTCAAACTTGCCGTTGGTCTGCAGGGCGGGCATCTGCTCCAGCGCGGCGCGGGCCTCGGCGTCGCTGGGGCGGATGCCGTATTGCTCCATGAGGCCGCGTGCGACGAAGAGGTTGATCAGTGTGTCCGGGCCGCCGCCGAAGCCGCCGCTCGGGGAAAGCTGCATGAGCTGCATGAGCAGGTCAAAGGACTGCAGGAACTGCTGGGAGAACTGGATGGAGCGCTGGGCGCGCTGCACATCGCCAATGGTGTAGTCTTTGTTGAAAACAGTGATGGCCACGTCCGTCACCTGCGCCCGCTTTTGATAGTTGCGGTTCATGCTGCTGGATCCTCCCCACGCGGCGAAGGAGATGATGATGATGATCGTCAGCGTGATGAGGAAGGCGCCACGGTGGCGGCGGAAGAATTCAAGCATGGGCGTTCGGGGCGGTTGAAGGGCGCGCAATAAGCCGCTGCCGGTTGATGCGGCAACCGGAAAAACGCGGGCAGGCAAATGCGTTGGTGCGCATGTTTGTGCCAGCAGCCTTGACAATCCCCGTGCCCGGCACACTTCATGCGCTCCTGTTTCCGTCTTTACTCCCCCATGCCTTCGACACGCTCCTGGACCGTCAAGTCCTCCTCCATCCACAACCGTGGCATCTTTGCCCGCAAGGACATCGCCAAAGATGACGCCATCATCGAGTACCTGGGGGAGAAGATCACCAAGGCCGAGTCGCAGCGGCGGGGGGACGCGCTGGCGGCCAAGTCGAAGAAGACGGGTGGCGCGGCGGTTTACATCTTCACCTTGAACAAGCGGCAGGACCTGGACGGGGCCAAGGGCCGCAACCCGGCGCGCTACATCAACCACTCCTGCGCGCCAAACTGCGAGGCGTTCATTGGGCGCGGGCGCATCTGGATTCACGCGCTGCGTGATATCAAGGAGGGGGAGGAGCTGACCTACAACTATGGTTTTGACGTGGACACGTGGTCGGACCACCCCTGCCGGTGCGGTGCGGAGCGCTGCATTGGCTACATTGTGGCGGAGGACCAGTGGCCGAAGCTGCTGAAGGAGCTGCAAAAACTGGAGGCCGATGTCAAGAGCGGCAGGCTGAAGCTCAATGGAGGCGGAGGCGAGGACACGAAGAGCGGGCGCAAGGACGGCGGAGCGCCCACCAAGGGCCGGAAGAGCCCGCCGGCGAAGAAAGCGGCTGGCAAGGTCAAGAAGAAAGTGACTAAGAAATAGTGCGGTTTTGGCCAGGGGCGGGATGCTGTTTTGTGAGGATAGCATTGCTTGACAGCCACGTGGCTGTCATGGCACACTTAAGGCGGTGAGTTCTCTCCATCAGCATCGGCAAAATTCGGCTTCCCGTGGATCGGTGTTGCTGGCCCTGCTGTGCCTGGTGGCGGTGCTGTCTTTCATCATCATTTCCACCGTGGGTGTGGCGCAGCAGCACGGCGGGCAGCAGCAGGCACGGGTGGGGATGATCCGTGCGAGGCAGCTGGCGGAGATGGGGGTGGCTGTGGCGGCGCATCCGCAGATCAAGGCGGGGGACCCGCTGCTGCGCCGCAGCGTTTCCGCCGTGGAGCACTATGAGACGCGCATCAGCACTGAGGAGGCACGGCTGAACCTGAACGCGCTGCTGACGGAGGCGGGGCTGCCTGTGCTGGAGCGTGTGTTTGCCTACTGGGGCCTGCTGCCGGCAGATGCGCAGTCCCTGGCCGCCACGCTGATGGACTGGGTGGACCCGGACGACCTGAAGCGCAGGCCGGACAGCGCTGAAAAGCTGGACTACGATTTCGCGGGCCTGAAAGGCATCCCCTTAAACCGGCCGTTTCAAAGCCTGGACGAGGTGGATCTGGTGCCGCGCATGATGGAGATCACCGAGCTGCGGCCGGACTGGCGCTCTTTTTTCACGCTGCGTGGCAGCGGAATGCTGGATGTGAACACGGCGTCGGCGGAGGTGCTGGCGGCTGTGACGGGAGCAAGCCTGTCCAACGCGGAGGAACTGGTGCGGCGGCGCAACGGGCTGGACGAGATCGCCCAAACGGAGGACGACCTGCCTGTGCAGAGTGTGGAGGAGGCGCTGGCGCTGCTGGGCGTGGGAGGCGGGAATGTGCAGGAGGCGGCCGCCGTGCTGACCCTGGCCGGGCAGACGAAGCGCATTGAGAGCGTCGGCATGGCGGGGGATGTGCGCTGCGGGCTGGCGGTGATTTTGAACGGCGGTGCGGCGGGGATAGCGGAGTGGAAGGAATTCAGCCTGGAGGACGGCCCGGCCGGGCTTTGACGCGCATGTCTTTCCGCCGAACCTCACAGCAGATTTTGACCTTCCCCGGAGAGGAGGCGCGCGAGTTCTGGCAGTGCCATGCGGACGGAAGCTGCCAGCCTGCGGAGAGCGGCCCATGCACGATCGTCGGGGTGGAATCCATCGCCTTCGACAGCGCGCCGTTCTGGTCCCTGGGCCAGGACGAGGGGGCGGAGGATGCCGTGGCGCTGCGGTGGGAGGGCTTTGGCCTGGAGCAGGAGCCCGGGGCCCGTCTGTGGTCGCACTGGGTGGTCACGCGCAAGGAGCGCCAACTGCTGGTGGGCACGCTGGCCTTTGCCCCGGACGCGGAGCCGCAGGGCCGTGAGGTGCTGGCGGCCGAACGCTTTGAGGTGAGCGCCCAACTGCTGCCGTTGCCGATTGATGGCATCGCGATCTGGCGGGAGCTGGGGCGTTATGTGGCGGCGTTCACGCGCGGGGCACAACTGCTGCACCTGACGGTGCTGGCGGCGCGCAGCCTGGATGCCGACGCGGCCTTTGAGATCCGCGACACCCACGCCGCGCTGCTGGCGCATGAGCAGGCCGGCAGCGTGACCGCGGTGCGCGTGTGGACTGAGTGCGAGCCGGACTTTGCACCGCAGATGGCCTGCCTGTTTCAAGACTCCACGCTGCTGAAGGAGCGGCGCCCAGCACCGCGCCTGCCCGCGCAGAAGAGCGGGCTGCTGCCCGCGCAGGTGGCCCAGGGCAGGCGGCAGCAGCGCGAGCTGCAAAAGAAAATGCTGCTGATGGCGGCGGCGGCGCTGATGTACGTGTGTTTCTTCGGCGCGTGGTGGGGGCGCCTGCAGTGGCGGGAGGCCAGGATCACCGCGGCCAGCGCCCTGGTGGACGCGCGGCAGCCGGAAATTGACACGATCCGGGAGGCGCAGGCCAACTGGCTGGAGATGGAGGTGGCGATCGATCCGGACTTGTACCCGCTGGAGGTTTACCACCAGATTGTGTCCCTGCTGCCACCGGAGGGCATCCGGCTGAAGGAGTTTCAGATGGACAACGGGAAGATTGTGATCGCGGGCGAGGCCACCTCGGTGAATCACGCGCTGGGTTTCAAGGACAAGCTGGCCGCCAGCCAGCCGCTGCAGAGGTATGCGTGGAATTTCCCGGTGCCTTCAATCCGCGAGGACAACCGCGCGGATTTCCGCACCACAGGGGTCATCCAAGGAGGGGGGGCGTCAAATGAAGGCCAGTGAGCGCAGGCTGATCGCCATCCTGGCCCTGCTGGCCGCCGTGTGCGGCGGGGCCATCCTGTCCCAGAGCCTGCTGCGCAAGCAGCGAGAGCTGGAGCGGCGCGGCCAGACGCTGGAACTGCGGCAGATGGAGGCGTCCGCCATGCTGGCGGAGGCGGACCTGTGGAAGGCACGCCTGGAGTGGCTGCGCAGCAACCAGCCCGCGATGAGCAGCGAAAGCCAGGCGACGCAGGCGCTGCTGGATGAGATGCAGGCCGCCGCAGCCAAGCACAACCTGGTGGTGCAGAAGAAAACCTTGCATGAGGCCACACACCAGCCGTTCTATAACGAGGTCGGGGTGACGCTTGTCATGCAAGGGGAACTGCCGGATTTCTTCCGCTGGCTCCACGGGATGCTCTCGCCCGACTCTTTCCGCATGGTTTCATCGTTGAAAATCACACCTGATGCCCAGGACAAGGCCAAGATCATCTACACGGTGAGGCTGAACCGCCGCCATTCCACAGCCCTGACGGCGGTGGATGAAAGCCCGGCCAGGGAAGGGGGGGGCGCATGAACCTGACGCGCCGATTTGCCATTGCGTGTCTGGGGGCTTTCGCGGCTGCCTCAATGCCAGCGCAGGAGCAGCCGCAGGCGTCTGCGGCCTTCACCGCGCCGCAGGCCTACCCTGAGGACCGCTACGAGGCCTCCTGGAGCAAGAACCCCTTCACCCTGAAGACAGCGCCTGCCGCAGTGGAGAACGTCTCCTTTGCGAAGGATCTGGCGATCGCCAGCCACTATGGCGAGAAGGCCAACCCGACCATCGTGATCGTCAACACCAAGACCCATGAGCGCACCCGGCTGAAGAAGGGCGGGACGGCCTCCAACGGGATGCGGCTGACCGACTTCAAGCTGGGGGAGACCCGCAAGGAGATGACGGTGGAGGTGGTGCTGGGGTCCGAAACCACGGAACTGAAATACAACCCCGAGTACACGGGCCAGGTGGCCGCCGCAGGCGGCGCGGGCGCAAAGCCTGTGCCGGGAATGCCGGTAAACCCAGGCATGAGGCCGGGGGGCATGCCCGTGCCGGGAATGCCGCCCGGGGCGCAGCAGCGCCTGCCCACGACCAATGGTGTGCAGCCAAGAATCCAACTGCCGAACGCCGGTGGCGCGCGCCCCGCCGGGGTGACGTCCAGCCCGCCCCAGCAGCAGCGCGGAAGCGCGGTGGGGATGGGTGGCGGCATCAACGCCGCAGTCGTGCCCCAAGCTGGTGGCACGAACATCAACATGTCCCTCAATCCCGCAGGCAATCCCGTGCAATCCGCCGGGCCGCTTGTGTCGGACGCCAATCCTAATGCGCCTCCGGTGCCGGTGCGCCGGCGTCTGATCAGCGCGCCGACCAATCAGCAAACGCTGCCGCAGTGACCTTCCGCCTCGTCCCCGCTTCCCCGCCGATGAAGATGTCCTTTTCCTCCCTGCTTTGCCTGACTGCCCTCTGTCTGGCCCAAGGACTGGCGGTGGCCCAGCAGATTTCGCCCAATGCGGTGCCTCCGCGCGTGCGGTCGAACCTGCCGCCGGGCATGAAGACGCCGCCCATCCAGCGTCCTCCGGGCGCGGTCCTGCCCTCCTCGCAGATGGGGCCGCAACCAGACGGGCAGCCCCTGCGCCCGATGCCCATCCAGGCTCCGGGCGCGCCTGCTGTGCAGCCCACGCAGCAAATGCGTCCTGCCGGAGGTCCGGCGGGGGGGGCTGCCGCACCGGCGGCTGCTCCTGCCCGGCCTGCGCCTCCGGCCCCGCTGCCACCGCCCACCCCGCCCGCCGGCACCAGTGGTGCCGCCGGGGCTTCAACGGGACCGTATGTCATTGAGTTCGACAATGTGCCGCTGTCCGAGGTGGTGGATGAGTACTACCAGGTGACGAAGCGCCGTGTGCTGAAGGACCGCGGCCTGGAGGCCGCCACCGTCACCATCCAGGTGCCCGGGGAGTTCACCGTGGAGGAATACCAGAGCATCATTGAGAAGGGCCTGCTGATGCATGGTTATGCTTTTGTGCCCAGCGGCCCGAATCTCTACAAGCTGGTGGCGGCGGAGCAGGGGACGGCGCCTTCCACCCAGGGGGTGCCGGTGATTCTGCGGTCGGAGGACCTGCCGGAGACTGACCAAGTGGTGTCCCACGTCATCCAGCTTAACTACCTGCAAGCGGAGGAGGCCTCCTCCGCGCTGCAGCAGCTCATTCCGCTGCACCCTTATGGCAAGATCCTGGCCATGGACAACGCGCGCGCCCTGGTCATCACGGAGGCTTCCCAGACCATTCGTGCCTACCTGGATCTGACCAAGGAGGTGGACAAGCCGCCGATGGAGACAATGCAGAAGACTTTCGTGCTGCAACGTGCAACCGCGTCCGAAGTGGTGGAGCAGCTCAACGGCCTGCTGGGCCTGGGCAGTGGCACCAGCGGGGGCGGGGGTGGCGCGGCACCCCGGGCTGCGGCCCAGCGTCCGGTCACCCAGGCGCCTGCGGCCACTCCTCCTGGCATGGCCGCGCCCGCTGTCGCTCCTGCGGGCGGCACTTCTGCCTCCCTCGGTGGTGTGAGCCCGGAGGCCTCCAAGCCCATCCTGCAGGCCATCGAGCGCAACAACAGCATCATCGCCATTGCCCGGCCCTCCGACATGATGCGCATTGACAGCCTGATCCAGGAGCTGGACGCGGAGTCCACCATGCGGCGTTATTTTTCCCGCAGGCTGAACTACCTGGACCTGTCGGTCTTTCTGGGCATTGCGGAGAAGGCGCTGATGCGCAACAGCAAGACCCCCGGCGGCAGCGCCCTGACCGGCAGCGAGCCCGGCCGTACGACGACGCCGACCAACAACAACAGCAGCAACTTCGGCAACAACAACTCCTTTGGCTCCGGCGGGTTTGGAGGCGGGCTGGGCGGCGGCCTTGGGGGGGGCATGGGCGGGCTTGGCTCCGGCATGTCCGGGGGGGGCTCCTTTGGCAACAGCACGCCGCTGGAAGTCACCAAGAAGCCGATGAGCGTGCTCATCGCCAACACCCTTGTCATTGCCGACCCTGCCAGCTCCAAGTTCTTTGCCAGCGGTCCGCCGGAGCAGATCCAGGCGCTGGAGGAACTGGCGGACGAGCTGGACGTGCGGCCACGGCAGATTTTGATCTCGGCGATCATCGGAGAGCTGACCCTCTCCAATGACTTCAAGTTTGGCCTCGACTGGGTCAAGACATTGCAGAGCCTGGGTGAGAACGAGACGATCGGCGGCACGCTCAACACGCAGGGGGTGTTCTTCAATCCCAACAGTCTGGCCAATGTGGGCACGGCATTGGCAGCAGGGGGGCCTATGGGCATCGCCGGCTTTACCGCCTATGGGCAGATCAACCGCAGTCTGGGGGTCTTCCTGAACACCGTGGAGGGGCAGCAGCGTTTCCGCGTGTTGCAGAAGCCTTTCCTCACGACCTTGAACCACCAGCAGGCCAGCATCTACATCGGCCAGCAGGTGGCCATCGCAGGCCAGACCTTCACCAACGGCGGTGTCAACAACGGCCTGGGCTTCACCTCCACCACGCAGTACATTCCGGTGCGCCTGCAGCTGGACATCACGCCGCACATCTTCAACGACAGTGAGATCATGCTGGAGTTCAAGCAGCAGAACAACGGCATCTCCGGCTTCACGGAGATCAGCGGCAATGACGTGCCCAACATTTCTGAGCAGGGGATGATGAACAGCCTCATTGTGGCCAACAACACCACGGCCATGCTGGGCGGGCTGATCACGGAGAGCGACAAGAACAACAAGTCCGGCCTGCCGCTGCTGGTCCGGATTCCGGTCATCAAGCACCTCTTCGGCAGCACCTCCCGCGACAAGGACCGCAAGGAGCTGATGATCTTTGTGCAACCCACGATCCTCGCGGACAGCCACGACCACATGCTCACGCAGGCGAAGCTGGGCAACCACGTGCAGGGCTTTGAGGAGGCGCGGGCTTTCTCCGGCCTGCCTGACGAGGGGGTGCCCAAGGCGCTGCAGGTGGAGGACGCGGTGCCCGTCTATCGTGCGCCTGCGCCTGCGCCGGCGCCGGCGGCCTCTCCGGTCAAGGAGGTGGAGACCAAAAAGTCCTTTTTCAACAAGGTGAAGGCCATCTTTTCCCGCGACAAATACCGGTAGCCGGACGCGGTGAGAAGGGAAGGGGGGCGAAAAATGAAAAATCGTTGTGAATAACTCGGTTTTCCACCTTGACACTGGCACCAGACCTCCTACTATCGCGGCCCCTCACTCCCCAACGGGAGTGCTTTTCGTTCAAGCAGCATTCATGAAGACGTTTTCAGCCAAAGCCCAGGACCAGAACCCCACATGGTGGGTCATCGACGCCAAGAACCAGATTCTTGGTGATGTGGCCGTTGCCGCAGCCAACCTCCTGCGCGGCAAGACCAAGCCAACCTTCACCCCGCATGTGGACACGGGTGATTTCGTGGTGGTGCTCAACGCCGCCGAAGTCCGCCTCAGCGGCAAAAAAGAGCAGCAGAAGATTTACACCTCCAAGGCTGGCTACGTCGGCAATCAGAAGGTGGAAAACGTGGAGCGCGTGCGCGCCCGCCGTCCGGAGCTTCTTGTGGAGCGCGCTGTGAAGGGCATGGTCCCCCACACCCGCCTTGGCCGTGCCATCCTTGGCAAGCTGAAGATCTACTCCGGCACCGAGCATCCGCATGAGGCGCAGAACCCGAAGCCCTTCGCCGTCGCCTAATTCTTTTCTCCCATCCGCATGAGCAAGCCCCTCAACAACGCCACAGGCCGCCGCAAGACCGCCATTGCACGTGTTTTCATCACTGAAGGCGCAGGCAGCATCACCGTGAACGGCCGCGACTTCGAAGAGTACTTCCCGACCGTGGCCCTGCAGAACATGGTTCTGTTCCCGCTCGCCCTCACCAACTCCCGCCAGACCTATGACTTCAAGGTCAATGCCACCGGCGGTGGCAGCAGCGGGCAGGTGGGTGCTGTGCGTCTTGGCATCGCCCGCGCGCTGATCCGTGTGAATCCTGAGTTCCGTCCGCTGCTGAAGCAGAACGGCCTGCTCACCCGCGACTCCCGCAAGAAGGAACGTAAGAAGCCCGGCCGCCCAGGCGCCCGCAAGCGCTTCCAGTTCTCCAAGCGTTAATCGTTTGGCTGGATCGTCCGCCCCTTTGTCAGTTCGTTGTGTTTTCAAAGCCCCGCTTCTCGCGGGGCTTTGTTTTTTTCTGACGGGGGCTGTGTGCGGGGATGAATGAGCAGGGCATGAAGGTGCAGAGTCCGGCTGACAGACGGCCGTGTGCACTTTGGTGTTTCCGCCTTGGGCTGCCCCATGCTACAAGGCGTGTGTGAGCGCTGCCCGGCCCCCTACCGACCTGCCATCCCCGGCTCCTGAGACGGAGCTGTCTTCTCCTGCCGTGCTGCGGGAACGGTTCATCCGGCGTGTCAGCACGGAGAGCCCGTTCTACCGGCTGTTTGACCATCTGCCGGACCTGGCTTTTTTTGCAAAGGACAGCAGCTTCCGCCTGATGTGTGCGAGCCGCCGGTTTGTGGAGCGTTTTGGTTTTGCGGCAGAGGCGGAGATTGTGGGCAGGACGGACTTTGATCTCTTTCCTACGCGTCTGGCGGAGAACTTCCGCCGGGATGACGAGGATGTGCTAACCACCGGCAGGCCCAAGCTGAACATTGTGGAGCTCTTTTTCACCGACCAGGGGATTCCCGACTGGTTTGTCACAAACAAGCTGCCGCTCACGGATGCCAAGGGCGGGGTGATCGGGATCATGGGCACGGTGCAGTCCTTCGAGGGGAAGAAGCAGGTGCTGCAGCCCTATTTGCAGATCGACCGGGCGCTGGCCTACATTCGCGAGCATTTCCGCACCGGGGTGTCCATCACGGAGCTGGCGCAGATCGTGCATTTGTCGCCACGGCAGCTGCACCGCAAGTTTGTGGAGACCTTTGGCTCCAGCCCGCAGGCGTTCATCATGAAGCTGCGCATCCAGGCCGCGTGTGAGGCCCTGCAAAAGGAGGGCGCGCAGATCACCGAGGTGGCGCTGGAACTGGGCTTCTGCGACCAGAGCGCGTTCACGCATCACTTCCACCGCCACATGGGAATGACGCCGCTGAAGTATCTGCGGCAGTTCCGGCTGCGGAGGACTTAGGAAACTTGGTTCATGGAGGCTGCGCGGTGGGAGAACCTCTCAATCGCGCTTTGACAGCGCGGGCTGACTGCCCAAGATGGCGCTCCCTTTTCCCCATCCACCTTTTTACGCTGTTCCGACCATGAGCCACGCCAACACCGCCAAGAAACTCATCAACGATCCTCTCAAGTGCGCCGACGAGCTGTTTGAGGGGCTTGTCTATGCCTACGACGGCAAGGCAAAGCGCGTGGGCACGCGTTCCATTGTCATGAACGACCTCCGCCCGGACGCGCCAGCGCTCCTCATTGGCGGTGGCGCGGGGCATGAGCCCATCTATCACGGCCTCATTGGCAAGGGCATGGCCGATGGCGCCGCCGTGGGCGAAATCTTCGCCGCGCCCCCGCCCGACATCGTGCTGGAGGCCACGCAGGCGGTGAACCGTGGCAAGGGCGTGCTGTATCTCTACGGCAACTACGCCGGTGACGTGATGAACTTTGACATCGGCGCCGAGCTGGCGGAGGAGGAGGGCATCACGGTGAAGACGGTGATCATCAATGATGACGTCTGCTCCGCGCCTCCGGACCAGAAGGGCAACCGCCGTGGCATCGCGGGCCTGGTGCCTGTGGTGAAGCTGGCCGGTGCGGCAGCCGCCACGGTGGATTCTTTGGACGAGCTTGTGCGCATCGCACAGAAGGCTGTGGACATGACGCGCACCGTGGGCGTGTCCACCAAGCCCGGCAGCATTCCGGCCACCGGCCAGCCCACGTTTGAGCTGGCGGACGACGTGATCGGCCTGGGCATGGGCATCCACGGTGAAAAGGGTGTGGGCCTCATCCCCATGTGTCCTGCGGACGAGCTGGCGGAAAAGATCCTGACGCTGCTCTTTGCCGATGATCTGCCGCTCAGCGCGGGCGACGAGATCGTGTTCTTCGTCAACAGCCTCGGCGCGACCCACATGATGGAGCTGCTGATCATGCTGCGCGGTGCCAAGCCCATCCTGGAAAAGCGCGGGCTCAAGGTTCACCACACCATTGTGGACAGCATTGTCACCTGCCAGGAGATGGCCGGTGTCAGCTTCACCATCACCAAGCTGGACGCGGAGCTGAAGAAGCTCTGGGACATGCCCTGTGAGAGCGTGGGCTACACCAAGCTGTAATTAGAAGTTTCAAACCCTAGACGCCTTTCAGACCTCAAGCTCTTCGTTCACCATGCCCAAAGCCACCCTTTCCAAAGACGACGTCAAAGCGATGCTCATCCTCGCCTGCGATCGCATCATCGCGGCAGAGCCGATGCTCTCCGAAGCCGACCGTAACCTGGGCGACGGTGATCATGGTCTGGGAATGCAGCGTGGCATGACGGCGGCCAAGGACAAGCTGAACGCGGGCGAGGTGGAAAGCATTGAAAAGGCCTTCTCCAGCGTGGGCATGGCGATGATGAGCAGCATGGGCGGGGCAAGCGGCGCGATCTTCGGCACCTTCTTTCGCAATGGCGGAAAAGCCCTGGCTGGCAAGGAGGCGCTGGACGCGGCCGGGCTGGCAGCCTTTCTGCGCGCCGGTGTGGATGGCGTGAAGCAGCGTGGTGGTGCCGCCGTGGGTGACAAGACCTGCGTGGACGCGATGGAGCCCGCCGCTGTGAAGGCGGAGGAGGTGGCCGCGCAGTCCCTGCCGGAGGCCATCCAGGCTGTGGCCGCCGCGACCGAGGCCGGCAAAGAGGCGAGCAAGGCCATGGTGGCCAAGTTTGGCCGCGCCAAGACCCTTGGCGAGGCCGCCATCGGCTTTCCTGACGCCGGCGCGTGCTCCGTGGTGGTGATCATCGAGGCGTTCCGCGACTCTATCACGGCGTAACAAGACTGCTGGCTGTGGGGCGGGCCTTTCAGCGGCAGCTCAGCGCGGGCGGATGACGGGCTTCTGCCAGTCTTTCCAGAAAGCCTCGGTCTCCAATGGGTCGGGGCGGATTTCGATGATCATGGGCACGGGCAGCAAGTCGTGCAGGTCCTGCGGGTCTTCGATCTGCACGTATTCGATGCCCCACATCCGCGCCCATGGCTCAAAGCTCAGGGCATGGCGGTTTTCGATGACGCCACGGGCGGCCTCAGGCAGGGCGCGCAGACTGTTCACGCGGGAGAAAATTTTGCCGCCGCCATTGTTGATGACCACGATGCGCAGCGTTGTCATGTGAAGCTGGGAAATGATCCATGGCCCGGCCAGATCATACAGCGCGCTGAGGTCCCCCAGGATCAGCCAGCTTTCCCCACGATGCCGCGCGCCCATGCCGAGGAAGCTTGAAACCAGCCCGTCGATTCCATTCGCGCCACGGTTGGCGTAAAATTCCACGCCCGGCTTCACCGTCCGCAGGGCCAGGTTCGCCTCCCGAATGGGCAGGCTGTTTCCCAGAAACACCCGGGAGCCTGCGGGAATGACCTGCAAAATTTGCGCCATCCATCCAGGCTCTGAGAGCGGAAACTTTGCCAGCTCGGCCTCCGGCTCAAACCGCAGCACAGCATTCGCATCACCCGGCAGCGAGGCTTGCGCGCTGAGCACGGTCTCCCACGCCAGGGTGGCCACATTCTCCCGCCGTGCCAGTCCGCTGAAGCCGGTGCGGGTGATGTTGGTCACGCGGATGTCCGCCTGCAGGTCGAGGTCCCGCCACCAGCGCCAGCTGGGCACGCCGCCGATGCGCAGGACGTGCGCGGGCTTGGCATACTGGAGGGCGCGCTCACCGCCGGGCACCAGGAGGGGCTGCAAGGCGGCCATGCCGTGGAGGTTTGCGGTGGCCTCGGCGATGATGGGGGCGCCAAGTCTGGCAAGCAGCGGGGCGGCCTCCCTGGCATCCATGGGGTGCATGCCGGCGGCCAGCACCAGATCGCAGGCCAGGGCGGGGGCAGTGGCTGGCGGTGCGGCGGGGCGCGTGACCTGGGTGCCGGAGAAGTCCACGCCGCCGAGGTTGGTTTCCAAGGGCTCGTCCAGGCACACGTTGAGGTGCAGCGGGCGGTCATTCACCGTGGCGTACATTTCCAGCGGGTCGTCGGTGGCGTCCCAGTCTCCCAGGGGCTGGGCGTAGAGGCCGAAGAGGCCCATCTGCTCGATGGCCTGCGGTGCGCCGGTGCCACGGTAGCTTTTGGGCCGGTCGGCGGTGAGCAGAAACAGGGGCAGCCCCTGGTAGTAGGCCTCGATGGTGGCAGGCAGCAGCTCCGCCGCCGCAGTGCCGCTGGTGGTGAGGACGGCCACGGGTTTGCGGTCGGCCAGGATGCGCCCCAGGGCGAAGAAAGCGGCGCTGCGTTCCTCAAAAAAATTCCAGAGGGTGATGTGGGTGCTGGCCAGCAGCGCGGAGACGAGCGGCGCGTTGCGCGCGCCAGCGGCCACGCAGACCTCCCTGACGCCGAAGTGGGCCAGGGTGGAGAGCGTCTGCTGGATGAGGTCTGCCTGGGTCATGAATGGAGGGCGAGAAGCCGCAGCACAGCCTCGCGCTTGAGGCGCAGCTCACGCCATTCGTGGTCGAAGGCGCTGCCGCCGACGATGCCGCAGCCGGAGGGCAGGGAGATGGTGTCCCCCTCCCAGCAAATGCCGCGGATGGAGACGACCACATGGGCGGTGCCGTCTTGTTCAATGAAGCCGAAGGGAGCGCCAAAAAATCCGGGAACCTGCAACTGCTGGCGGTATTCGCGCAGTTTCGTCAGCGCTGCCTCATCCCGTGGCAGGCAGCCCACCGCCGGGGTGGGGTGCAGCAGCGGCACCAGTTCCGCCGGGTCGGTGGCCTGGTTCAGCGTGGCGCGGATGGCGGACTGGAAGTGCACCAGCCCGGCGGTCTGGCAGAGGGTGCGTGGCTCGCGCTCCACGGTGCCGAGGCCCTGCAACTGCCCGGCGAGGTAGCGCACCACGATCTCGTGCTCCTCGATCTCCTTCACGTCGGTGAGGAAGGCGTCCTGCTGGCCGGGTTTGGCGGTGCCGGCCAGGGCCATGGTTTCCAGAGACTGGCCCTGGGATTTGAAAAGAAGCTCCGGTGTGGCGCCCAGGAAACCGCCTTTTTCGGTCACATGGGCGTAGCCCCACATGTTGGCGGGGGCATTCATCACGGCCTCCAGCAGTTTCAGCGGGCTGCCGGAGATCAGGGTGCCGGTCTCGGTGAGGACGGGCACCATTTTTTCGATGCGTTTGGAAAGCACCTCCCGGCGGATGCGGCGGAAGGCCATCTTGAACCACTCGGTGGCCGGTTTGGCCCAATGAATCCTGGGAGTGGTGGAGCCATTGAGGTGGATGGCCGGGCCGAGGCTTTCTGCGGTGATGGCGTGCAGCCGCGCGGGCACCTTCCACGGCTGTGGATCGTTCAAATCGAAGTCATTAACGTAGAAGGCACCTCCCCCGGCCGGTGCGGACGCCAGCGCGGTAAAGGGGCCTTCACCCAGCCACGCCCTACCGTCGGGCAGCCTGAACAAAGCAAATTCCATCATGTCAATTTTCCCTCCATATTGAAACGCGCCAAGCGGGGTGCAAGACGGGAATGCAAGGTCGGAAAGTGACATTGCTGAACATCCAGCCGCTGTTTTCAGTCGAATGCTTATAGGATGAAAGCTGCCGACGAGTTCCTCAGGATTGCCCCGGACTATCAGCTTGGCGCGCTGGACACGGAGTCCCAGCATCCCTTCACCCAGTCCCTGTCACACCTGGCCGGGGAGGATTTGGAGGAGGCCATCAAGCTGATGCATCAGGTGGACATCCATGCCCTGCGGCTGATGTTTGACCGCGCCGCGCCGCTGGCAGACCTGGCCGGTGTGGTGGCCAGGACCTTTGACAGCGGCCGCAAAATCTTCCTGTGCGGCTGTGGTGCCACGGGGCGGCTGTCCCTCAGCCTTGAGATTTTCTGCCGCATGGGCGTGCTGCCGGTGCCGGACCCGGAGCGCGTGGTGGCCTTCATGGCCGGGGGCGACCTGGCGCTGATCAAGGCGATTGAGACGTTTGAGGACCACCCCGAATATGGTGCCCGGCAGCTGGAGGAGCTGGGCTTTCAGCAGGGGGACCTGCTCATCGCCACCACGGAGGGCGGGGAAACGCCTTTCGTCATCGGTGCCGCAGAACGCGCCGCGCAGCTTTCCACGAATCCTCCGTGGTTTTTGTACTGCAATCCGGATGATCAGCTCATCCAGGCTGCTGACCGCTCCAAACGCGTGATTCGCAATCCGGCCATCCGCAAGCTGAACCTGGCCGTGGGACCCATGGCCATCACCGGCAGCACCCGCCTGCAGGCCAGCACGGTGCTGATGGCGGCCATTGGTTTTGCTTTTTTGCACATGCGGACGCCGGAGAAGGCGCATGAGGAGGTGCATCAACTGCTGCGCCACACCACACACTGCGACGGGCAGTTCCTGGCACCCTTCATCGAGCGGGAGGCGGCCGCCTACGGGCGTGGCGACTATGTGCTGTATGAGAGCGGCCGCTTTGGCATCACCGTGGTGACGGACACCACTGAACGCGCGCCGACTTTCAGCCTGTCGCCCTTTGAAAAGCAGGATGATCCGGCCGCGCCCGCCTCCTGGTGTCATTTCATCATGCCCGGGCAGCCAGACGCCCTGGCCGCGTGGAAGGCGCTGCTGCACCGGGAACCCCGCACGCTGGAATGGCCGGAGGCGAGGCACGTGGCGGGCAGGGAGGTGCTGCAATGCTATGACTTCTCCGCGCAACTGCTGGAGCACCGCAAAGCGCGGACCCCGGGCGCGGCCCAGCTTCCCTTCCGCATCGATGGCGGGGCTGGGGAACTGGAGATGGTGTGGGACTTCGACGGCCTGCGCGAGAGGATCGACCTGACGGGTGTGCATGAGTTCCACGCGCATCTGCTGCTGAAGATGCTGATCAACATCCAGTCCACCCTCGTCATGGGCCGGCTGGGCCGCTATGTGGACAACCTCATGACATATGTGAAGCCCAGCAACAACAAGCTGATTGACCGCTCCGTGCGCTATGTGCGGCTGCTGGCCCAGCGCCGGACCGGCAAGCTGCCGGGGTATGAGCGGGTGACGCGCGCCTTGTTTGAGGAGCGCGAGAAGCTGCAGCCTGGGGAGCCGATCGTGCTGAAGACGCTGGCGGCGCTGGGAGTGGGGGTGTGAAGGGCTGACGCGGAGGCGCGTCAGGGCTTGGTGACGATGACGCGGTAAAACTTGCGCGTGAGCAGCGCAGCGCCCACATCCGGCACCGTGATGACGGAGCCGGTGCCCGCAATGCCGGACTGCAGGGTGCCCCAGGGCGTCATGAGGGTGTCGGTCTGCTCCACTTTATAGGTGCGGCCGGTCAAGGTGGTGAAAGAAACGCCCACGTCATTGCCATTTTTGGCCGCAGTCGGCCGGAACTGGCTGGCACCGGAATTTGGCGCGCTGCCGACGATGAACTCGTTCAGGTTGCTGACACCGTCGCCGTCCAGATCCAGCGCGGCGTCATTGACGGCGGGGTTGAGGCCCACGCTGGTTTCGTAGTCATCGAGCAGGCCGTCGCCATCCGTGTCGGCATCCACGATCGTCACGGTGGCGGTGGTGGTGGCCCCAAGGGAAAGGCCGCCCGTGGGGGACTGGATGGAGACGGTGAAGGACTTTGGCTCCTCCGGCACCGCGTCATCAAGGAGATTGACGGTGAAGGTCCGGCTGAGGTCTGCCGCGCCAAAGGTGACGGTGCCGCTGGCAGCCTGAAAGTCAGAGCCTGCCGTGGCGGTGCCTGCCGTGGTGGACCAGGCCACCGTGCCAGCCGCGCCGGAGGTGCTGCGGCTGACGGTGAAGGTGAGCGCTGTGGCGCCTTCATTCACCGTCTGCGTGGCTGGGGAGAGGGTGACGGGGGTGATGTTGTCATCGTCCTGGATCGTCACCGTGCCCGTGGCCAGGGTGCCCAGCGTCGCGCTGCCCCCGGCGGCGTAAAGTGTGACATTGATGGTCTCGTTGGACTCCAGCGTGGAGTCATTGGTGATTGGGATCAGAAAGGTCTTGGTGAGCTCCCCGGCGGCAAAGGTGAGGGTGCCGCTGGTGCTGGTGTAGTCGCCGCCGGCGGTGGTGGCGGTGCCGTCGCTGGTCATGTAGCTGACGGTGGCGCTGCCTTCCCGCCCGCCGGTGCGGATGACGGTGACGGGGAGGCTGCCGGCAGCCTCCCCGCCGGTCGTGGCGGCCTGGGCCAGCATGACATTGTCCGTGCAGGTGACGGTGGTGAAGTTCAGCCGCCAGCCGCCGAGGTAGCCTGTGTCCCCGGCGACGAAGTCCTGGCCATACAGCTTCCAGGTTCCATTGGCCGGCACGCCGAGGAACTCCCCCAGGGTGTAGGCGATCTCGGCGGTGGTGTCGTTGGTGAAGGTGCGGGAGCTTCCATAGTAGTCCTGGGGCTTGTAGGAGCCTGTCGGGATGAGCCCACTGTAGGGAAATGGGATCGAGGCGTTGTCATCAAAGGTGATGATGGCATTGATGCCGGAGTCGGGGCCTCCATTCATCAGCCGCATTTTCAGCGTCTGGGGGCCGTGCAGGAGAAGCCCGATGTCATCCACATAGGTGTGGGCAAAATTGTTGGCCGCCACGGTGAGGCGCTGCACCCGGCCCACCAGGCCGCTGACGGCCACGGTCGAGGGGGACGGGACGCCGGGCGCGTTGGTGGCGAAGGTGATCCCGCCTCCGTCGAAGGAGGCGTTGGCGGTGGTGCCCAGGGGGACGGTCAGCGTGGCAAAGCCGAGGTCGGCCGCGCCGTCCTGAAGCTTCAACAGGAGCGTGGCGGAGGTGCCGCAGCCGCCGTGGGGCTTGAAGGAAAACGGGCGCGCCACGACCGCACCGCCTGCGGGCAGCGCGCCGTAGCTCTGGGGCGCGCCGGCCTCCCGGACGCCGCCGACGGCCAGCAGGGTGGCGGTGAGGCTGGTCGTGGCGGCGGGGCCGATGTTTTTGAGGCCGAGGCTGAAGGTCACCGCCTCGCCAGGGTCGGCGGCGCTGTTGGCGGGTGTGTTCCCTTCTGCGGTGAGGGTGGCGGAGGCGCCGACCACCTGCGGGGCGGTCTGGGAGGTGCCGTGGCATTTCAGAGTGAGCGAGGTCAGCGTCCCAAAATCGGTGGAGGCGCGGTCGGCCACTTTGACGGTCCAGTTTCCTGCGGCGTTTTCCCCCCAGTGGCGGACGGTGCCAAAGGTCCAGTTCAGATTGTTGGTGCCGTCGGGGGTCAGCTGGGAGAGCCGGCTGACCATGCCGGAGGGGGAGGTCAGGGTGATTTCCAGATCCCCCACGGCCGTGTGGGTGGCGGTCACTGTCAAGGAAACGTGCTCGACGCGGAAGTTCGGGGTGCTGATGCTGAGGGTGCGGGTGATGCCGGTGGCATTGTTGTCAGGAATGCCAACGGCGAGGCCGGACTCCGACACCTGCGTGCTGGTCATGGCCGGCAGGCTGGTCCACTGCTGCGCCAGCGCCACGGCGGCGGCGGCGTCCACGACGCCGGCACCGTATTTGTGGTTGAAGGAGAAGCCTGCGCCGTTGGTGGCCCAGTCGGGATCGGCCATGTGGTTGCGACGGGCGGTGCGGATGAGGATTTCCTTCACATCCCGCCAGCCGAGGTTGGGATTGGCCTCCAGCATCAGGGCCACCACACCGGCCACAAGAGGGCAGGCGGAGGAGGTGCCGCCAAAGGCGTTGGTGTAGTCACGGTCGGCGAGGTTGCTGGTGGAGGCGCTGGTGTTGTAGCCGTTGTTGCCCAGAAGATCCGTGGTGCGGATGCCCTGGTTCTTGCCGCCGCCAGCGGAGGGGGCGGCGATGAGGATGTTGGCCCCTGGCTCGGAGTACCAAGTCTGGTAGCCGAAGTCATTCACGGCCGTGACAGCGATGACGTGGGGATTGTTGGCGTGGCCGTCCAAGTTGGAGTTGTCGCCAATGTCCAGCCCGTTGCCTGCGGCGAAGACGTAGATGACCCCTTTTCCGCCGCGCCCGGTGGTGACGCCGGTCTCCAGGGCAGCGGTGGCCAGCGGGCCGGGACCGTAGTAGCCGCTGCCGTCCCCAGCCCCCCAGCTGTTGCTTTTGATGTGGATGGCCTGGTTGTTCAGCAGGAAGGCGTCAGCATCCTGCTGGTCCGTGGTGGGGCTGGCGATGAGCCGGAAGGCGGTGAGGGTGGCATAGGGGGCCGCGCCGGAGACGCCGATGCCGTTGTTGCCCCGGGCGGCGGCCACCCCGGCGCAGGCGGTGCCGTGCGTGTCATTGACCATGTCCACCGGGCTTGGGTCGGCGTCGTTGCCGTTGAAGTCGTAGGCCAGCGTGGGGTTGTAGTTCGGCTGCAGGTCCGGGTGGGTGTGCTGCACGCCGTCATCCACGATGGCGATGGTGATGCCGGTGCCTTTGGCGATGTCCCAGGCGGGGGTGATGTTGCTGTCCATCCACAGAGCGCCGCCGAGCTGCGTGGTGTTGAGGTGGTGCCACTGCTCGGAGAAAAGGGGGGCGTCGGGGGTAAACTTTTTGCTCTTCTGCGTGGCCAAGACGACATCGGCCGCCTCCACCCCGGGCAGGGCGCGGAGGGCCTCCATGGCAAGCAAGGCCCCCTCGGAGGTGCCTGCGTCTAACACGACGAGACCGGGCGCATAGGCAGGCTGGTGTGCGATCCGCAGCGCGGTTTTTCCGGCGACCTCCTTTGCCGTGGCACCCGCCCGGAGGCGCACCAGCACCTCCCGGGTGACGAAATGACGTTCTGCGACGCGGGCGCGCCGCTGCTTGGCGCCCTGCGCCGCCTCCGTGAGGATGAGCTCCACCTCCGGCGTGGTCCCGGCCGCGCCTTTGGCACGCTGCGCGCGGGCCTCCTGCCGGACATTGCCGGATGTGATGGGGGTGATTTTTCTGCGTCCGTCGGCCTGTTTGACGGCAAGCTCGCTGGTGACGATCTCCAACCGGCGGGTGGTTCCGCCGAGGGAGATGTCGTAGCCGCTTTTCAAGGCGGCCCCGGTGTCAGCGGAGGCTTCTGGCGCGGTTTGCTGGGCCTGGCTGAGACTGCAACCCAAAGTCATCACGGCCAGGAAGGTCCATTTGTTCATTTTTCGGCATTTAGCCACAAGATGCAGGGCTTTCGCAAGCTCCGTTTTCCTATGAAAATGACTGAATGAAGGCGGGGTGGACGGGGGCGTGGGTGCGGTCTATCCTGAGCATCGAACTGATCCAGCCCACCTCATCTTTCGCCAAGTCTGCCACATGCACGCCGCCGGTCCCAAGAATCCCCTCCATGGCATCACGCTGGAGAAAATGCTCACCCAGCTGGTGGATCATTACGGCTGGGAGATGCTGGGCCGCATGATCCAGATCAACTGTTTCAACTTTCACCCCAGCATCAAGTCCAGCCTGACCTTTCTGCGGCGCACGCCGTGGGCCCGGGCCAAGGTGGAGGCGCTGTACCTGGACTCCCTGCCGGACATGACGCCGGAGGTGAAGGCAGCGAGGGAGGCAGCGGAGGCTGCTGACCTTGAGGCTGCGCAGGATGAGCCGAGATCAGTCTGATCTGACGAACCAGACCGATCATTGCGGAGGACTATCCCTTCCGCCGCGCGACAAAGATTGTATGGGTGCTGCGCTTCGCCTGCGGATAGGCTTTGGCGGCAACGACCTCCACGCTGAAGCCTGCCTTGGAGAGGCGCTTCTCAAAACCGCGATCCTGGCTGGCGGACCAGAATGTGACCACGCCGCCGGGCTTCAGTGCCTGGGTGATCACGCCGAAGCCCTGTGTCTGGTACAGCCGCTCATTGCCGTCCTGCACCATGGCGACGGGGCCGTTGTCCACGTCCAGCATGATGGCGTCGTAATGCGACGCCGGTGCGCGGGCGAGGACTTTGAAAACGTCCTCCACCAGGACCTGCACGCGGGTGTCCTCCAGCAGGGTGCCGTTGACGCCGCGCAGGAACTCGCGGTTCCAGGCCACGATTTCCGGCAGCAGTTCCGCCACGTCCACATGCGCGTCCTTGGGCAGCAGCTCCAGCACGCGGCGCAGGGTGAAGCCAAGGCCGAGGCCGCCGATGAGCACGCGGGCCGCCTGTCTGCCGCCCAGCGGGGCGCAGGCGAGCTGCGCCAGCACTCTCTCGGATTCGGACGCGTTGGTGCCCATGAGGGGCTGCCGGTTCACGCGGACATAGAAGTGTGTGTCATGTGCGTGCAGCGTCAGCACCGCGCCGTCCGGCGTGCGGGCCTCCGCCAGTTGGGTGAAAGGTTTCATGTTTTGTCTGCCGCAGCGATGGCGCAGGGCAGGGGGCCGCGCGAGGCGAATTACGATGCTGGTGCCAGGAGGATCTTTTGACAGGACAGACAGGGTTTCAGAGGGATTCACAGGAGGGCGGAGGGTTGGCCAAGACCCATCCTGTGCCCAGGTGCTGTTTGGTGGCGGCCCATCTACTTGTCGAAGATGTCCTTCGTCAGGCTGAAGACGGCGGGCTTGCTTTCCACCTCGAAGCCGGCGGCGGTGTAGTCCTTCAGGCGGGCCTCGTCTTCCAAGGTGGGCTTGGCCATGGAGAAGACGGGCAGGATGGGGGTGCCATCGGCGCGTTCGGCATACGTGCCCTTCTTTGCCTGCACCAGCAGCAGGCCGCCCACGCGGCCGCCGGGGCGCTCGCCCACGACGATATCGATGTGCGTGAGACCCTCCATCTTGACCCAGCGTCCGGCGTAGCAGCGGCGGTTGCTGGTGCCAGGCAGCACGGGGCCGCCAAAGTCCTGGCGGATTTCTGCGTCCCGCTTCTTTTCACCATGCTCCACGATGGGATACCATGATCCGTCCAGCACAGGCTTTCCGTTCACATAGACAATGAGCGCGTCATCAAACATGCCCACAAAGCGGTAGTCCCCCGGTGCGGGCGGCCGAATGTCGGCGGAGTAATGAACCATCCAGGCGCGGGGCTGCACCTCGTTTTCCACCTTGAACGCCTTCGGGCCTTCCCCGGCCGACATGTAGGGGATGAGCAGGTAGGTGAAGCTCATCTTCTGCGTGGAGCGGAAGAACTGATCCAGCCCTTTGCCGCTGAATTTTTTGCCTGCGGCGGTGTTGATGACGCTGGCAAACTCCGCCTCGCCCGCCAGGTCTGCCAGGGCGGTGGGCTTGCGGTCGGGCGTCTGTTTCATGTCGTAAAACACCCCGGGCATGCCTTCGCCGCCGAGTTTGCCAAACAATGTCATGCCGACGAAGCCGTTTTTCCCGCCGAGGCCCAGGCCGGAGCCAAAGCCGCCACCCAGGCCGCCGGTGCCGAAGCCGCCGTCCCCCATTTTGCCACCGGCACCGGACATCAGGCTGGCCGAAGGCAGGTCCAGCATGTCGGGCGGGGCGTCTGGCAGGCTCAGGTCGGCTGTGATGCTGGCGGAGACGATCCGTGACTTGGGCACGCTTTGGTTCGCCTTGGCACGCTTCTTCTGCCGCACCTGCTGCTGTAGATCGTGGGAGGCTTGCTGACCCTGCTGGGTGCCGCCGCCGGGCAGGAAGTCCACAGACTCCTGCTGCATGGCCGTGGTGAACACGACCAGCCCTGCCACGAAGAAGATGCCCGCGTGGATGAGGAGGGAGAAGGTGAGGGAGCCA
The DNA here is from genome assembly GCA_964588755.1 of uncultured Prosthecobacter sp. GTDB lineage: Bacteria > Verrucomicrobiota > Verrucomicrobiia > Verrucomicrobiales > Verrucomicrobiaceae > Prosthecobacter. The sequence goes on along the minus strand of CAZPSQ010000067.1, from coordinate 1,619 downwards.
CCGCCCACCTTCTGCCACACCTGCCGGAACCGGCCATGCTGCGGCACCGGAGGGATGGAAGTGTCAGCGAATCTGCCACCGCTGCCTGGGATGGGGAAGGCGGGTGCGTGGTCAAACTGCGCCAGCATGCTGGCTGCGGGCGCGGGCTGAGGTGGCTTTGGGGCGTGGGCGTGCTGTGCGGGCAAGGCCACGGCGATGACCTCCGGCTCCACCACCTGGGCCATGAGGACAGGAACGGGGGCAGGCGGTGGATGCGGGATCTGTGCCGGGTAGCCCAGATGGTGCGCGGGCGGGTACCCAGGCGGCATGGGCACCGGATAGCCCGGCGGATACCCGTACCCCGGCGGTGGCATGGCCATGGGATGCGGATACCCAGGAGACGGCATGGGATACCCTGGCGGCATCGTGGGCACATGGGCGTGCATTCCGTGGCCGGGGGGCATGTGCATGGGCATCTGCGGCGGATACCCGTATTGTGGCGGGTAGCCCAGCGTGGCACCAGGAGGCTGGGGTGCCGGCACGGGCGTGGCGGGCACCGCGCCGGAGGCAGGATGAGATGATGGCGGCCCGGACTCGGGTGATGGAACAGCTCCCGTCGGAGATGAAGGATTGCTCATGAGGTGGATCTTGGCGTGCAATACTGCCGCCGCCGAAGCCTCCTTGGGGTGACTGGCGCACCGATGTCCGGGATGAATGTTTTTTGCTCCTACGGCAGCCTGAATGGCGTAAAAAGCAGCCATGGACGCAGGGGGTGACGATGTCGGCCGCTGTCAGTTTTCACGTTCAGGCGTCCGGGGAAACAGCCCCTTCATGCTTGCGTTCTTTCCGGTTCTGAACTCCGCCTTGTGAAGCCCATGGTCACATGGTGTGGCGGGTGAAAAAAGGGAGGGTGCGCAGCGTGGCAGAACCACCTCTGCACCGTGAAAGCATCAGTGGCGACCACTGCCGCGCACCCTCATGATAACCACCGCCAGCTTGGCGAGGACTGGCCTTTTGACCATACGTAGAAATACCTATTCTTTGCGGCCATCCGATCTCTTTTTGAGGAGGGGGACTGAGCGCTACTTTTTGCCTCCACCTTGTTCTTTTGCCTCTGTGCCCGTCTCCGGCTTCACTGGATTGCGAATCTGAAACTGCTTCTCCTTGCCGAGGTTTTGGGTGATGGTGGCGGGGTAGTCCCAGGCGTCAGGCTTGTCGGAATAGATGACCACGCGGCTGCGCATGGCGGCCATGGCGGCGGCCTGGGGGATGTCGAGGTGCCTCAGCACATTCAGCAGCGGGGCGCCCACCGCCTGCGGATCACCGTCCACGGTGCCGTTGTGGGTCAGGGGCATGTCGTGGAGGTCCAGGCGCTTGATGTTGTCCTCAAACAGGGATGCATAGACGGCGTCCACAGCCATGTCGCGGTGGGCCTGCATCCACAGCGGTGTTTCCTCCAAACCGGGGATGGCGCGGATCGTCTGCACGGCGCGGCGGATGTCCCACACGCGCATGCCGTCCAGCGTCTGGCCCAGGAGGTAGAAGCGGCGCAGGCGCTGTGTCTGCGCCTTCGGGCTGCCGGTCCACTCGGTGGGGCCGATGCCGCGCGGGCAGATGTAGGCCATGCCCCACTTGAAGTT
>CAZPSQ010000066.1:0-24151 GCA_964588755.1 uncultured Prosthecobacter sp. | reverse complement strand
CACCTGGTTTTCGATGACCCTGGGTTCCTTCGTGAGCTGCGGAGCGCGCACGACGAGAGGGATGCGCAGACTGGCCTCGTGCGCCGTGCGCTTGTCCACCATGCCGTGCTCGCCTTCCAGCAGGCCGTTGTCGCCCATGAAGACGATGATGGTGTTGTCGAGCTGCTTCGTCTCCTCCAGCCAGGCGCGCAGGCGGGCCACGCTGTCGTCCACGCTCAGGATGGTGCCCCAGTAGCCGTGCACCATGTTCTCAAAGTCCTTCACCGCCTCGGGCCGGTCATCCGGGAACTTTTTGCGCCATTCAAAGAGGGGGCCGTAGATGCCGTGCCAGGTGTGCAGGCGCTGCTTGATCCACGCTGGCTTGTCCTCCAGATGAAACGCCGTGGCGGGGTATGGCACCTTCACGTCATCAAAGGTGTGCTCATACTTCGGCTCCGGGGTGTAGAAGCTGTGCGGCGCCTTGTGGCCCAGGAAGAGGCACCACGGCTTGCCGGCGCCCTGCTTTTTCAGCCAGTCCAAGGCCAGGTCAGTCACAACGGTGGTGTAGTAGCCGGGGATCACCTGCCGCCTGCCCTCAATGTTCCACTCCGTGTCGAAGTATTTACCCTGCCCTTTGTGCGTCACAAAGGTGTCAAAGCCCGGGCGCGGCTCGTCATTGTTTTCGCCCATGTGATACTTGCCGAAGTAGCTGGTGGCATAGCCGCTGTCATGCAGGACACTGGGGAAGCTGGGCATGGTGGCCGGATACTCCGTGAAATTGTCCGTGACCCCGTGCGTGTGCGCATACAGTCCGCTGAGGATGGAGGCTCGGCTGGGGGAGCACAGGGACGTCGTGCAGAAGGTGTTGGCAAAACGCACGCCCTCGGCGGCAAGACGGTCGATGTTTGGCGTCTTCACATGCTTCGATCCATAGCAGCCCAGCGCGGCGGGACGAAGGTCGTCGCACAGGATGAAGAGGACATTGGGCTTGGTGGCCGCGTGGCCAGACAGCGCAAGGCTGAGCGAGACGGCAAGGAGAGCAAGGGCGGAACGAATCATGGCTGTCTGCGGTAACGATGGGCCGCCCCCCGCTTTGTCAAAAAGGAAAGTCCGCATGACCTTTGGCGTTTGTGATGACTCACCCACTCTCACACCCGCGACCATCCAAAGCCATGAGCACACTCAACCGCCGCAGCTTCCTCACACAGTCCGTCGCCGCCTCCACCGGCGTTTTCCACATCGCCAAAACCTCCTGGGCGCAGAAGAGCCCCGGCGACACGCTGAATGTCGCCGTGATTGGATTCGGCGGCCGTGGCGGCGCCCACATCAGCGGTTATAAGAAGCTGGGCAGCGAGGGCGTGCGCGTGGCCGCGCTGTGCGATGTGGATCAAAAAGTCCTCGGCAAGGCGGTCGATGGCTTCGACAAGGAGAAGCAAAAAGTCACCGGCTACACCGACCTGCGGAAGCTTTTGGAGAACAAGGACATCGACGCGGTCAGCATTGCCACGCCAAACCACTGGCATGCGCTGGCCACCATCTGGGCCGTGCAGGCGGGCAAGGATGTGTATGTGGAAAAGCCAGTGTCCCACTGTGTGTGGGAAGGCCGCCAGATGGTGAAGGCGGCGCGCAAATACTCCAAAATCGTGCAGACCGGCACGCAGTCGCGCTCCAGCCGCGAAGGCATTGGCGCGGCGGTGAAGTATGTGCAGGATGGCAACCTCGGCAAAATTCTCGTCTCCCGGGGGCTGTGCTACAAGCGCCGTGCCAGCATCGGCAAGGCGGAGGGCGCGCAGCCAGTGCCGGACACGATCGACTACGACCTGTGGTGCGGACCATCCCCCAAGCTGCCGCTTTCCCGCAAGCGCCTGCACTACGACTGGCACTGGACCTGGGCGTATGGCAACGGCGACCTGGGAAACCAGGGCATCCACCAGATGGACATCGCGCGCTGGTTCCTGGGCGAGATGGAGCTGTCCCCCAGCGTGTGGAGCGTGGGCGGCCGGCTGGGCTATGAGGACGATGGCGAGACGGCCAACACCCAGATCATCTACCACGGCTATGAGAAGGCGCCGCTGATCTTTGAGGTTCGCGGCCTGCCTGACAGCAAGGACGGCAAGAACATGGACAAGCTGATGCAGACCAGCAAAGGCGTGAAGTTCCAGCCGCTGCCGGACAAGGACGGCAAGGACGGTGTGAATGGCGCTGGCGTGGGCGTCATCGTGGAATGCGAGGGCGGCACAGTGGTGGTGCCAAACTACTCCGGCGCCATCGTGTTCGACAAAGACGGCAAAGAGGTGCGGAAGTTCGAAGGCACGTCCGATCATTTCAAAAACTTCATCAACGCCTGCCGCAGCCGCCGCGTGGATGACCTGCACGCCGACATCCTGGAGGGCCACCTTTCCAGCGCCCTGTGCCACACCGGCAACATCAGCCACCGCCTGGGCCAGAAGGAAATCCCGGGCGAGATCTTTGAGAAGATCAAGGGCGACGCCCTCGGCGCGGAGGCCTTCGAGCGCATGCAGGCGCATCTGGGCAAAAACGAGGTGGACCTGAAGAAAGACATGCTCACCCTTGGTCCCGTGTTGAAAATGGACGGCAAGACTGAGCGCTTCACCGGCGACGACACGGACGCCGCCAACGCCATGCTCAAGAACAAATACCGCGAGCCCTTCGTGGTGCCGGAGGAGGTTTAGGCCCCGGGTGGCGCTGTCAGGCAATCGTTGAAAAACCGGCTTGCGGCTGTCGGCCCGCCGCTTCCTGTGATGGCATGTGCCGCCGCCTGCTGCTGTTGTCGTCCCTTGTTGCCGCTGCCTCATCGGCCTCCCTGGCAAAGGACATTCCTGTCAGTGATGCGGCCGCGTTTGCAGAAGCGGCGAAGGCGGCCGCCGCCGGGGACACGCTGGTGCTCAAGGATGGTGTCTGGCCGGATGCACGGCTGAAGCTGAAGGCCGCAGGCACAGCCGAAAAACCTGTGACGGTGAGGGCGGAGACGGCGGGAAAGGTGGTCTTCACCGGAGACTCGCGCATCTCCATCGCCGGGGAGCACATCGTGGTGGACGGGCTGTGGTTTCAGAATCCCACCGGAGAAGAAGCCATTGAGCTGCGCATTGATTCGAAAGAGCTGGCAAACCATTGCCGCGTCACGAACTGCGCGGTGACGAATGATCTGCCCGCCGGGGAACTGACGAAGTCGGCACGCTTTGTGTCGCTCTACGGCTCAGGAAACCGGGTGGATCACTGCTACATCGCGGGAAAGACGACGCTGGGCACCACGCTGGTGGCGTGGCTGAAAGAGGGCGTGGAGGCGAGGCATCAGATTGACCACAACCACTTTGGGCCACGGCAGAGGCTGGGCAAGAACGGCGGGGAGACGATCCGCCTGGGAGACAGCAAAACCTCCATGCTGACGGCGGCCTGCGTGGTGGAGCACAACCTGTTTGAAAAATGCGATGGCGAGGCGGAATGCATCTCCAACAAGTCCTGCGGCAATGTGTACCGTTTCAACACCTTCAAGGGCGTTTCCGGCACGCTGACTCTTCGGCATGGGAACGCGTGCCGGGTGGAGGGAAACGTGTTCATCGGCGACAAGGCGAAGGGGGCCGGAGGCGTGCGGGTGATCGGTGAAGACCACGTCGTGACGGGCAACCTGTTCAAGGACCTGACCGGCGATGACGAGCGCAGCGCCATGTGCTTCATGCTGGGCATTCCAGACTCGGTGCCGCATGGCTACTTCCAGGTGAAGCGCGTAAAGGTGACGGGAAACACATTTGTGAACTGCGCGCACAACATCCTCATAGGCATGAGCGGGGACAAGAAGGCCACGCTGCCGCCGGTGGAGACGGAGATCAGCGGAAATGTGATCCAGACAAACAAGGGCGAGGCCTTTGAGATCAAATGCGCCGTGGAGGGCGTGGTGATGAAAAACAACACAACTGAAAAGGAGCTCGCGAAGGCTGCGGAGGCACCCGTTGCGGAGGCTGTTGGGCCGGGATGGAGGCAGTGATGTCTGGCCCGCAAGGGCTCTTTGATTTGAGGCGGGTTTTGCGTATGGCTGTGGGATCATGCGCACCAATGTTCTTGGCAAACCTCTGACCTGCTGCTGTCGCAGGCCGATCACCGGCTTCTATCGTGATGGCTACTGCCGCACGGGACCGGGCGACACAGGGCTGCACACGGTGTGCGTGGAGGTGACGGCGGATTTTTTGGCATTCTCCAAATCACAGGGCAATGACCTCTCCACCCCCGCCCCGCAGTGGGACTTTCCCGGACTGAAGCCGGGCGACCGCTGGTGCCTATGCGTGACGCGCTGGAAGGAGGCGATGGAGGCGGGCATGGGGCCTGCGGTGTGCCTTTCCGCCACGCATGAGTCAGCGCTTGAATGGGTGGACCTGGAGGATCTGAAGGCGCATGCGCTGGATGACGCCGGCGCGTCCCAGGAGGATTGAGCGGACAGGTCTGCCGGAGGCGCGTCAAGATTCTCCGGCGCTTCGCCCCCCTGCAACAGGCTGGCCACCTGTGTCACCCCCGTCCCTCCGCCTGACTGCCTCTGTCACTGCCGGCTTGCAAGGAACTCAAACACTTCGCGGGCGACGGCCTTGCCGATGCCGGGGACGGCGGCAATCTGGGCTTCAGTGGCCCTGCGGAGACGGGTGACGGAGCCGAAGGCTTTTAGCAGGGCCGCTTTGCGGTTTTGGCTGACGCCGGGACAGTCATCCAGAATGCTCTCCTCGACACGGCGGCTGAGAAGCAGCTGGTGGTAGCCATTGGCCCAGCGGTGGGCTTCATCGCGAATGCGCTGGAGGAGCTTTAGGGCGCCGCGCTCATGGGGGATGATGATGGGGTGGCTCTCGCCTGGCTTGTAAACCTCCTCGTTCTCCTTCGCCAGGCCCACGATTGGCAGGTCGTGCAGGCCCAGGCGCCGCAGCTCATCCAGGGCCATGCCGAGCTGTCCCTTGCCTCCGTCCACAATAACGAGGTCCGGCAGCGTGACGAACTTCGGATTCTTCTTCGTGGCCTCGGTGTTTTGCTCCAGCCGGCGCATGGCATCCAAAGGGGCCTCCTGGGAGAAGTCGGCATCACCACCGGCAGTTTGCGCGCCTTCCAGCAGGATTCGCGAGAAGCGGCGGCGGATCACCTCCGCCATGCTGACGAAGTCATTCTGCCCGCTCACCGCGCGGATGCGGTAGCGGCGGTAGTTGGAGTTGTCCGGCACTCCGTTTTTAAAGCGCACCATGCTGGCCACGCAGTGCGCGGTGCCGATGTTCGCGATATCGAAGCACTCCATCACCAGCGGCGCGCGCTCCAGGTGCAGCAGCTCCTGCAGCTCCTGCACATCCGCCATGGGGTCGATGGTGGACACCACCTTCGCCCTCGCCCCACGCTCAAAGCGCCGCACCGGAGCGATGGTCTTTTTGAAATCCTCCACCATGTCGCGTAGCTCGGCGGCACGTTCGAAGTCCAGCCGGGCGGCGGCGCGCCGCATCTCCTCCTCCAGCGCGGAGAGCAGATCCTTGGACTTGCCTTCCAGGAACTCGCAGGCCTCCGCCACACGCTTGTGATACTCCTCCTGGGAAACACGGGCGATGCAGGGCGCGCAGCAGTTTTTGATGATGTCGTTGGAACAGTGCTTGTGGTCCTGCTCATCCGGCCGCAGCGGGCGGCACACGCGCAGGCCGAAGCGCTTGTTCAGCCAGTTCAGGGTGGTGCGCAGCGCGCCGCTGTGGGCAAAGGGGCCGAAGTAGCGCGCCCCGTCATCCTTCTTCAGCCGTGTGAGCGTGAAGCGCGGAAAAGGATCACCAAAGTGCACCCGCACCAGCAGGAAACGCTTGTCATCGCGAAAGCTGATGTTGTAGCGCGGGCGGAACTCCTTGATGAGCCGTCCTTCCAGCAGCAGCGCCTCCGCCTCGTTGCGCACCTGATGCAGGTCAAAGTCCCAGATGCTCTGGATGAGCGCCCGCGTCTTGAGATCGACGAGCTTCGAGCGCGCGGGGGTGAAGTAATTGGAGAGGCGCTTGCGCAGGTCACGCGCCTTGCCGACGTAGATCACGCGGTTCAGGCGGTCACGCATGACATACACACCCGGGGTGTGGGGGACGTCACGGAGCTTGGCAACAAGATCTGGCTTTTGGCGGGGGGCGGACATTCGGAGGTGATAACACTCACTACGCGGCCACCGCCCGCCAGGGATGAACCGGCTCGGAGATGCCCTTCAACTGCATCGGTTGCATGGCTTCGGCCTGAATCAACTCCCGCGCCTCGGCATGGGTCTCCTCGTCCATCACGATCTCCCCGGCCAGGGCGACACTGCACAGGCGTGAGGCAAGGTTCACCCGATGGCCGAGAACAGTGTAGCTGAGGCGCTGGTCGGAGCCCATGCAGCCGGCCACCACCGGCCCGGTGGCAATGCCGATGCCCATTTCCAGCGAGTGCCGGGAGGTGTGGTTCAGGGAGCGCCGCACCTGCAGCATGGCCAGGGCGCACCTCACGGCGCGGCAGGCGTCCTCCCCAGTGCTGACGGGCGCGCCAAAAAGAACCATAATAAGATCACCCACGAATTTGTCCACAGTCCCACCGTGCTGATAGGCCACCTCCGTCAGCGCGGTCATGTGCTCGTTGAGGAGGTCGATCACATCGGCGGGCGGCATGTTCTCCGTGAGGGAGGTGAAGCCGCGGATGTCGCAGAAGAGCATGGTCACGTGGCGTGTCTCGCCCCCCACGCCGAGGCTGCTTCGTTGGGCGATGAGCTGCTCCGCCACGGTCCGGTCAGCCACGGCATTGAGCACGCTGCGGTACTTCTCCTGCAAGGCCAGGCCTGCGGCCATCTCGTTGAAGGAGGAGGCCAGCCTGCCCATTTCATCCTGCCGCCGCACAGGGACCCGCACCTCATAGTTTCCCTGCTCGATCTCCTGGGTCGCCACCACAAGATCCCGAACCGGGCCGGACAGGCCGCGCGAAATCCACAGGACGATCAGGAGGGCGACGCACAAGGCCACAAGGCCAAAACCGCCCACATCCCGGCGGAGAACGGCCACCTCCTTGTCCATGGCGCCGAGGGAGTAAAGGTTGACCTGCGTGGCCTGGGGAAAGGGAGATCCGGGATTGAGCACGCGGTAGAAGATCTGGTGCCGCACCCCGCCGATGGAGACATTCATCTCACGGTGCGTCCTGTTTGAGCGGTGAAGGGACTGGGCGATGTGCCTGCCTATCTCCTCCCGGTGCTCCTTGGGGATGGTGGTGCTGACCAGCTCATCCTCCACCCAGATGCCGCTCATGATCTCACCAAAGTCTGACCGCTTGCTCTGCTCGAAGAGCTGGCGCTCCGCCATCACCTGCAGCGGCAGGCCGAAGAGGAGCGCCCCATAAAACCTGCCGCTCTCCGGGTCGCGCAGCGGGGTGATGAAAACCTCCCGCACCTGCTCGGACTTGTGCTCCTCGCCAAACTCCACCCGCAGGTAGCCCACCTGCTGTTCTTTGAGGATGTCCCCCAGCTCCCGGCCGCCAAGCCACTGGAGTTTGCCGGACTTTCGGCGGAACTCGGCGCTGCCGGGACTCTCCATGGGCATGGGCGGCGGCGCGCCCCGGCCGGAGGGATTTCCCCTTTTGGGGGAGGTGAAGTAGTCCCCGTCCGGGCCGATGATGGCGATGTAGGGGATCTGGTGGGGCAGCAGGCGGGGAACCAGCCGGCCGGGCGGATTTTGCAGGCGGCCCGTGTCATCGTCTTCCGTTGTCTTTTCCTTCTCCCTGTCTCGTTTGGGAGGCTGGAGTCCGTGCGGGCTGTCGGCGGCTGGACCACCCCCAGCCCCGCTTCGCAACACGCCGCCGGGCAGCTCCGCCTGCAGCCGGTCCAGGGCAAGGGCCTCAAGCTGTGGCCGCAGATGCTGGCTCACGGCCATGTAGTCACCCCGGGCCATGCCCTGGAGGACATCCGGCTGCCGGGCCACGCGCTGAAGCACGGCGGAGAGCGCGTCGGTGCGCTTTTTTTTGGCCGTGGTGAAGGCGGCGATCTGGGACTCAAACTGATCCGCAAACAGGCCGCGGTAGGCCGCCATGAAACGCCACTCCGCCAGCAGCAGCGTGGCGATGGTGGCACCGGCCACAACGGGGAAGACCGTGAGGATGAGCCGGGCGCGGAAGCTGGAGAGCCAGTTCATGCAGGGTTGGGGGGGAAGGCCAGGCTCATTAATATAAAATGAGCCTGCCGGTTTATGAACCCTGTGTCGAGCCAGAAGGTTGCTCTCAGCGCACACGTTTCATCGTGTAGGTGCCATGGTCGGCGGCTGACTTGTAGTCCGCCTTGAACTCATTCCCCTGGATGACGCCGTCGTAGTGGTAGAGGCCGCCGGCCCAGGCAGGCATCTGGTGCTGTCCCTTGAAGACATAAGAGCCGCCTTTTTTCTCGACCTTGTGAGTGGCCTTGTAACCACCGCTGAGGAAGCCCATCCAGGTGGCGTGGTAGAAGAACTCATGGTCTCCGGAGGCGTTTGTTGGAAGACTGACCACACAACGCAGCCTGCCACGGTGGCCGCTGGCCTCGCTGTGCCAGGTGCCATCCCATCTGCCGGCCACAGGCGGCGGGGCCAGGGGCAGGCAGATGTGCGGGTGGGTGGCGGCTTTGACACCGGGTGCATTCTTCCAGGCCTTCCGAAACGCAGTGCCGCAGGAAGTGAGCGCGGACAAAACCGAGAGGAGAGCCACAAGGCGGCAGAACTGAAAAGATTTCATGGGACGAGCATCGGAACGCGTCCAAAAACGCGCCTATTGCGTTTCAATTTGGGTGATTTTTCGATCCGTGCGCGTGCATTTCGCTATTTCGTCATTCTGCCGCTTGCCCGTGTCAGGATTCGCTCTAACTACCGCACCATCAACCTCGCTCACTAACTAAACCGCTCACCATGGCCCACACACTCGCCCCCCTGCCCTACCCGTCCAACGCGCTGGAACCCACCATCGACCAGCAGACGATGGAAATCCACCACGGCAAGCACCACAACGCCTACGTGACGAACCTGAACAACGCCATCGCCGGCAATGCCGAGCTGGAAGGCAAGTCCATCGAGGACCTGTGCAAGGACATCAACAGCGTGCCTGAGGCCTCCCGCGCGGCCGTGCGCAACAACGGTGGCGGCCACTACAACCACACCCTGTTCTGGAACATTCTGGGACCGAACGCTGGCGGCGCCCCCTCCGGCAAGCTGGGCGAGGCGATCACCGCCGCCTTCGGCAGCTTCGACGCCTTCAAGGAGGCCGTCGTGAAGGCAGGCACCACGCGTTTCGGCTCCGGCTGGGCATGGCTGGTGGTGAAAGACGGCAAGCTGGCCGTGACCTCCACGCCGAACCAGGACAACCCCCTCATGGACGGCAGCGGCACCCCTATCTTCGGCATCGACGTGTGGGAGCACGCCTACTACCTCAAGTACCAGAACAAGCGCCCGGACTATCTGGCCGCCATCTGGAACGTGGTGAACTGGGACGCCGTCGCCGCCAATTACGCCAAGGCCATTGGCTGATCCGCCGCCACTGACTGACGAATCTGCAAGCGCGGAACGGCTGGACCGTTCCGCGCTTTGTTTTTGTCTGAACGTGACAAGGTGTGTCTGCTGGGAAGAATAGGAAGGATGGGAGAAGTGGCCGATCCATGCGAAAATCAGGCCCTCACCCAGGGAACCAAATGCCGCTCAACCTCCACCGCCTGCCAACGGGGCTGATCTATTCACAGACCTTTGCAGACTATCTGGCGGCACGGCATGGGCAGGAACATGCCGTGCGGCCGGGCGAGGTGCTGCACCTGGACTACGTGCGCTGCGCACAGGGGGAGCTGAAAGGCCAGTCATGGTGGCAGCTAGGCTGGCTGGACGCGCTGCGTGCGCCATCGGAACATCGTTACCAGATCGGCTGTGTGGAGGTGTTCATCCACCGTCAGGCGATGACCGGGCTGAAGAACCGGCTGCTGCACTTTGATGGAGCGCGGGTGGTCGTTAAGAAATGACGAATGAATGACCAAGGCACAAGACACCAATGACCCAGGAAGCCCCGAAGTCCCAAGGTTCAAACGACCGCCTGATCGTGAATTTGGTCATTGAAGATTGCGCCATTCCTTGGTCAGTGTGATTCGGTCCTTGGTCATTCCCTCGACATTCGTCATTCTGGTTTCGTCATTTATCCCCCCACATGCCCACCCTGGCCGACATCGGAGAAGACAACCTCATCCGCAAGCTCATGCGGGGGGTGCAGCTTGACCGGGACGTCATCGCCGGCGCGGGGGACGACTGCGCCGTGGTGCGCAGCACGAAGACCGAGCACACCCTGCTGAAGACGGACGCGCTGGTGCAGGATGTCCACTTCACCCTGGAGACGCCGCCGAGGCTCATTGGACGAAAGGCGATCGCCCGTGTGGTCAGCGACTTTGCGGCGATGGGCGGCACCCCTCGGCATGCGATGATCACGCTGGTGGCGCCGCCGAGCATGAAGGTGGAGTTTTTGACCGACGTGTACCGGGGCATGAGGGCGATCGCGAAAACCTATGGCATCAACATCGTGGGCGGGGAGACCTCGCGCGGGCTGGTGTTCATGCTCTCCATCTCCATGACAGGCACGGTCCCCTCCCGCCACTGGCTTTCCCGCAGCGAGGGGAAGGCGGGCGACATTCTGCTGGTCACCGGGCGGCTGGGCGGCTCGATCCGGGGCAGGCATTTGAAGTTCACCCCACGCCTGGAAGAGGGACGCTGGCTGGCGGAGAACGCGCATCCGCATGCCATGATGGACATCAGCGACGGCCTGGCCAAGGACCTGCCACGCCTGGCCCTGGCCAGCGGCACGCACTATCAGGTGAACGTGGCCTCCCTGCCCTGCTCGCCTGGGTGCAGCTTTGACCAGGCCTGGGGGGACGGGGAGGACTTTGAACTGCTGCTGGCGGTGAACCCACGCAGCCTTAAAAGCCTGCTGCCCAAATGGCGCGCGCAGTTCCCCAAACTGCCGCTCACCGTCATCGGCAAGCTGGTGCCGCCTGGGGAAGGCCGCCCACCGGACTTCGAGAGCACGGGGTGGGACCATTTTGCGCTGAGCGCGGACGCATGAACACGACCATGCTTGCCACACCTGACACCGCCCACGCCTGGGGCATGCAGCTTGCCCCCACGCTGGCGGTGGGGGATGTCATCGCCCTGGTGGGAAACCTGGGCGCGGGCAAGACACAGATCACCCGAGGCATCGTGGCCGGCATGGAATCCAAGGCGGATGTGACCAGCCCCACCTTCACCCTGGTGCATGAGTATGTGGATGGCCGCCTGCCGGTCTTCCATTTCGACTTCTACCGCATGGAAAAAGCGGAGGAGGTCATCGGCATCGGCTGGGATGAGTTTCTCTACGAGCCGGGGGTCATCGTTGTGGAGTGGGCGGATCTGTTTCCGGACCTGCTGCCACCGAACACGCGGTGGTTTCACATCACGGCACAGGCAGACGGTTCCCGGATCGTGGAAGAGAAACAATCCTGATGCCCTGCTCCATTCGTTATTCTGATTTCGTCATTCCCAATGCCTCTCACCCTCCTCGCCCTCGATCTTTCCACCGCGCATGGCAGCATCGCCGTGCTGCGTGGGGATGATGTGCTGTTTGAAGCCGCGTTTCAGTCTGAGCGCTCGCACAATGCGCAGGTGTTTGCGCCGCTACGGGAGGCCCTGGCGGCGGCGGGCGGCGGGCTGGCGGGCATCGTCATTGGCAATGGCCCCGGATCCTACACGGGCGTGCGCATTGCCATCTCGGCCGCGCAGGGCATCGCGCTTTCGCGCGGGGTATGGTGCGCGGGGTGGTCCTCGCTGACAGCGCCGGATGTTGTGGCCCCGGCCAGTTACAACGTCGTGGGCGACGCACGGCGGCAGAGTTTTTACCTGGCCCGGGTGGAAAATGGCCGGCTGCTGCCGGAGGTGGGGACGGTAAGCGCTGACGCCGCGCGTGGACGTGTTGACGACGGGCAACCTTGGCTCACGTTTGATGCAAAGCCACCGCTGGACCTGCCGGGCATTGTCAGCGCACGCCCCAGTGCGGCCGGGCTGGCGCGAAATGTGCAGGCTCTGAGCGGGGAGGAACTGGCGGAGCTGGTGGCCCGGCCGCTCGTCCCGCATTATCTGGCGGAGGCCTTCATCACAGTGGCAAAGAAGCGGGCCGGAGTGCCAGCCCCCTGATTGCCCTTTCTTCGAAACCAAAGAAGCCTCTCCCCGGCAAGAAGCCGCGGGCGTGAACGTTTTTTACGCCCCTCTGTTCTCTATGCTCCACCGTCCCAGCATTTCCCTTGCCTTGGCCTGTGCCCTCGCAACGCCGTTTGTTGTCTCCTCCGCCCCACCAGACAAGCCCAAGAAGCAGGAAAAGGCCTTCAATGCAGGAAAGCCTGCCTTCACGCCGGATCCAGCCACGCCGGCCTTTGATGAAAAGACCGCCAAGCCGGACCACCTGGAACCCCGCATGTTCAAGGTGCCTGAGGGGCTGGAGATCACCGTGTGGGCCACCTCCCCGCAGCTTTTCAATCCGGCGAACATGGATGTGGACGCCGCCGGGCGCATCTGGGTGACGGAGGGTGTCAATTACCGCCGCCATTCCGGCCGCAGCCGCGAGGGGGACTGCGTGCGCGTGCTGCAAGACACAGATGGGGATGGCAAATGCGACAGCAGCCACGTCTTTGTGCGTGAGAAGGAGCTGGAGTGCCCGCTGGGCGTGGCGGTTTTTGACAACGTGGTCTTCGTCTCCAACGCGCCAAACATCATCAAGTACACGGACGTGAACCGCGACCTGAAGTTTGACCCCGCCGTGGACAAGCGGGAGGTCTTCCTCACCGGCTTTGAGCAGCCGCAGCATGACCACAGCCTGCACTCCGTGTACGCCGGGCCCGAGGGCCGCCTGTATTTCAGCAATGGCAACTGTGGCGCGGTTTTCAGCGACAAAAGCGGCACCACCTTCCGCATCGGCGGGGCGTATCTGAACAACCCTTATGCCGGCGAGAAGAGCGACGACGGCCACGTGTACGTGGGCGGCTTCACAGCCAGCGTCGACCCCGACGGCCACAAGGCGAGGATCCTGGGCCACAACTACCGCAACAGCTACGAGGGCGTGCGCACGTCCTTCGGCGACATGTTTCAGAATGACAATGATGATCCGCCCGCCTGCCGCGTGAGCCATCTCATCGAGGGGGGCAGCTTTGGCTTCTTCTCCCGCGATGGGAAACGCCAGTGGCGCGCGGACAAGCGCCCCGGGCAGAGCGTGCCAACAGCCGAGTGGCGCCAAGAAGACCCGGGCAGCATCCCGGCGGGTGATGTGTATGGCGGCGGCGCGCCCACGGGCATGTGCTTCTATGAAAACGGCGCGCTGGGCGACAAGTGGAACGGCCTGCTGCTGAGCTGCGAAACCGGGCGCAATGTGGTGTTCGGCTACCTGCCAAAGCCGGAGGGCGCGGGCTTCAAGCTGGAGCGCTTCGACTTCTGCACCAGCAACACGAGCGGCGTCTTCAAGGGGAGCGATTTTGTGGGCGGCAAGGACAACATGTCCGACGAGCGCCACACCTTCTTCCGCCCCAGCGACGTGTGCGTGGGCGCGGACGGGGCGATCTATGTGAGCGACTGGTTCGACAAGCGCACGGGCGGCCACATGGACACGGACGAAAGCTGCAGCGGCACGATCTACCGGATCGCCCCGAAGGGCTTCAAGCCACAGGCACCCAAGATCGACCTGGGCACCACGGAGGGCCAGATCGCCGCGCTGAAGTCCCCCGCCAACAATGTTCGTCATGCGGGCTTCGCCGCGCTGAAGAAAAAGGGAACCGCTGTGCAGCCCGCTGTCACGGAACTGCTGAATGACAAGAATGAATACATCGCCGCACGCGCCATCTGGCTGCTGGCCCAGCTTGGCGACGCAGGCCTGCGCCCCGTGCGCACCTGGCTGGAGTCGGACAAGCCGGAGCAGCGCCTCACCGCCATCCGCGCAATCCGCGCCGCCACGAATGACGGGCTCGATCTGCTGAGCAGCATGGTGGCCGATGGCTCGCGCGCGGTGCGGGCGGAGATCGCGGTGGCCATGCGCGACGTGCCGTATGAGCAGAGCAGGATGATCCTGACGGAGATCGCGAAACGCAATGGCGTGGAGGACCGCAGCTATCTGGAGGCTTTTGGCATCGGCTGCTCCGGCAAGGAGGCGCAGGTATGGAACGACCTGAAGGCGAAGGCGGGCTTTTCCGATCCGCTGGAGTGGTCACACAGCTTTGCGCAGATCACCTGGCGACTGCATCCGGCGGAGGCCGTGGCGGACCTGCAGGCCCGCGCCGCCAGTGACAAGCTGACGAAGGAGGAGCGCAAGCTGGCGCTGGACACGCTGGCCTTCATCCCGGAGGCAGGCGCGGCCAGGGCGCTGCTGGCGTTGGCCAGGAATGAAAAATCCCCGCTGCATGCGGAGGTCATGTGGTGGCTGATCAAGCGGAGCACGGATGACTGGGCGGACTTCGGCATTGCCGAGGAGCTGAAAAAGGAAGGCATCTTTGACCCGGAAAGCGCCAAGATCATCTCCATCGTGACGCCGCCCGTGGCCCCCAGCGCGGTGAAGGTGGAGGAGGTGATGAAGCTGACCGGCAACGCCAAGAACGGCGCGCAGCTGGTGACACGCTGCGTGATGTGCCACCAGATCAACGGCCAGGGTGTGGAGTTTGGCCCGAGCCTGGACGGCTGGGGCCTGAGCCAGCCGAGCGAGATCATCGCGCAGGCGCTGATCGAGCCGAGCAAGGACATTGCCCACGGCTATGACGGCATGGAGTTCACCCTGAAGGATGGCACGATCATCCATGGCATGCTGCTGACCGAGGGGAAGATCATGATCATCCGCAGCATGGGCGGCCAGAACCAGTATGTGCCGCATTCCCGTCTGAAGAACCGCAAAAAACTGGACCGCAGCATGATGCTGAGCGCGACCCAGCTCGGGCTCAGCGCGCAGGATGTGGCGGATGTGGTGGCGTTTCTCAGAACGGGGCGTTAGGCGGCCTCTTTTGTTCGTCTGGCATTGCGCCGGCACGGGCACAGCACCGCAGGCAGAGGCCAGCATGTCGCATTGAGATGCAATGTGAAGGCCACCGCCACAATCAAACCAGGGAGGCCACCTAATGGCACAAAACCTCGCTTGTGCGCACGCGCAGACTTGCCATTCGTCAGCCACTTGCAGAGACTCGACTGACATGCCCACCTTTAAATGAGCGAGCCCATCCCTCCGCCGCCGCCCTACCACCTCCCCACCAGCCAGCCAGCCCATTTCGGTTCGCCGGAGCAACTGCTGTCGGCCATTGTGGACTCCTCGGACGACGCCATCGTGAGCAAAAGCCTGCAGGGCATCGTGACGAGTTGGAACCTCGGTGCGGAACGGCTGTTTGGCTACACGGCGGAAGAGATGATTGGCCAGTCCATCACCCGCCTGTTCCCACCGGAGCGGGAGAACGAGGAGCCCCGGATTCTCGCCCAGATTCAGCGTGGCGAGCGTGTGGACCACTTCGACACGCAGCGCGTGACGAAAGACGGCCGCATCATCGAGGTCTCCCTGAGCATCTCCCCCGTGCGCAATGCGGAGGGCGTGGTCGTCGGCGCGTCAAAAATCGCACGCGACATCACGCAGCGCAAGCAATGGGAGGAGCGCTTGGTCGTCTCCCGGCAAAAGCTGGAGGTGCTGAACCGCACCGGCACCGCCATCACGGCGGAGCATGACATGGAGAAGCTGGTGCAGGCTGTGACAGATGCCGGGCGGGAGATCAGCGGCGCTGCCTTTGGCGCCTTTTTCTACACGGTGAAACGTCCGGACCAGGAGTCACTGATGCTCTACACTCTCTCCGGCGCGCCCAGGGAGGCTTTTGAAAAGTTCGGCATGCCGCGCAACACGCCCATCTTTGCCCCCACCTTTGCCGGGGAGGGCAGTGTGCGCGTGGGGAATGTGCGCAAGGACCCGCGCTACGGCACCATGCCGCCCCACCATGGCATGCCTGCCGGGCATCTGCCAGTCACCAGCTACCTTGCCGTGCCGGTCGTCGCCATGTCTGGCGAGGTGATCGGCGGGCTGTTTTACGGTCATCCGCAGCCGGACGTCTTCACAGAGGAGTCGGAGATGTTTGTCAAAGCCCTGGCCGCGCAGGCCGCCGTGGCCATGGACAATGCCCGCCTTTATGCCGACCTGCAGGAGCGCCTGGAGAAGCAGCGCAAGGCAGAGGAGCAGGCCCGCGCCTCCGCCGAAGAAGCCACCCGTCAGGGCCGCATGAAGGACGAGTTTCTGGCCACACTTTCCCATGAGCTGCGCACACCGCTGCAGTCCATCCTTGGCTGGACGCAGCTGCTCATGGCCGAGGACTGCGATGCTGAGGAGGTCAAGCAGGGCATTGAGGTCATCGACCGCAACGCCAACGCGCAGACCCGCATCATAGAGGACCTGCTGGACATGAGCCGCATCCTCTCCGGCAAGGTGAGGCTGGATGTGCAACGCGTGGACCTGGCCAGCCTCATCGGCGCTGCCGTGGAAAGCGTGCGCCCGGCCGCGCAGGGCAAAAACATCCGCCTGCAGGCCATTCTGGACCCGCTGGCCCAGCCCGTGTCCGGCGATCCGAACCGCCTGCAGCAGATCTTTTGGAACCTTCTGAGCAATGCCATCAAGTTCACCCCCGCCGGCGGCAAGGTGCAGGTCATCCTGGAACGGGTGAACTCCCACCTGGAGGTCAGCGTGACCGACACAGGCATGGGCATCAGCGCGGACTTTCTTCCCTATGTGTTTGAGCGCTTCCGCCAGGCGGACGCCTCCACCACGCGCCGGCATGGCGGCCTGGGCCTGGGCCTGGCCATCGTGAAGAATCTTTCCGAGCTGCACGGCGGCGCGGTGCGGGCCAAAAGCCCTGGGGAAAACCAGGGCACCACCTTCACCATTGTGCTGCCGGTGGCCGTTCTGCACCCGGAATCCACCCAACCGGAGCGCCGCCACCCTGGCGGGCCCGGCGGCGGCACCATGGTTTCCACCCTCCCCCGGCTGGACAAGCTCTCAGTCCTTGTGGTGGATGATGAGGAGGACGCGCGGAACCTCCTGGCCATCGTCCTCGCCAAGGCGGGTGCCAGCGTGCGCACCGCAGGCTCTGTCAAAGCAGCGCTGCAGCTCTGGCAGGAAGCCGTGCCGCAGGTGCTCATCAGCGACATCGGCATGCCTGGGGAGGATGGCTACAGCCTCATCCGCGCCATTCGCGCCCTGCCGCAGGAACAGGGCCGCCATGTACCCGCCATCGCCCTGAGCGCCTACACCCGCACGGAGGACCGTATCAAGGCCGTCTCCGCCGGCTTCCAGATGCATCTGGCCAAACCGGCAGACGCCCTGGAACTGCTGACCATGGTGAGCAGCCTTGTTGCCTCAAAGGCCGCCTGATGGCCAGGCGGGCCTGGGGAGATTTTTTTGAGGTGCTGTCCAGAAAGTCCATCTTGCAGATGGCTCCGCAGCACAATATGAGGGAGCCACGCATGGCCGCCAGCTCCTCCACGAACATGTCTCCATGAGCAGGAGTTCCCAAACACCCACGCTGAGCAGGGAGCAGCGCATTGCGCAGCTGGCTCAGACTCTGCGGGACACCGAGCGGGAGTTGCAGAAACTGACAAACGCCCCAACTGACGAAGCCTTCATCAGCGGTGGAGACAACCCCGCCCGGTCAGATGAAGCCCCGCAGAACCCGCCCAGCGGCGAGGCAAACCAGCGCCACCAAGCAGCAACCCAGCAGGCCATCCTCAACTCCCTGCCTGCCCACATTGCCCTGCTGGACAGCCAAGGCGTGATCATCGCGGTCAACGAAAGCTGGCGGCGCTTCGCACATGAGCAGAGCTTTCAAAGCCCTGCCTCCGGCGTGGGTCTGAACTATCTGGAAGTCTGCACGCGTGCCGGGGAGACCGGTGTGGAGGAGGCCGCCCGCACCGCAGAGGGCATCCGCCAGGTGCTGCGTGGCGGGCTGGCGCAGTTCGAGCAGGAGTATCCCTGCCACGAAAAAAATACGCTGCTCTGGTTCCGCCTCACCGTGACGCCCACCGGCCATCCCGGAAAACCCACCGGCGCGGTGATCAGCCACCATAACATCACCGAAAGCAAGATGGCCGACCTGGAGCGCCAGCGGACCACGGATGCCCTGCGCCTGAGCGAGGCCTCGATGGCCGAGGCGCAGCGCATCGCCCACTTTGGCAGTTGGGAGATGGATCTCGACAACAGGACCAACCTCAGCTCCAACCCTCTGCGCTGGTCGGACGAGACCTACCGCATCGCCGGACTGGCGCCGGGAAGCGTGGAGGTGACCAGCGGGCTGTTCTTCAGCCTGGTCCCGCCGGAGGAGCACGCCATGGTGCGCCAGGCGGTGAGAGCCGCCATGCAGGCCCGGGGCGAATACTCCGTGGTGCATCACATGGTGCGTCCGGACGGGGAGGTGCGCGTCGTGCGCGAGATCGCCAAATTCTTCTTCAATGAGTCCACCGGACAGCCGGTGAAGATGATCGGCACCGTGCATGACATCACCGAGCTGAAGCAGCAGGAGCGCCGGCTGGCCGTGCTCTCCAAGCTGGGCCGTGAGCTGAACACCACCACCAGCCCGCGCCGTTCCGCAGAAATCATCGTGGCCGCGGCGGATGACCTTTTTGGCTGGGATGCCGCCTGCCTCAACCTTTACTCGGCGGAACGGGACGAGATCAGCACCGTCCTGAACATCGACACCATTGACGGCCTCCGGGACGAATGCCCCCCGGCCTACGAGCAGGAGCAGCCCTCCCCCCTGGCGCGTGAGGTGATTGCCGGCGGTTCGCGCCTTATCCTGCGCGCAAACCTGGCCCAGGAGTCGTCAGATTCCGCCAGCCGGATGTTTGGGGATGTCTCACGCCCCTCCGCCACCCTGATGTTCGTGCCGGTGCGCAACAGCGACCAGGTGGTGGGCCTGCTCTCCATCCAGAGCTACCGCGTCAATGCCTACACGGAGGCTGACCTCAAGGTGCTGGAACTCCTGGCTGACTACTGTGCGGGCGCGCTGAACCGCATTCAAACCGAGTTCCTCCGCCAGGTCAGCGAGGAACGCTTCCGCGAGATGGCGGAAAACATCGGCGACATCTTCTACAACTACGCGCCGGAGGACAACCGCCTCCTTTATGCCAATGAGGCCTTTGCCCGCCTGTGGGACCGGCCGCTGCAGGAGCTGTATGATGATCCTCAGGCCTACTTGCAGCAGATTCATCCCGACGACCGCCCGGCCGTGGACTCCGCGTTGAAGGATCAGCACAGCGGCCGGCAAACGGAGGTGGAGTTCCGCATCCTCCGCCCAGATGGCAGCATTTGCTGGGTGCGTCAGGCGGCGGTGCCCATCATGGACGCGTCGAAACACGTGGAGCGCATCGTCGGCACCATGCGGGACATCACCGAGCACCGCCTCAGCCTGGACCGCCTGGCAGAACAGGCGGCGCTGCTGGACAAGGCGCAGGACGCCATCGTGGTGCGGGACCTCAGCATGGGCGGCATCCTCTTCTGGAACAAGAGCGCCGAGCGGCTCTACGGCTGGACAGCCCAGGAGGCTCTGGGCCGGGATGCGGAGGAGCTGGTTTACAAGGACCAGGCCCACTTCGCCGCAGCCACGGCAGCCACACTGGCCGAAGGGGAATGGAACGGTGAGCTGGTGAAGGTGACCAAGGCCGGCAAGTCCCTGACCATCGAATGCCACTGGTCGCTGGTGCGGGATGACAAGGGCCGCCCGAAGTCCATCCTCATGATCGACACGGACGTGACCGAGCGCCGCGTCATCGAGCAGCAGTACCTGCGCGCCCAGCGCATGGAAAGCATCGGCACGCTGGCCGGAGGCATCGCACACGACCTCAACAATGTGCTCGCCCCCGTGCTCATGTCCATCGAGCTGCTCCGGCTCAAAGAGAAGGACCCGATGCGGCTCAGCATCCTGGCCACCATCGAGCAGAGCGCCAAACGGGGCGCGGAGATGGTGCAGCAGGTGCTCTCATTTGCGCGCGGGGTGGAAGGCCGCCAGCTGGCGGTGGATGTGGGCATGCTCATCACCGAGGTCCGGAAAATCACCCATGAGACCTTCCCCAAAAACATCCAGGTGCAGGCCGAAATCTCAGCCGGGCTGTGGATTGTGCAGGGAGATCCGACACAGCTCCACCAAGTGCTGCTGAACCTGTGCGTCAACGCGCGCGATGCCATGGCGGAGGGCGGCCGGCTGACCCTCAGCGCCAGCAACGTGATGCTGGATGACCAGTATGCAGGCATGAACATCGACGCCCGCCCCGGCGCCCACGTGTGCGTCATGGTGGAAGACACAGGCACCGGCATGCCCCCAGCAGTTGTGGAGCGCATCTTCGAGCCTTTCTTCACCACCAAGGAGCTGGGCAAGGGCACCGGCCTGGGCTTGTCAACCACCCTGGCCATCATCAAAAGCCATCGTGGCTTTGTCCGCGTTCATAGCGAGCCAGAGCGCGGCACGCGTTTTCACCTTTATTTCCCGGCACACACCGAAGCTGCTGACCGTGGAGCGCCGCCCACACTCACCGATCTTCCCCGTGGCAGCGGCCAGCTCGTCCTGCTCATTGATGACGAGGCCTCCGTGCGCCAGATCACCAGCCAGACGCTGGAGGCCTTTGGCTACCGTGTCGTGATGGCCTCCGATGGCGCCGAGGCAACCGCCATTTTTGCGAAGCGCATGCATGAGATCGACGTGGTGCTCACCGACATGATGATGCCCATCATGGACGGCCCCGCCACCATTCAGGTGCTCATGCGCATGCAGCCCAAGGTGCGCATCATCGCCGCCAGCGGCCTCAACACCAACGGCGTCACAGTCAGGCCATCCTCCATCGGCGTGGCCCACTTCATCCCCAAACCCTACACAGCCGAAACACTGCTCAAAACGCTGCAACTGACACTGGTGGGGAGGCGGGAATAGCCCCTTCAAAACTTTTCGGCCTAGGCGTCACCGGCCACGGGTCCGGTCGCTGTCATAGGCGCGGCGGTAAACCCACGGCGATGTCAGCGAGATGGAAGGACCACGCGCGCTGGAGGTGGAATAGACGTCCGCATTGGCGTTGCTGCTGGTGCTCACCATGGGACTGGTGTTCACAGCGGAGCCGATATGCATGCCGGACCGGGCACCGCCGCCACGGCGGTAACGATAGTCCTGCCCCAGGGGGCTGCGGCTGTAGGCAGGATAAGTCTGATGCCTTCCACCATAATAGTACCGGCCGTTGTGATAATAGCGGTTCGTGTAAGTGCGGCCTTGGTGGCGGTAGCGCCCCGTCTCATACCGCCCGCCTGAATAGTAGCGGTTTTGGTGGTAGTAGGCACTGCCGGCATAGTTCACCGGAAGCGTGGAATATGTGACGAAACCGGTGCCATAGGCTTGATAGCCAGTGTTGATGCCTGGGCCAGGACCGCTGACGTACCGAGTGCCGGCACAGGAAGCGAGAGCCAGCGCGGCGAGCACCGGAAGAAGAACGGGGCGGAAAATTTGTGTTTTCATGACCAAATAAGCACGTGGGTTGGCTTGGGCAAAAAAGGAGGGCAGGCACCTCAGATCCGCCCCAGCAAAAGCAGGATGATCAGGATGACCACGACGAGGCCTGCACCGCCACCTATGTAATGATTTCCTGAGCTAAAACCATAGCCGCCACCAGCAAGCAGCAGCACAATGAGGAGGATGACGAGAAGGTTCATGGCCGGATGGGGTGTGATTGAAACCGCAGAGGGGCATGTCAGCCCCCACAAACACATCGCCCCGTGTCCCGGTGGTGGTTCTGCCGATTGTTGAAACGGTTTCCGAAACGGGTTTCCGCCTGCGGCCGAGCCAGTTTCCAGGGGGACTTTGACAGCCTTCCAAACAGGCAACCGCGCGCCATCAGCAGCCTCGCGGCTGCACCCTTGCCCATAGGAGATTCGAAGGAGCCCCCCCTACGCCACCGCGTTGGCCTTCAGCAAATCCGCCAGCAGTCCCTTGCTCTTGTAAAACTCCACCTCGGCCTCTCCGGTGGCCTGCAGGTCGGCCTTGATGGCGGCGGCATCGCGCTCGCCCAGCACGTGCTCGCGGATGAGCGCGGTTTTGCGTGCCTGGAGGTCGAGGAAGCCGGCATCGACGACCGGCGTGGCGGGCCACTTGCCAGCCTCCTGCCCTTCCTTGAGCACTTGCTTGAAAGGAATGCCTGCTTTCTGCGCCTGGGTCTTGGCCTCATTGATGCCTGCATACCATTCGGGGTGGACCAGACGGTAGTAGTCACGCATCGCCTGCTTGTTGTAGTGAACCACAAGCTTTCGGCCCTCGACATCCAGGAAGGTCGTGGCGCGGAAGGAGTCGGCGTCAATGGTGTCCACAAAGAGCAGTTCCTCACGGTCCACTGCGAACTCCCACTTGAGATCCCACAGGAGGAGGCCTGCGGATTCCAGCAGCTCCCGCACGGCCCAGCCACCGAGGATGGCCATCTTGATCGTTTGCAGGAAGTCCTGGCCGCTGAGGCCGGACATCAGCAGCGCCTCCTGCTTGCTCACGGCACGGTCCTCCGGCTCGTATTTGCTTGTCAGGTCGTAGATGGGCCGCTCCAGCATCTCCCACACGCCCATGGGCTTGCTGAGACCCAGCTCCTGCTCGTAGGCGCGCTTGGCGGGGTCCAGCAGGCTCAGGTACTTCTTCAGGATGGACGAGCCGCTTGTGACGCCGAAGCGCACAATATACTCCAGCGGCACCACATACGTGGAGCTCTGGTGGAACTGCGCATAATCAAACACATGCGTGCCCAGCAGCGTCCGCTGCGGCGGGTGCATCACCGGAAAACGGCGCACCACATTGTGGCAGCTTGGATTGGCAGGCATGCCCTTGCTCACGACCTCGCCCGTCTTCGCGTCCACCATGCCGATGTGGTGCGTCGCCGCACCGTTTTCCAGCATCAGCTCCAGGGGGCCGCTCAGCAGCTCCTTGCGCCAGCTTTCATCCATCGGCGTCGCCTCGATGGCCGCCTTCACACGCTTCCAGGTCTCCGGCTGGCCCAGGCGGGAATACATGGAGTGGCGGAAAATGGCGCGGTTCAGGTCATTGCCTTCGATGTTGAAGATCGACCCCACGTCAAAGACAGAGCCGGCAGGCGTCGTCTCGCACACCACAAAACCTGGATGGTCCGGCACGGCATACAAGTTCTGCACGGAGCCGCGGTAAACGGGCTCGCCGAGTTTGGACAGGTCAAGATGCGTGGGCGCTGGGGCGGGGTGAGACATGGTTGAGGTCAAAAACAACGAAATCCGCCGCCGCGCAACCGGGAACACAGCCCGGCAAACTTTGAACTTTAACCTTTGAACTTTGCGCTTCCGGCACAATCTCTTCCCTCCCCCTCTTTTCCATGTCCGACGCAGCCGCCACCCCCACGCCAGCCCCCCTCGATTTCATCCGCGAAATGATCGCCGCCGACCTGGCGGAAGGACGCAACGGCGGCCAGGTGGTCACACGCTTTCCCCCGGAGCCAAACGGCTACCTCCACATCGGCCACGCCAAGAGCATCTGCCTGAACTTCGGCCTTGCCGAGGAAAACGCGCCCAACGCACGCTGCCACCTCCGCTTTGACGACACCAACCCCACCAAGGAGGAGACGGAGTATGTGGACAGCATCATGGCCGACGTGAAGTGGCTCGGCTTCGACTGGGGCACCCACCTTTTTTACGCCAGCGACTACTTTGAAAAGCTCTACACCTTTGCCGAACAGCTCATCTCCAAAGGCCTGGCCTATGTGGATGACCAGAGCCAGGAGGAGATGCGCGCCAGCCGCGGCACGCTGACCACACCCGGCACCCGCAGCGTACATGCCGACCGCAGCGTGGAGGAAAACCTGAACCTCTTCCGCCGCATGCGGCAGGGAGAGTTCAAGGAAGGCGAAAAGGTGCTGCGCGCCAAGATCGACATGGCCTCGCAGAACATGCACCTGCGCGACCCTGCCATCTACCGCATCCTGCACGCCCACCACCACCGCACGGGCGACGCATGGTGCATCTACCCCATGCAGGACTACGCGCATCCGCTGAGCGACGCGCTGGAAAGCATCACCCACAGCCTCTGCACCCTGGAGTTCGAGGTGCACCGCCCGCTGTACGAATGGCTCATCAACAATGTGGACGGCCTGCCCGGCACCCCGTA
>CAZPSQ010000065.1:0-24305 GCA_964588755.1 uncultured Prosthecobacter sp. | reverse complement strand
AGCGTCTGGGCAAGAAGCGCATCATCGCCGAGACGGGCGCCGGACAGCACGGCGTGGCCACAGCCACCGTGTGCGCCCGCTTCGGCTTCGAGTGTGTCATCTACATGGGCAAGGTGGACATGGAGCGTCAGGCGCTCAACGTCGCCCGCATGCGCTTCCTTGGTGCCGAAGTGCGTGCCGTCACCGCAGGGCAGGCCACGCTGAAGGAGGCCGTTAACGAGGCCATGCGGGACTGGGTGACAAACGTGCGAACCACCCATTACATTCTTGGTTCCGCCCTCGGCTCGCATCCTTTCCCCATGATGGTGCGGGATTTTCACCGCGTCATCGGCGTGGAGGCCCGCCGCCAGATTTTGGAGCGCGAAGGCCGCCTGCCGGACCTCCTCGTCGCCTGCGTCGGCGGTGGCAGCAACTCGATCGGCCTGTTCCACCCCTTCCTCAATGACAAGGACGTTCGCATGACCGGCGTGGAGGCCGGCGGCGAAGGCATCCTGCCTGAGAAGCACGCCGCCCGCTTCCAGGGTGGCCGCCTCGGTGTGCTTCAGGGGACGAAGACCTGGCTCCTGGCCAATGCCGACGGCCAGATCGAGCTGACCCACAGCGTGAGCGCCGGCCTCGACTACGCCGCCATCGGCCCTGAGCATGCCTGGCTGCACGACCAAGGCCGTGTGACCTACAACTACGCCACGGACGAAGAAGCCCTCGGAGCCTTCCAAGAGCTCAGCCGCGAGGAGGGCATCATCCCCGCCCTCGAAAGCAGCCATGCCATCGCTGAAGTCCGCAAAGTCGCCCCCGCCATGGGCAAGGACCAGATCATCCTGGCGAATCTCTCCGGCCGGGGTGACAAGGACGTGGCCCAGGCCGCGCGGATGATCTTTGGCGAAGAATTGAAATTCTAAGCCGCAGGTCATGAAACGTACGAGCATCGCCCTCTGCCTGTGCGCGTTCGCATGGGCGGGGAATGCCTCGGCGGAGCCGAAGCACGTCCACGTTTTCGTGGCTCTGGCTGACAATGCCAGCCAGGGCATCGCGCCCGTTCCTGCCAAGATCGGCAACGGGGACGACGCCGAACACAACCTCTACTGGGGGAACTCCGAAGGCTTCAAAGGCATCTTCACCCGCAGCAAGGTCTGGAAGCTTGAAAAGGCCGAGCCGAATCCCGCGCCTACGCTGCGAACCAGAAAATTTCTGTCAAAGCTGCCGCGGGCGTGTTTTCAAAGCTGGAGTAGCCCATGAACACGGATGTTCCCACCCCCTTGCGCAAACACGGCCTTCTCAAATTTTGCCTCCTCGTCGTCGTTTTGGTCGGCGCTGTCATAGGGGGGACTGCCTGGTTCAAAAAGACCAGCGCCATCAATTCCACCTGCGAGTGGGCACAGATGAATCCTCTGCCCGTGCCAGCGGGCAAAGTGCATGTGCAGACCAAAGGCACGGCGTTCACCCGTGAATTCATTGTGACTTTCACGGGTGAACGAGAGGCGATTCATGCGTGGCTAAATGCTTCTCCCGGAACCCGAAGTCTCTATCGTGACCCTGGGCTGGGGGGAATCTTCCACCACGCACTTGCCCCGGGCGGCGGCGCGCAGTTTGCAGAAATCACTGTTTCCCAGGGTGGTACAAAAGTTGTCATTCGGGCGTACTGGAGCTAGACCTGTTTCCCGTGCAGCCGCCATCCATCGCCGAGGACATGCAGAAGCTTAAAACGCTGCTGCATGACTCCCTGTCCCCGCATCTGCCTGCGGCGCAGAAGGACATGCGCATCCTGAACCTGGCCTGTGGGCGCTGCGATGAGGCGGAAACCCTCATCCAGGTCGGCTCGGACCTGACGAAGGGCGGCCAGGTGGAAATGGTCGGGGCTGACATCCGCATTCGGGAGATCCGTCAGGCGAGGCAAACCCACAGCCATCTCCCCGCCGAGTTCCTCATTGAGGACGCCACCCAGATCGGCCAGCACAAGCAATTGGGGGATGACTTCAACATGGTCTTCCTACGCCACCAGAACTTCTGGCATGGCCAGGAGCTGTGGAAGAAAATTTTTGACCAGGGCATCGCCAAGCTGCGGCCGGACGGGATGCTCGTCATCACCAGCTACTTCGATGTGGAGCATCGCCTTGCCCTGCGTGCGCTGGAGGCCCTGGGCATGGAGGTGGTCAGCAACAGGCGCAACAAGGCCAGCCGCTCCCTCAGCGATGCTCCGGGCAAGTCCGTGGACCGCTGGGTGGCTGTTTTGCGGCAGCGGAAGGCGTGAAAAGCGCGCCGCAGTTCAGCGAACAGGATTCCAATTTGACAGGGCAGGGGGCATGCCCTACTCTCGCGCCCCCTTTCCCCGTCCCTTTTTATGGCCAACATCCGCTCCGCAGAAAAGAACATCCGCAAAACCATCGCCCGCACGGCGCACAACGCCACGGTGAAGAGCCGCATCCGCACGCTGCGCAAGAAGGTGCTCGCCGCTGTGACGAAGAAGGACGCCGCTGCCGCCAGCGCCAGCCTGAGCGAGTTCGCCTCCGCTGCTGACAAGGCCGCCAAGACCAACGTCCTCAAGAAGAACACCTCCTCCCGCCTGAAGAGCCGTCTGGCCCTCAAGGTGGGCGCGCTGACCAAGCCCGCCTGAAGCGCGGCTGCGGCCCTGCCCTGAGCATCCATTTTCAAAAGACGGCATCCCGCGTGACGGGGTGCCGTTTTTTGTTTGTCGAGACAACTCCCCTGCGGCAAGACTCGGGCAATGACCACCCGCCACCGCATTGCCCCCACCGGCCCTGAATTTTCCCGCCTGATCTATGGCACATGGCGCATCCTGGATGAGGCCGACAAAGCCAATTGCACACCGCAGGCCCTGCTGGGCCGATTCAAGGCCTGTGCCGACCTTGGCATCACGACCTTGGACACAGCGGAAATCTACGGCACCTACCATGTGGAGGAGGCCATCGGCGGTGCGCTCAAGCTGGACCCCGCCTTCCGCGACAAGATCGAGATCGTCACCAAATCTGGCATCTACATTCCCTGCGAGTTCCACCCGGAGCGCAAAACCGCCTTCTACAATGCTGAGGCGGCGCGCATCGTCAAAAGCGCGGAAAAGTCCCTCCGCCTCATGGGGATCGACCACATTGATCTTTTGCTGGTGCACCGGCCAGACTGGCTGACCAGCGCGGATGAGACTGCCGCCGGGCTGAACAAGCTGCTCAAGGATGGCAAAATCCGCAGCGCTGGCGTGTCCAACTACAACGTCCATCAGTTCGAGCTGCTGAACTCCCGCATGGACCAGCCGCTCGTCACCAACCAGGTCGAGTTCAGTCTGCTGCACATGGACCCCATTTACGATGGCACGGCCGACCAGTGCCAGCGCCACCGCATCCTGCCCATGGCCTGGAGTCCCCTGGCCAAAGGCGCGCTCATGGCGGACACAGCGGCCACCGCGCCCCTGCGGGCGAAAGCTGCCGAACTCGCCGCCAAGTATGATGGCGCCACGCTGGACCAGCTGGCCTACGCCTGGATCATGGCGCATCCGTCCACGCCGCTGCCGATCATCGGGACCAACAAGCTGGAGCGCATCCAGGCCGCCGCGAAGGCGGCGACGATCAAACTTGAGCGTGAGGACTGGTATGCGCTGTGGGTGGCGGCCAAGGGGCACGGCATTCCGTAGCAGGGCATCACACTCTGCAGGATGACCTGGGCTGGCGCAGACG
The DNA here is from genome assembly GCA_964588755.1 of uncultured Prosthecobacter sp. Taxonomy (GTDB): domain Bacteria; phylum Verrucomicrobiota; class Verrucomicrobiia; order Verrucomicrobiales; family Verrucomicrobiaceae; genus Prosthecobacter. The sequence goes on along the minus strand of CAZPSQ010000065.1, from coordinate 20,622 downwards.
CGCTGATGGAAGGCACGTTCAACCTGCCTTCTCCTGGCGGCGGCCCAGGGTCATCTTTCGGAGAAAGATGACTGCTATGCCGCCACCTCGATCCGGCTGGTGCCGCCGGAGCCGCGCAGCACACGCACCTGTGTTCCCAGGCGTTCCTTCAGCAGCTCCACATGGGAGATGAGGCCGATCGTCTTGCCCTGGGAGCGGAGGTTTTCCAGCGCGCTGAGGGCGACTTCCAGGGTTTCGGAGTCGAGGGTGCCAAAACCTTCGTCAATAAAGAGCGAGTCGATGGGGTGATGGCGGCTGGCCAGCTCGCTGAGGCCCAGCGCCAGCGCCAGACTGGCCAGGAAGCTTTCGCCGCCGGAGAGGCTTTCCATCGGGCGGTCGGTGCTGGCCTGGTAGAGATCGACGATGCGGAGGTCCAGGTCATCACCCGGAGCCGCCATCAGCCGGTAGCGCCCGGCCAGTGTTTTCAGATGCTCATTGGCGAGGCTGATGAGGTGACGCAGAGTCAGGGACTGGGCGAAGCGGGCGAACTTGGCGCCGTCTGCGGAGCCGATCAGCTCCTTTAAGCGGCCCCAGCGCAGGGATTCTTCCTCGGCATTTTTCAGCTCGGCACCGCCGGCGTCCCGGCGTTTGCGTGCGTCATCATCGCTGCGGCATTGCTGCTCCAGGGAGCCCAGCTCCTTCTGCTGGGTGCCCAGGGCATCGCTCAGGCGTTGCGAGTCAGACTCCAGTGTTTGGACAGTCTCAGGGCTGGCCGTCTCATGTCCCGCCAGTTGCTGGTCCAGCTCGGTCTTCCGTGCCTCCAGTTGTTCCAGCCGGGCTTTCTCGGTGGCGATCCTGGTTTCCACACTGTTCCTCCTGGTTTCCGCGTCACGCAGGGCATGCTCCGCCGTGGAAACCTGGGAGTCGTGCCATTGGCGATCTTCGGCCAGACCCCTGGCTCCCAGCAGCAGGGTGAGCTTCTGCTTCAATACGTCGGCTTCTGTTCTCAAGGCAACGCCTTCGGCCTTCAGTTCCTCCAGGCGCTGGGTTCTGGCGGCCTCCTCTTGTCCTGCTGACTGCACATGGCCTTCCAGTTTCAGGCGCTGGCCTTCGGCGGCGCGGGACTCGTCACGCTTCTGGGAAAACTGGCGGGCGCGCTGCTCCAGGGCGCCGAGACCGCGCTCTGCCTCGTCGGGGGTCTTGGCGTCTGCGGGGCGCTGGGTTGTCTCGGCGTTTTCCATTTCTGCCAAGGTGGCGTCGGTCGGGGCCTCCAGCAGGCTGAGGCGGCTGTGGAGATCAGCGTGGTGTTTTTGCTCCGCGGAGAGCTCTGTTTCGACACGGGCCTGGCTGCGCTCCTCGGCTGCCAGGTTGCGGGTCAGCGTCTGGTGTTGCTGCTCCAGTTCTGCCAGAAGCTTTCGTGCGTCGCTGAGCTGGGATTTGAAGGAGGCGGGTGCCGCAGCATACGGGTGCTCCAGCGCGCCGCACAGGGGGCATGCCCCGCCCGGTGTCAAATCGTGGCGCTGTTCGTCAAAGCTGGCGACTTGCGCGGCATGCTCTGTCAGCTTCCGCTGGGTGTCACGGGCCAGGATCAGGTCCTCAAGTTTTTTGCGTGTGGCGGTGGCGTTGGCGGTGCCGTCGGCGATCTTTTTTGCCAGGCTGGCCATGGCCGCCGCAGCATCTGAGAGCTGTGCGGTGAGCGTGGCGGCCTCGGTGTGCAGGCGGTGTCCTTCCTGAAGTTTTTCGAAGGCTGTGCGCCAGTCACGTAGGGAGGCGCGGAGTTTGGGCAGCTTGTCTGCCAGTTCCGCGTCCTCCGCGTTTTGCTGGAGCCAGACGGTCAGGGCTTCGGAAGCCGTGTTGTGGGTGGCAAGCGTCTTTTCCGCCGCCTCCCGTTGCATGGTCACCGCCTTAAGGTCCTTGTGCCGGGATTGGTAAAGAGCACGGCTTTTCTCCAGCTGGTCCTCCAACTGCGTGCTCTGCGCGGTCATGCCTGCCGCCTGTTCCCACAATGGGGCACGGCCTGCGTGCGCCTCCTTGGCGGCGGCGGCGGCAGCCTGGGCGCGGTGCACCCCGGCGGCGGCCTCTGCCTGGGTTTCTTTAAGCTGGCGTTCGCCTTCGACGATTTTGACGAGGTCCCGTGCCACGCTGTCGCGCTCGCGCTGTCGTTGCAGGAGTTCGCGTTGCTCGCCCAGGCGCTTTCCTGTGGCCTGGCTTTCGGCTTGGAGGCGCGTCACAGTGTTCCTGGTGTCTGTTGCGCGTGCTTCCAGCGCGGCCCGGGCCTCGTCGCTCAAGATGTTCAAGGCCCCAAGGCTCAGGCGAAGGCGCAGGGCGGCCTCGTCCCTGGTCTTGTGGGTTTCGTGGGCGAGCTTGGAGAGTTCGCTGTAGATTTCGGTGCCGGTGATCTTTTCCAGCAGGTCTGCCCGCTCGTTTGGCTTCGCCTTCAAAAAGGCGGCAAACTGCCCCTGCGCCAGCAGCACGGAGCGCAGGAAGCGCTGCGCATCCAGGCCGGTCATGTCTTCGATCAGGCGGTCCATTTCCCCTGACTTCTCGGCCAGGATTTCGCCCGTGCGGGCGTGGGAAAGGCGGCGCTCCACCGGCTGTAGCTTGCCGTCGGCCTTGCCGCGTGCCCTGCGCAGCCGCCAAGTGGCGCGCAGCTCCTTGCCGCCTGTTTCGAATTCCACCTCGGCGAGGCATTCGGCCGTGTGGCGGCTCATCATCTCATCCGCCTTGTCATTGCCATAACGCGCCGCGCGGCCGTACAAGGCCAGGGTCATCGCATCCAGCAGGGTCGATTTGCCCGCACCCGTGGCGCCAGTGATGAGGAACACGCCCGCCGCAGCCAGCGGCTCGGTGTCAAAACGCACCTCATGCGTCCCGCTGAGGGAGTTCAGATTTTGGAGACGGACGGCAAGCAGGCGCATGGCGGGGGCTGGCACGGTATCCAACGGGGGCGGGGAACCGCCAGCAAAAGTAGTTGAAAACTAGGCCCGTCACGGCCCGATTATGACTTTCCCCGTAAAACCCACCCCAAACACATCCATGAAGCATACCCGCCTCCTCCTCACCGCCCTTGCTGCCCTGGCCCTTCCCGTCTTCGCGCAGGACGCGGACGTTGCCACCCTGGAGCTCAAGCCCCATCCGCAGAACCCTCTCGGCTATGACAAGACCGAGCTGACCGTGAAGGCCGGCCAGAAGGTGAAGCTGACCCTGGTAAACACGGGCAGCATCGCACCGCAGCCGCACAATTTCCTTCTCCTCCGTCCTGGCAAGGTGGACGCCGTCGGCGCCATGGCCAACGCCATGCTCACCGACCCGCAGGCGATGGCGAAGAACTACATCCCGGACGCCGCCAAGGGCGACATCCTGGCCAGCACCAAGCTGGTGCAGCCGAACCAGACCGAAACTGTCGAGTTCGTGGCTCCTGCCGAGGCTGGAGACTACCCCTACATCTGCACCTTCCCGGGCCACTGGCTGCTCATGCGCGGGGTGATGCATGTGACCCCGTGATCTGACCCTGTCCAACCACACGACACGCGCTCATTCTCATGAAACATATCCTTGCCACCACCCTCCTTGCGCTGGGCCTTGCCATCTCGGCGCCTGCCGCAGACTCCGCCACGCTGGAGGCCTCCGGCCTCACGTTCAAGCATCCCGCCACCTGGACGAAGGTGCCCAGCAGCAGCTCCATGCGGCTGGCCACCATTGAGATCAAGGTGGAGGGCGAGGAGCAGGCCATTCAAATCGGCGTCTTCGCCTTCGGCGCGGCGGCTGGCGTGCAGGCCAATGTGGACCGCTGGCTGAAGCAGTTCGCGGCTGAGCCAAAGCCTGAGTCGAAGGTGGAGGAGCTGGACGCCAACGGCACGAAGGTGACGCTGGTGACGGCCACCGGCACGTTCAACGACATGATGGCCGGCAAGGGCCCGCAGGAAAACTTCACGATGCTGGGCGCCATCATTCCCGCGGGAGAGAACAATGTGTTCCTCAAGCTCACCGGTCCCAAGGGTGGTGTGGCCAAGGTGGCCGAGGAGTTCAAGAAGATGGCGGTGAGTCCGTTTGCGAAATAATCTTCGGGCCTGTGGCAGCTGGTGGAAATCACCGGACTAAAGAAAAGGCGGATGGCAGTTGCCATCCGCCTTTTTCATGTCTGAAAACCACGCTTTTCCCCAGGTGAATGTCACTTTTTGAGGGGCGGGAGACAAGGGGGAATCCAAATCCAAAACGGACTTGGCATGGGCGATGCTAATTCATGGTTTTGGAGTCCCTCCAACTACCGACTTATGCTCAAACACACACCCACCCGAAACAGGAGCGGCATCGCCTTCATGGCCTTGGCCGCCATCACCTCCCTTGCGTTTAACTTGGGCGAAGTTCATGCGCAGGATGCCGCGCCTCCGGCAGCCCCTGCCGCAGCAGTGGCTCCGGCTCCGGCGCCTGATCCCGCCCCAACCCCGCCTCCGCCGGCAGAGCCTCCTCCTGCAGCAGCAGCAGCTGCTGCAACGCCTGCGGCACCGGCAGAAGCTCCCGCCTCGGAGGCCGAGGGTCCGTCTATTGAGCTGTTCACGACCAACAACCTTTGGATGATGATTGCGGCCTCCCTGGTCTTCATCATGCATCTGGGTTTTGCCTGCGTGGAGTCGGGCCTCACCCAGTCCAAAAACACGGTGAACATTCTGTTCAAGAACACGCTGATCCCCTGCATCGGCCTGCTGACCTACGCGCTGTGTGGTTTTAACCTCATGTATCCAGGCTTTGAGGACGGGGATTCCCAGTTCTGGTTCAAGTTCGGCGGTTTTGGTGTCACCACCGACGAGGCGGGCGTGACTTCCGCCTACAATGTGGGCTACACCTACTGGACTGATTTCCTGTTCCAGGCCATGTTTGCCGCCACGGCGGCCACGATTGTCTCTGGTGCGGTGGCGGAGCGTGTGAAGCTGAGCACCTTCATGGTGTTCTCGATCATCTTTGTGTCCATCTGCTACCCGATCGCGGGAAGCTGGAAGTGGGGCAATGGCTGGCTCAACCGTCTGGAAACGCCATTCTATGACTTCGCTGGTTCCACGCTGGTTCACTCTGTTGGTGGCTGGGGTGCTCTTGCGGGTGTGCTGCTGCTTGGGCCTCGTCTTGGCAAATACACTGCGGAAGGCAAGATCAAGCCCATCCTGGGCCACAGCATGCCTCTGGCCACCATTGGCGTCTTCCTTCTCTGGCTCGGCTGGTTTGGTTTTAACGGCGGCTCCGTGCTTTCGGCTGATCCTGCGCTGGTTTCCCTCACGCTGGTGACGACCTGCCTCGCCGCTGCTGCCGGTGGAGTTGCAGCTGCCCTGGCCTCGGTCATTTTCATGAAGAAGCCTGACCTTTCCATGGCGCTGAACGGCATCCTGGCGGGCTTGGTGGGCATCACGGCTGGAGCGGACCAGATGGGGCCGGCCACATCAATCTACATCGGTGCAATCGCTGGCGTGCTGGTGGTGATCTCCGTGCTGTTCTTTGACAAGGTCAAGCTGGACGATCCGGTGGGGGCCATCTCCGTCCACTTGGTGTGCGGCATCTGGGGCACTCTCGCCGTCGGCATTTTCGGTGCCAAGGCTGGCATGCCTCAGCTCATGAGCCAGATCAAGGCCATCGTGGCCTATGGCGTGTTCACCTTCATCTTCGCCTTCGTGCTGTTCCTGGTCCTGAAGATCATCATGGGGCTGCGTGTGAGCCCTGAGGAAGAATCCGAAGGTCTGGATATTGGCGAGCACGGGAACGTGGCCTACCCGAACTTCCAGTCCCACTAAAGAGACTGCCAGGCAAGATTGTCAGTTCTGAACTCCCCGGTCGGCAGACCGGGGAGTTTTTTTGTTGAAATGGATAAAATAAAAGTTGGCACGTTTGATGCTTAAAAATGAGTTCGCCTCCGGCAAGGCCTGTTCAAGGCTGTTTTACCGGAGAATCAACCAAGCTCCAACTAACACTCCATGACATTGAAACTGCCTCGCTGGCGCACCCTCGCGTGCGGAATACTGACCATGGCCGCCCTGGTGACGGGCGGCGTCCACGCGCAGGATGCGGCCGCTCCTGCAACTCCGGCCCCGGCTGCCGCGGTTGCTGAGGCTCCCGCGCCCGCCGCGCCGGCTGAAGCAGCCGCACCCAGTGCCAGCATTGAGGAACGAATCACGGCTCTTGAGGAAAAGGGGGCGGGGGTCAACTCAGGTGACAACGCGTGGATGCTCACCAGCTCGGCGCTCGTCATCTTCATGTCATTGCCGGGCCTGGCTCTGTTCTATGGTGGCATTGTCCGTAAAAAGAACGTGCTGTCGGTCTTTGCCCAGATCTTTGCGATCGCGGGCATTGCCAGCATCATCTGGTGGGCGATTGGTTTCAGCCTGGCCTTCACGGAGGGGAACGCCTTCATCGGGGGCACGTCGGCCATGTTCTTTGCAGGCGTGGGCGGTGACGCGGGAACGCTTCCAACGGTGTCTCAGAACATCTTCGCAAGCTTCCAGCTCACCTTCTTCATCATCACGCCGGCTCTCATCGTCGGTGCGATCGCCGAGCGCATGAAGTTCCTCGCGGTCCTGGTGTTCGTGGTCCTGTGGCTGTTCGCTGTGTATCTGCCATTCGCCCACATGGTGTGGGGCGGCGGTTATCTGGCCACCACCATCCGCGCCATCGACTTCGCTGGCGGCACGGTCGTTCACATGACCTCCGGTTTCTCCGCCCTGGTGCTCTGCATCATGCTTGGCAAGCGCAAGGGTTACGGCAAGGAGCCCCTGGCTCCCCACAGTGTGGTTCTGACGGCTGTCGGCACCGGCATGCTCTGGGTGGGCTGGTATGGTTTCAACGCTGGCTCCGCCGGCGCTGCTGACGGCATCGCGGGCAACGCGTTTGCCACCACCACCTTTGCCGCCGCCATCGCAGGCCTGACCTGGGGCGTGGCCGAGTGGATCTTCAAGGGCAAGCCTTCGGTGCTCGGTTTCGCCTCCGGCGTGATCGGCGGTCTTGTGGCCATCACTCCTGCCGCTGGCTTCGTCTCGGTGGGGGCCTCCATCGTGTTCGGTGTGCTGGGCGGCTTCGTCCCCTTCATCGCAGTGGCCTATCTGAAGAAGTGGTTTGGCTATGACGACGCGCTGGACACCTTCGGCGTGCACGGCGTGGGAGGCACCCTGGGCGCCATCCTCACCGGTGTGTATGCCAATCCTGAGATCAGTGGTGTGGTGGACGGTCTTCAGAAGGAAGGTGTGAACATCCTTGTGGAACAGCTCAAGGCCGTCGGCGTGACTGCCGTCTGGAGCGTGGTTGCCACGGTGGTGATCGCCCTCATCGTGAACGTCGTTGTCGGGCTGCGTGTCGAGCCTGAAGTGGAAGAAACTGGTCTCGACCTTGCCGAACACGGCGAGTCTGGTTACGAGCACTAATCTTCAACAGGGACTCCCTGCAAACTCCCAAGCCGGGCTGAGTGATCAGTCCGGCTTTTTTGTGCGCATGTGGCGGAAATCGTGGCAGGTAGTGATCTTCCGGCCCTTCCTGGGCCGTTTTCCCTTTTCCTGATTTTCCGCCTCTATGATCGCCTGGTTTGCCCGCAATGGTGTCGCCGCCAACCTTTTGATGTTCAGCATCATGGCCTGGGGGGCTTACACGTTGTGGCAGGACAAGATTCCGGTGGAGGTGTTTTCTGACACGCCCTCCCGCTTCATCTCCATCAATGTGCCCTATCCGGCCTCCACGCCGGACGAGGTGGAGGAGACGATTGTGCTGAAGATTGAGGAGGCGATCCAGCAGGTGGGCGGCATCAAGCATGTGAACTCCACGGCCGGCGCCAGCGGCGGCACGGTGATGGTGGAGGTGCAGGAGGGCATCGACCCCCGCATGGTGCTGGATGATGTGAAAATCCGTGTCGATGCGATCTCCAACATGCCCGCCATGGCGGAGAAGCCGGTGATCCAGGTGGACGACTCCTTCCATTCCGTGATCACCGTGATTCTCAGCGCGGACATGGCGGAGCGGGACATCAAAAAGCTGGCGGAGCAGGTGCGGGACGATCTTTCCGGCCTGCCTGGAATCTCCCACGCGGAACTCGGCGGCGTGCGGCCGGATGAGATTTCCATCGAGGTGGAGAATGAAAATCTGCGCAAATATGGCCTGACGCTGGAGTCCCTTAGCGCGGCCATACGTGCCAGCGCCATCGACCTGCCAGCCGGCGTGGTGAAAACGGAGTCGGGGGATGTCTCCATCCGCACGCGCGGCCGCGCCTACACTGGCGAGGACTACGCCAATGTCCCCGTGGTCTCCCGTGCCGACGGCACCAAGGTGCGGCTGGGGGAGATCGCCAAAATTTTGGACGGCTTCGATGAAAACCCGCTGATGCTGCGCCTCAACGGCAGGCGCTGCGTGCTGATCACCGTGATGCGGGAAGGGGCGCAGAACGCCATCACGATTGGCGGCCGGGTGAAGGACTACATCAAGGAGATGAACCAGCGCCTGCCGCAGGGCGTGAGCCTGGACTACTGGAACGACCGTTCCAAAATTGTGCAGGGCCGCATCGACCTCCTGCTGCAGAATGCCCAAAGCAGCCTGATTCTGGTGTTTATTTGTGTGGGGCTGTTTCTGCGCCTGGAGGCCGTCATCTGGGTGGCGGTGGGCATGGTGATGAGCTTCCTCGGCGCGATCGCGCTGATGCCTTACCTGGGGGTGGCGATCAATCTGTCCTCCTTGATGGGCTTCATCCTGGTGCTGGGCATCGTGGTGGATGATGCGATCGTCATCAGCGAGTACTGCGACCAGTTGCGCAGGAGCGGGATGTCCCCGCTGGACGCCGCCATCACCGGCACACGGCGCATGGCGGTGCCGATCACGTTTGGCGTGCTGACCACGGTGATCGCCTTTTTGCCCATGGCGCTGGACTCCAGCGACTGGGGTTCGATGTTCAAGCCCATTGCGATCATCTTCATCACGGTGATGTTGATTGCGCTGGTGGAGACAAAGCTGATCCTGCCGAGTCATCTGGCGCATCCCTTCCTGGGCCGGGCGGGGGACCTGCTGGCGCCGGTGCACCGCTTTTCCGACCGCAGCCTGAAATGGTTCATCGACACCGCCTACCGTCCGGCCATCGGGTTCGCGGTGCGGCACACCTACGCCGTGCTGGCCTTGTTGTTCGGCGGACTGGCGGTGATGTTCGGCTTTTATCAAAGCGGGCGCATTCCCTCCACCTACTTTCCGCGCATCCCGAGCGAGCGCATCGAATGCCGGCTGACCATGCTGGACGGCACGCCGTTTGAGGTGACGGACCGGGAGATCTCCCGCATTTACGAGATCGCCCAGCAGATGCAGAAGGAGTACAGCTCCCCGGACGGCCGCTCCGTGGTGAAGCACATCATGTCCCTGACTGGCGGCACCCTTTCGCGCGGCGGCAGCACACCGAGGACCGGCAGTTCCCACATGGGAACGGTGATCATGGAGACCTACGGGCCGGAGGAGCGCTCCATGGCGGCGGACACGGTGGAGATGTCCAACGAGTGGCGGCGCCGGGTGGACAAGATCGTGGGCGCGGAGGAGATCGCCTTCAAGGCGGAGATCATGCGCGACAACGATCCTGTGAACATCCAGCTGGTCGGGGCGGACCCTGACGAGCTGCTGGCCATGTCCGCCAAGATCAAAGCGCACCTGCAGCAGCTGCCGAATGTCTTTGATGTGAACGACACGCTGGATTCCGGGCGCAGCGAGATCCAGCTCCGGCTCAAGCCCGAGGCGAGGCAGTACGGCATCACGGTGAACGACCTCGCGCGGCAGGTGCGCCAGTCGTTTTATGGCGACGAGGTGCAGCGCATCCAGCGCGGCCGCAACGAGGTGAAGGTGATGCTCCGCCTGCCGAGGGAGGACCGCAAGAGCCTGGCCACGCTGGAGTCCATGCGCGTCCGCCTGCCGGGCGGTCTGGAAATGCCTTTCCAACGCGTGGCCGAGGCCACTGTGGTCAAGAGCTTCACCAGCATCCGGCGGGTGGATCGCAAGCGTGCTTTGAACATCACCGCGGATGTGGACAAGAAGAACACGGACCTGACCCAGCTCCGGCAGGGGCTGGGGTCCTATCTGGACAATCTTCTGGCCAGCCATGGGCACATCAAATGGACCTTTGAGGGGGAGGCCCGGGCCCAAAAGGAAAGCTCATGGAAACTGCTGGTCTCCAGCCTGCTCATTGTTGGGGCCATGTACGCTTTGATGGCCATCCCCTTTAAAAGCTACACCCAGCCCTTCATTGTGCTGCTGGTGGTTCCGTTTGGACTTGTGGGGGCGGTCGTCGGGCATCTTTTTCATGGGCTGCCGGTCAGCCTCATGAGCTTCTTCGGCATGCTGGCGGTCTGCGGCGTGGTGGTGAACGACACGCTGGTGCTGGTGGACGAGATCAATCATCTCAAGGATGAGGGCGTGCCCATCCGGCAGGCGGTGCAACATGGCGGCGTGTCCCGTTTCCGCGCCATCTTCCTCACCCAAATCACCACTTTCTTTGGCCTGGTGCCGCTGATTTTTGACGGGACCTGGCTGGCCAAGATGGCACCATTCTTCTTCAGCAACGGGGCGCAGAGCACCCATGCGCAGTTCCTGACCCCGGTGTCGGTCGCCATGGGCTATGGCAGCCTGTTTGCCACGGTCATCACGCTCTTCCTGGTCCCGCTGTGCTACATCGCGGTGGAGGACATCAAACGCGGTGTGCGCGTGCTCCTGGGGCTCAAGGCTCCTCTGGCAGAGGACAATGTGCGGCTTTCCGCCACCGTCGCTGATCATGCCTGACTGGTTCCGCCTCCTCCCTGATGCCGGCCACCGGCTGCAGATGAACCTGCGCCCTGGCGATGTCAGCCGTTTCTGGACGCCTTCTGCTGAGTCTGGGGCTGTTTTGGCGGAAAGGCGGCGCTGGCTGGCAGAAACACCCCGGCGCTACCTGAGCATCCTCCCAGAGGGGGAGGCTGGGGTTTGCGAGGCCATCCGGCTGATCGCCCCGCGTCCGATGACCGCGGAGCAGGCGGCAACATCGCTGGAACCAGACTGGATACTCTTGTCGGGGGATGGCCTGCGGTCACATCCGGTCATGGGTGGCGCGGTCATTTTCCCCTCTGGCTGGGCCTTGGAGGACAAGCTTGGCCGGCCGCTGCATGAGGTCCATGGCCCGGTCCCCGGCTTGCAGGGCCGTCTGGGCGGTCAGATCAGCACCTTTCTCACTCGTCTGGCCCCCGGTGCCGCGTGGGAGCGGGACAACTGGGGCCTGGCGGCCGACCCTGCCCTCAACCACCACCCTGCTGTCCCCATTCGCCGCCTGGGTGGGGATGCGGAGCTGCGCACCACATGGCTGCGGCTGGAGCAGCAGTTTTTGACCCGCCTGCCAGCCACGGGGACCATCCTCTTCGGCATTCGTGTCAGCAATCACCGTCTGGACCATCTGGCGGCCATTCCAGGTCTTGCGTCCCGGTTGCAACTGGCCTTGGAGACCATGTCCGGGGAAATGGCCCGCTACAAGGGGCTCGACACGGCGCGCCGGGCATTGATCGCCGAATTGCGGGGTGAAAAGTGAAAACCCCGGTGGTTGCGCCGGTTCTGAAAGCCGCTAGTCTGCGCGCCCTTAAAAATATATGTGGAAAGGCCGATTTGCCCAGGAAACCAGCGCCCTTGTGCAGCGCTATGGAGAGTCCGTGTCGTTTGACTGGCGTTTGTTCGCCCACGATATTGCTGGGTCCATCGCCCACTCCAAGGGGCTGCTGAAGGCCGGCATCCTCACCGCCGAGGAGCAGCACAAGATCGAGGCCGGGCTGCTGGCGATCCGCGCAGAGATCGAGGCCGGGCACTTTGAGTTTAAGGAGGCGCTGGAAGATGTGCACATGAACATCGAGGCGGAGCTGACGAAGCGGATCGGCCCGGCAGGCGCCAAGCTGCATACGGCGCGGAGCCGGAATGACCAGATCGCCACGGACATCCGGCTGTACTGCCGGGACAACATTGACACCATTGTCAAACTGGTGCGGGCCATGCAGGCGGCGCTGGTGGAGTGTGCGGAGCGTGGCGAGGGGGTGGTGATGCCGGGTTACACCCATTTGCAGCGCGGGCAGCCCGTGTTCTGGGGGCACCACCTGCTGGCTTATGTGGAGATGCTGGAGCGCGACGCCGGGCGTTTGCAGGACTGCCAGAAGCGCCTCAATGTGATGCCGCTGGGCTCTGGCGCGCTGGCGGGCAGCACGATCATCCTGGACCGCGAGTTTGTGGCGCAGCAGCTCGGTTTTGCCAGTGTGACGCAGAACTCCATGGACGCCGTCAGCGACCGGGACTTCATCGCGGAGTTGCTTTTCGGCATCTCGCTGCTGGGGGTACATCTTTCCCGCCTGAGCGAGGACGTCATCCTCTGGGCCAGCGCGGAGTTTGCCTTTGTGACGTTGAGCGATGCGCACACCACAGGCTCCTCCCTGATGCCGCAGAAGAAGAACCCGGACGTGGCGGAGCTGACGCGTGGCAAGTCAGCGCGGCTGATCGGCAACCTCATGAGCATCCTGACCCTGGTGAAGGGGCTGCCCATGACCTACAACCGCGACCTGCAGGAGGACAAGGAGCCGCTGTTTGACTCCATCGACACCATTCGTCTGGCGCTGGAGGTCTTCACCGAGATGATCAGCGGCATGGATGTGAACGCCGCGAAGACCACTGCCGCCGCCAGCGATCCCATGCTGCTGGCCACAGATCTGGCCGACTACCTCGTCAATCACGGAGTTCCCTTCCGTCAGGCCCACGAGGTCATCGGCAAGCTGGTGGCCTACTCCATCGAGGAAAAGCGTGGCTTTGGCGACATGGAGCTGGCCGAGTTTCAGCGCTTCTCCCCCGCGTTTGAGGCGGACGTTTCTGCCTGCCTGAACTTGGAAACCGCCATGCATGCCCGGAAAGGCATCGGCGCCCCCTCGCCCCAAAACGTGAAAACTCAGCTCGCGCGGTGGCGCGCGGCCCTGAACCCGTGAGCGCCCCAGGCATGCAGATCCCGGATTTTGACCTTTATCTCCCCAATCAGGAGCCCGGCTGGCAGAAGACCAGCAGCAGGGTGGTGTTTGAAAATCCGCATGTGAGCGTGGAGGAGGCCCGCTACCTGACGCCTTTCCGCGAAAAGGATGTGCCCTGGATGGTGGTCAGGCGGAAGGCGGCCGTGGCCATTGCCGCCATGCTGGAGGACGGGCGTTTTGTCTTGTTGCACCAGGAGCGCCTGCCCGTCATGCAGACGATGTGGGAATTTCCCGCCGGCCAGATCGACTCCTCCGTGACCCGCGAGTCCGTGCTGCACACCATTCATAATGAGTTGCGTGAGGAGTGCGGCTGCGCGGTGGACCCGGAGAAGGGGAGCGTGGAGTCGCTGGGCTGGTTTTTTCCTTCGCAAGGTTTTACCGATGAGATCGTTTACCTCTTCATAGCGAAGCCCGTGTGCGTCGTCAGCCGTCCCCAGCCGGATGGAAGCGAGCACATCAGCGACGTGCGGTTTGTCAGTGCGGGAGAACTGCGTGGGATGATTGCTGCCAATGCGATCACCAACGCCCTGTCACTGGCTCTTTACGCACGACTCGCCGCCAAAGGGCTGCTGTAGCCGTTAGTTCCGGCGCTCCCCACCCCCATTTTTCTCACCCCTATGTGGTCCGGCATTCTTCAAAAAGTCTTCAAAGTCCGCGAAAAAGTCGCGCTGAACCTCAGCGGCAGCGGGGATGAGGAAAAACCCTTCATGGAGCACCTGGAGGACCTGCGCACCATGATCGTGCGCATTGTGGTCACCCTGGTGGCCTCCACCATTGGCACCTTTGTGTTCTACAAGGAGCTGTTCCAGGCCATCCTGTACCCCCTTGTGCTTTCGGGGCTGGTCAAGGATCTGGAGGAGGCCAAGGGCTACCTGATCAACACGGATGTGGCAGGTCCCTTCATGATGGCGGTGAATGTCTCGCTCATTGCGGCGGTGATCATCTCCTTCCCGCTGCTGCTGATTTTTCTGCTGCAATTCATCCTCCCGGGGCTGAAGCCCAATGAAAAGAAGCTGCTGTTCCCCGCCATTGGGATTGGCACCGGCTTGTTCCTCACCGGAACCCTTTTTGGCTACTGGGTGGTGCTGCCGAAGGCGCTGCTGTTCTTTGACCAGTTCGCTGAGTCCCTGGGTGCCAAGCAGATGTGGGAACTGAGCCAGTACATCACCTTTGCGACAAGGTTCATCCTGGTTTTCGGAATCTCTTTTGAACTGCCGGTGATCGTCATGGCGCTGGTGAAGCTGGATTTCCTGAACTTCAGGATCATGATATCGACTTGGCGTCACGCGCTGGTGGCCATCGCGCTGTTTGCCGCCATCATCACGCCGACGCCGGATGTGCTCACGATGATGCTGATGTCCGGGCCTCTGTACGTCCTCTACGCCATCTGCATTTGGCTGGCCTACATGATGGAGAAGAAGGACCGCGCTGCCTATCCCGAGTACTACGCCCAGATCGAGAAGGACGAGAAGGAGCTGGAGAAGGAGGGCAGCGACGACTGGGACAACGAGAACTACAACCCCTGGTCGTCTGCCGATGACGATGACGACGACGACAAGGACAGCTCCCGAAAGGACTACAAGAAGCCGTCCGCCTCACCGTCTGCCCCGCCGCCGGAGGTGGAAAAACCTGCGCCCGTCGAGGACGACTATTACCAGGGCGAGGACCAGAGCTCCCAGATGCCCGATGATGAGCCTGACGCCAGACCGAACGAGGAAAAGACCCTCGAGGAACTGGCCCGTGAGGATGAGAAGCGCTCCGGCGGCAGCGAGTCCAAGGACGGCTGAAGAAGTCCCCCAAAAAGCTGAAGACTGACACAACGGGAGGACCAGGCGCTGCCTGGTCCTTTCTTCTTTGAGCTGAGGGGTGGAATGTTACCGTTCCGAGGCACCTTCGCAGGCCACAATCATCATGCAGGGGGAGTCCGCCGGGAGGTCCAGTTTCCGCACCAGCAGGCGGGACAGGTAAACTTTGCCCCAGTCAGACTCGCGGTCCAGAAAGCGTGCCAGGGGGGTGTCACGCTCCACGCAGGCCACGAAGTGCGGCTCGCTGGTGGCGGAGGTCTGCACATCAAAGGTCAGGTACTTGGAGCGCAGTTCAGCAGGCAGGTCCAGGCCGTGGCTGGGCCGCATGGCGACATGGAACCAGGCGGGGGCGGGGGAGTCCTGGCGTAAAAACTGCCCCAGCGCGTCCTGGTGTGTCTCTGCCAGCAGGGGCCATGACAACCGGCGTTTGCCGTCCGCGCCCGTCTCCAGCCGCAGCAGGGCGCCGTTGGCGCGCTGGGAGGTGATCAGCTTGAACAATGGCACATGCCCGCCGCCCGGCAGGGCCTGGATGACACTGGGAAGCTTCGCGAGCTGACGCAGCTCGATTTTAGCTCCAAACAAAGCCTCGATCTCCGCGCTGTGTTTCGCGGCATCATGGACGCACGCGGCGCGTGCTTCCGGTGTTGTGGCGGCAAAAAAGTCTGTGACCAGCGTCTTGGCGTCTGCGGCAAAGGCCTGGGTGTCCTCCAGGGTCATTGGGGCCGGCGGGGCGGGCACGGCCACAGCCTTGCGCACCTCTGGCACCGGCTCGGCCACCGGGACGGTGGCTGGCGGGGCTGGAGCCGTGTCGTGGGTGTGATCCCACCACAGCCATAAGCTGACAGAGCAGGCGCCCGCGAAAGCGAGCAGGAAAAGCGGCCCACGCCACGGCGAGGCTTGCGACCGGTGCGGCTCCACATATTCCGCGGGCGGGGGCGGTGTGTGCACTGGCATCAGCGCCTGGGAATGCTGCAACGTGCCGCGCGTGATGTGGGCCGCAAACGGCTGCGGCGCAGCATGTGCGGGGGCAGCCACAGGGGGGGCTGGCTGCCACGGCTGCGCGGGTGGCTGAAACTGAAAAGAAGGCTGTGCCGCAGGCCCCGGGGGATAAGTCTGCGGCTGAAAGGGGGACGGCTGCTGCTGTGGCGGAGACTGCATGTGCATCCCGTGCGCCTGCGGGGGCGGTGCCTGGGCCACGCGCCGCAGCACATGCGCCACCCCTGCCACCTGGGACTGCGTGCCGAACTGGGCGCGCGGGGCGGTGTGCGCGCAGTGCGGGCACTGCGTCATCCCCGCCATGGCATGCTGCATGGAGAGAAAGGGCTGCCCGCAGGCCGGGCAGATGAGGCTTGCCGTGGTGCCGTGGTTCATGGCGTGGAAAACTAAGGCACGCCCCCGGTCCCGGCGCGAGGGCTTTGTGTGCAGCAGGTTGAAAATGAAATGTTCTCCGGGTCAAGAACTGCGTCTCAGAGGCGTGAACTGGTTGTGCGAACTGCAACGTACGGTAAATTTCGCGCCCGCATGAGCCGCCCCAATGATGACTTGAAGCCTGTTCCCCGCCATATCGCCATGATCATGGACGGCAACGGCCGCTGGGCAAAGGAGCGCGGGCTGCCGCGCACGGAGGGGCATCGTGCCGGAGCGGAGACCGTGCGGCGGGTGGTGGAATGCTGCGGGGAGATCGGGGTGGAATTCCTCACCCTGTATGCTTTTTCCTCCGAAAACTGGAAGCGTCCCAAGCGCGAGGTGGAGGCCCTGATGAAGCTGCTGGAAATCTTCCTGCGGGGCGAGCTGCCGCTGATGATGAAGCAGAATGTGCGCCTCCAGGCGATCGGCCGCCTGCATGACCTGCCGGAATCCTGCCAGAACGAGCTGCACCGCTGCATTGAGGCCACTTCACAGAACACCGGGCTGACCCTGATCCTGGCGCTCAGCTACGGCGGCCGGGAGGAGATTGTGGACGGTGTGAAGAGCCTGCTGCAGAGCATCGAGCGGGGACACCTGGACAAGGCGATGGTGGACGTGGAGGTGTTCAGCAAGCATCTCTACACGCGCTACTACCCTGATCCTGACCTCATGATCCGGACCAGCGGCGAAATGCGGCTGTCAAATTTCCTGCTCTGGCAGCTCAGCTACACGGAGTTTTACGTCACCGAAAAATGGTGGCCGGATTTTTCCAAAGACGACCTGAAGACGGCCATCCGGGCCTTCCACCAGCGCAGCCGCCGGTTCGGCGGGGTGTGACGATAGTTTGACGTTTCCATTTCTTGCTGCATAACCCTTTCTGAAACACGCGCCAATGCCTGACATCCCGGACACCCACCTCATCATTGTGGATTCAGACGCAGATTTCCTGGTGTGGGCCGCATCGCACCTGAAAGCGCCGGGGGTGAGCATCAACACCTTTGAGCGGGCGGAGGACGCGCTGGCGTCCTACCAGAAGAAGCGCGCGGATCTTGTGCTGGGGGAAGTCCGCCTGGGCGGAACCAACGGGATCGAGCTGCTGAAGCGGCTGCGGCAGACAGATCCGCACGCGATGGTGATTCTCTTCAGCGGCACGGCCACCACCAGCCACGTGATCGAGGCGATGCGCCTCGGGGCGTATGATGTGCTGGGCCGCGAGCGCCTGCCCTACGAGCTGCGCAGCGTGGTGGAAAGCGCGCTCAGCGCCATCGAGGCACGCCGTGCCACGCGTGCCCAGGCCTCGGATGTCTCCACCGAGTCCATTCAGGAGACCATCATCGGCCGTTCCGCGCCGATGCAGGAGGTGTTCAAGCTCATCGGCCGGGTTTCCCGCTCGGATGCGCCGGTCATGATCACGGGCGAAAGCGGCTGCGGCAAGGAGCTCGTCGCCGGAGCCATCCACAAATTCAGCCCCCGCGCGCAGAAGGAGTTCGTGGCGATCAACGTCACGGCCATCCCGGACAACCTGCTGGAGAGCGAAATTTTCGGCCATGAAAAGGGCTCCTTCACCGGCGCGGTGAACCAGCGCATCGGCCGCTTTGAGCAGTGCGACGGCGGCACCCTTTTCCTGGATGAGATCGGCGACATGCCGCTGGCCGTGCAGAGCAAGCTGCTGCGCGTGCTGCAGGAAGGCCAATATTCCCGCGTGGGCAGCAACCAGACGCTCAAAACCGACGTGCGGGTGCTGGCAGCCACCAACAAGAACCTGGAGGAGGAGGTGGCCAAGGGCAATTTCCGCGAGGATTTGTTCTACCGCCTCAATGTTGTCCGCATCCACATCCCGCCGCTGCGGGAACGCCGCGAGGACGTGAGGCTGCTGGCCGAGTTCTTCCTGCACCGCCTGTCCGTCCGCCGTCGCGGCCCCCAGATGCGCTTCACCGACGACGCGCTGGACATCCTGGAGGCCTACGACTGGCCCGGGAACGTGCGTGAGCTGGAAAACACCATCCAGCGGGCCTGCGCCCTGTGCAATTCGGACGTCCTTCTCCCATCAGACATTCCTGTCGGTGCCAAGGGCAGTGGCCGCCACCACTCCTCCACCAGCACCGTCACCCGCATGCGTGATGCCTTGAGCATGCTGGTCAACGTGGCTGAAAAGTCTCCCGACATCGAGCTGCTGCCCTGGGTGGAGCGCGAGCTTTCCCGTCTGGCCTACCGCCACTTCAGCGAGGACAGCGGCCGCACCGCCAAATTCCTGGGCGTCACGGCCAACACGCTGCAGGAGCATCTGGGCGCACCGGCCGTGAAGAAGGTGAAAAAGGCGGGCTGAGCCTGGCATCGGACCTCCACGGATGACACCGCCAACCCTGCCAGAGTCAGGTGATCCGTGGTTCTTCTCCCTGGTTGGGTGCTTTACAGGCCCGAGGCCACGCTGTAAAACAGCGGCCCTATGATCAAACTCACAACCCTCTCCGCTCTTGCGGGATTGCTGATGTCCGCCGCCGCCTTCGCCGCGGAGGGCCAAGATGGCTGGACCTCCTTGTTCAATGGCAAGGACCTCACAGGCTGGAAGTCGAACGACGAGGTGCCCGGTGTTTTCTCCGTGGAGGACGGCCTGCTCAAGGTGAGCGGCGGGCGTGCGCATTTGTTTTACACAGGCGCGGATGGCGCGGCCAGCTTCCAGAATTTTGAGCTGAAGATGAAGGTCAAGACCACCGCAGGCTCCAACAGCGGCGTGTACATTCACACCAAGTACCAGGACAAGGGCTGGCCGGACGCGGGCTATGAGTGCCAGGTCAACAGCACCCACACGGACCCGAAGAAGACGGGCAGCCTGTATGGCGTGATCAACATCCTGGCCCTGCTGGAAGGCCAGAAGGAGCCTGATGGGGGCAAACACATCAAGGTGCCCCTGGCCCCGAGCAAGGACGACGAATGGTTCGACTACGACATCAAGGTGGAAGGGCGGCACATCACGCTGAAGGTCAACGGCGAGGTGACGGTGGACTTCACGGAGCCGGAAGGCTGGGACCCCGCCAAGGAGCTGAAGAACATGCCCGGCCGCAAGCTGAGCGAGGGCACCATCGCCCTCCAAGGCCATGACCCGAAGAGCACTGTTTTCTACAAGGACATCATGATCAAGCCGATCAACTGAGGCTGGAAGCAAGCAGTCATCGTTTCAATGCAAAGGCCAGGGGGTGATCTCCCTGGTCTTTTGTTTTGGTGTTTCGCAGTCCGAACACTCCCAGGCTTGCCGCCTGAGAACCAGTCTATTCGTTGGCGGGCTGCTATTGCAGCTCCGTGATCACGATCGTGTAGCGGTGGGGGCTGTCGCCGTTGCCGAAGATGAGGTTGTTTTCGCCGATCTTCAGCGGGCAGGAGATGCAGCCGTCGTCCACGGAGACGCGGGTGCCGTTGACCCAGGTGCCCAGCTTGCTGCCACGGTCACGCAGGATGAAGTGGCCGTGCTCGTAGTCGATCTCGCAATGGTTGCGGGAAAGCTGGTAGGGGTGCGGCTCCTCGATGGAAAGATCGTTGCGCGAGAGGGCGGAAACGGCGGTGTCGAAGTAGGCGCGGCCGATGCGGAAGGGCAGCTTGGTGATGGTCTTGTCCACGGGTTCATGGTCAAGGACGGTGGCATCATAGCAGGAGCGCAGCTTGACGCGGAACACCGGTTCCTTGGCCTCTGGCGGCTTTGGCCTGGGGGTGGTGGTCAGCGGCACGGTGGCGTTGGTGCTGGTCGTCAGCAGCAGGTCGGTCTTGCGGATGCGCTCAAACAAGGTGGCCAGATAGACGTGCAGGCGGTCGGTGCGCTGGATGATTTCCCGCTCAAAATCGTCTTCCGCAATGGTCTCCACCGTGGTGTTCTCCACGGCGGTGGCAGTGGCGGAGCGGGGGCGGTCCATGATCATGCCCATCTCGCCGAAGATCTCCCCGCCGCCCAGCTTGGCCAGACTTTGCACGCCGTGCGCGGTGTTCAGGGTGATCTCCACCTGCCCGCTGAGAATGAAATATGCCTCCTGGGACTTGTCGCCCTCGCGGAAAATCACCTGGCCTTGTTGAAAATGCTCGGTTGCCATGCACGGCAGCGTACCGGGCGCGTGTCCTGCGGTCAAGCGCGCCGTGCGCCGTGCCTACAGCCTGCGTACGGTGACGGCGCGGATGCGGGCCCGTGTTTCATAGCTGGCAAAGCCAAACGGTGCGCACTTTTCGATGTCGCCCGGGCGCAGGCCGAGCCTGCGTCCCTTGAGGCTGGTGTTCACGAAGAGCTTGGAATCGATCCATGCGCGGAGGTCCTCGTCCCGCACCTCAATGCGCACCTTGTGCCACACGTTGTTTTTGAAGTAGGCGTTTCCGCGCGTGTTGTTCTCATTGGCATCCATGTCGTCGATGCTGGAGATGCCCACCAGCGTGCCGCCCCAGCCGCCGAT
>CAZPSQ010000064.1:0-24591 GCA_964588755.1 uncultured Prosthecobacter sp. | reverse complement strand
AACGGTGTGCAAGCGCTGCGAGGCCCACCTGGGCCACGTGTTCGAAGGAGAAAAATTTGGAACACCCACCGACCGCCGCTTCTGCATCAACGGCGTGGCCCTGAAGTTCGTGCCCAAAGGCGGCGAGGCCCCGAAGCTGCTGGAAGTCAGCTCTGCGGTGGTGCAGCAGAAGAAGGAAGCGGTGAACAAGGAGGCGCAGGCGCCGGAGGCGAAGAAGTAGCCAGTGCCGGACGGTGGCACCGGAATGACGAAACCTGAATGGCTTCGTTGCGACTGGCATTGAAAGGCCAGGGCAGGATCTTCGCATGAAGCGCGGATGTGTCGGAGCACCCCCGCCATCGACGATGGACGAGGTGGCCGCGTGGTGATCACTTGCTCACGCCAGGAGAAACAGGCGTGCGGACTCCCGCCATGCTCGCGCTCCCTCCGCACGCCACGATCACGGAAACTCCGAACATCCTTCAAGGCATTCGGATTTCATTCGTCATTCCCCACCCCTCACATCCTCTTCGTCTTCACGAAGTCGATGATCTTCTGGTCGTCATCGCCTGCGGCCCAGGCGACGCGGAGAAAGTCGGCGGGGTGAAGCCTGTGCTCCTCAAAGAAGGCGCGGTCGCCACCGCAGCCGTACATGGTGTCGGGGTCCATCTCGCCGTTGAGCTTGGCGCGGGCCTTGACGATGAGGCGGGGCAGCCAGCGGATGCCGTCCACGGCGGCCGCCTTGGGGGGAAGAGTTTCAGGGGCGACGATCCTGCCGCTGCGCTTGCCGTCGAGCACCACGCGGAAATAGTCACGCCGCACGGCGGCGACGAGGAGGGAGGTTTCCAGCGTGGGCCCCTCCGCGCCGTAACGGCAGTGGTCGTCCACAAAGTCGTAAAACTCACGCTCAGTGTAGCCGATGCTGTCGAGGAAGGCCTTGTCGGCGGCTGTGAACCAGTCCTTGCCGCCGGTGTCCCCGGCGCGGTGTTTTTTGGCGGAGCGCTCGAAGAGTTCGCGAAAGGTGGTGTCCCAGGTCTGGTCGTTGATCATACTGTGGGAACGCTAGCGGTGGCGTGCCGGGCGTCAAATTTTCATGCGGGGGCCTGGGGCAGGTGAGGGCCAGTTGGACAGGATTGACAGGATTATCCAGGATTGGGCGGGTGCGCCACGAAGCGGGACACCCAAACCACGACCGGAAAATCCTGCATCATCTTGTGAATCCTGTTAATCCTGTCAAAACCGGGCCCGAAACACTCCAGGCATGGCATCGCCCCATGCTTCAAAATTCGTGTGCAACCAATCCGGAGGGGCTGTGTTTACAGCGGCCATGTTAACCGCTAGCTTGGCGGCACCCTTCCCCGCCTTTCGAATGCCCGAACCGGAACGGATCGTCTCCCACTCCGCCTCCGCGTCTGTTCCCACGGACGTGGTGGATGAGTCGTCGGATCAGGAGAGCGTGCGGCTGATGCTGCGGGTGAAGGACGGAGACATGAAGGCCTTTGAAAAGCTGGTGGAGCTGCATCAGAACGCCATCATCGGCACGGTGGCCCGCATGCTGAACAATGTGGACGACGCGCACGATGTGGCGCAGCAGGTGTTCATCCGCGTGTGGCGCAGCGCGCCGCGCTATGAGCCGACGGCGAAGTTCACCACCTGGCTGTACACCATCACGCGGAACCTCGTCTTCAATGAGACCCGCCGCCGCTCCCGCCGCAAGGAGGTGCGCATGGAGCAGGAGAACGAGGACGACGCCCCCAGGCACTTCGCCGACCACAGCATCCCCGGCGCTGATCACAATCTGGCGCAGGCTGAATTCCACGATGCGCTGGACCAGGCGATCGAGGCGCTGCCCGAGAAACAGCGGCTGGCCGTGATCCTCCGCGGCCGCCAGGACCTGCCGTATGAGGAGATCTGCGCGATTTTAAAGATGTCCCTCCCTGCGGTGAAGAGCCTGCTTTTCCGTGCGCGCAATGAACTGCGCAAGCACCTGGCAGGCTTCATGGGCGACGGTGTTGAGTAGCTGATCTTCCCCCTGACACCGAAGAAAGGTAAAATCATGAAGGGTGGAATCATTCATGAATGAGCCTGCCAACCGGACATGATTTGACCTTTTCGGCTTGGGATCACAGTCCCTTGAAAACAACTTGGCCCGGAGGAACCCAACCAAAATTCCTCCGGGCCTTTAGGTGACCAAAGAATCCCCAACCATGAAGTGATTCTCCAGCTCGTTGTGTATTTCCCCCCGGGCGGACCCGGGGAAAATGTTCGACGAAACTCGCGTCCCATCTGACAGCTTTTCTAAGCAGCCAGCGGGCCAAGTTTGGCGGCAGGTTGTGAAAGAATCTGCAAAATGAGGGCCTATTGTCCCCCATGCTCCGTTTCCTTTGTCTGGCCGTGTGCATCCAGCTGGCCCTGCCCAGCGCCTCCGCCACCGCCGAACCCCAGGACCGCAAGTGGCTGGTGGACTACGTCAGCCGCCCCATCGCGCAGGATGCGCGCAATGGGAAATACCAGCCGCACATCAACAGGCGGCTGGAGCGCAGCGGGGGAGGCTACCTCGGCCTCGACCTGGAGTGGCTGGAGAATGGCGGCCCCGCCGGTGAACGGGCGCGCGAGCAGACGAACACCATCGGCGCGCTGGCCTTCTGCTATCACACACACGGACTGAAATACCACCAGGATGCGGCGCTGCTGGAGAAACTGCGAAGAGCATTCCTGGCTGTGGCGGCGCACGTGACGCCCGAAGGGCGCTTCGCCTGGCCGAACGACCGGGACATGTACTGGGCTGGCAGCCATGAGCACGCATGGCGGCTCGAGCCGCTGTTGATCGGCTACATCTGGGTCGGTGCCCGCTTCCCTGAGGCGGACCGGCGCGTGATCGAGGCCATGCTGGACCGGGCCGCGAAATGGCTGGTGCAACACCCCACCCTCGAACACAACAACCGAGGCGCCGCATGGTGCGCGATCACCACACTCTGCGCGCTCTACTTCGAGCGGCCGGAATACCTGTTGCCGGTCGAGCAGCACGCGGGGGAAATCATGAACTCCGTCATTCTTGAAGACGGCGAGGTAGGCGAGCACACCGCGCAATACAGCGATGGCGGCCCATGCACGAACTACAGCTTCACCGGCATCAGCTATGTCTATCTATACCGGCTCTTGTCCGGACGTGAGGATCTGGACCAGCGCCTGCTAGGGGCGGCGAAGTGGTTCTCCGCGTGGATGACGCCCGCAGGCTATCCCGTGGTGGCGGGGGCCTCCGTGCGCCGTGCCTATGCCAACCCTGGCGCCATCGACGCCCTCCCTCTGCTGGAGCGCTACTCCCGCACCGAGCCGTTTCTCAGCACAACGGCCGACGCCATCCTCCAGGGTCCCTGTGGTTTCCAGAGACACATCATCTCCCCTTTGATCTGGGCGATGCTGGAGCAGCGCGGCCCCGCCGCAGGCCAGCCGCCCGCCTGGTTTGCCAATCACGCCCAAATCTATGACCGTCCGCAGATCGGATACGCCCTGATAGGCCGCACGTACCGCACCGGCGTCACCCTGCGAGGAACGATGAAGGAAGGCAATGATTTCCACCTGCGCGGCCTGCAGACCTTCGCCTTCGACGGCGAAAGCCCGATCCTGCATCACACCGACAAAGTGCGTTCCACCATTCTGGCGGACGGCATCGACACGGCGGAACTGAATGTGGCGAACGGCCCGGCGGGATGGGAATCATTCCTTTCCCGCAGCCCGCAGCCGGACGGAGCGCCGGACCTCGTCACCCTGGTGGAGCGGCGCGGCCACCTGTGGACGATCTACGCCGCCACGCCCGTGTCGTTCCTGGCCGTCACCGGCGGCGCCAAGGGGCCGATCACCCACCGTTGGGTGCTGGGCCCCGTCGGCCGCCGCCAGCCCACCCTGGACAAAGACATGCTGCAAGTGAGTTTCAATGATCGCAAGGGGCGGATATTCTTCCGCTCGGGCAACGCACAAATGACGACCGAAGGCGACGCGTTCTTGATGCAAGTCGCCGCCGCGGCCGGAACCAATGCTTTCGCGTTCGCAAGAGATGGCTTCGGCTACGACTCGGCGGTTGGAGAAGCTCGCGAGCTGCGCTTTCACGACGCCAGCGGGCGCTACGCGCTCTCCCTGTCGGCTCCGCTCGACGCCAGCGGCTGCATCAACCGGGCCGCGCCGATGCGGTTGACGCGGCTGGAGGGACAACGGTAGCATCTTGCTGTGGGTGCCCGTGTTCTTCCCCCCGTCCGAAAACAACTCGGCCCGGAGGAACCCAACCAAAATTCCTCCGGGCCTTTAGGTGACCAAAGAATCCCCAACCATGAAGTGATTCTCCAGCTCGTTGTGTGTTTCCCCCCGGGCGAACCCGGGGAAATGTGTGAGGGACTTGCGCCCCGTCTGACAGCTTGTTAGAGCAGTCGTTGGGCCAACTTTGCCGCCACATTGTGACGTGGGCTGGTCCTTTTGTGATGCACGATCTCCTCTCGGACGAGGAGAACCAAGGTGATGGTCGAGGTGCCAGCCTGCCAAAAGAACAGGGCAGCACCGATGACCGCCCGGGAGAAAGGTGGCGGGCATGGTTCATGACATGCGCCCCCCTTGACACAACTTGGCCCGGAGGAACCCAACCAAAATTCCTCCGGGCCTTTAAGTGACCAGAGAGTCCCCAACCATGAAGCGACTCTCCAGCTCGTTGTGTGTTCTCCCAGGCGAACCTGGGAAATAATCGAGGGGCTTGCGCCCATCTGAACCCTTGCATGAGCAGTCGGCGGGCCAAGTTTGGCCACTAGTTTCAAAATTTTTGGATGCCGCCCAAAACCATTCCGCGCCGCCGGACAAGCGTGGCCATGACCTGCCACAGCGGCTCAACGAGCAGCATCGTGGCAAGATGCCCCGTCACCATGAAGGCGGACGAGGAAACCACTGTGGCTATCCACAGCCACTGCCGGGGTCACGCCTTGTCCTTCGGCTCTTTGCCCGGCAGCACGCGGACCACGAAGGCGCTTTTTTGCCCGAAGTACTTGGCGGCAATGCGCTGGATCTCGCGGGAGCTGATGTCGGCCATGATACCGGGGAGCTTTTGGAAGTGGTCCCAGCCAAGGCCGTTGAGCTCGTTCCAGGCGATGACATCCGCCATGCCGGGATTTCCCTGCTGGGCACGCAGCCAGGAGCTGCGCCAGGTGACACGGGCGCGGTCGATCTCGGCGGCGGTAAGGCCGTTGGTGGCGAGGTCGTTGATCTGCGCCATAAGCTCCTTCTCCGCCAGCTTCACCTTGGCGGGGTCCGTGCCGACGTAGAAGTAGAAGGCGCCAGCGCCCATGGCGCCGAAGTTCTGCGCGCCCACGTAGTAGGCCAGGCCCAGCTCCTCGCGGATGCGGTTGAAGAGGCGGCTGCCCATGTCGCTGCACGCCTCGTCAATGAGGTTCAGCGCATGGATGTCGCGGTCCTCCAGGCCCACGGTGCGGAAGCCGACGACGATGACTGCCTGCTCCTTGTCCAGGCGCTCGGTCCAGGCGGCCGGCTTGGCGCTGGCGTGGTAGGTGCGGCTGTGCGTGCTGTGGCGCGCACCACGCGGCAGCTTCAGGAAGGCCTTTTCGACCTGCTTCCTCACCTCGTCCGCTTTCACATCGCCAAAGACGGAGATGACGCCGTTTCCGGTGACAAAGCTGGCCTCCACCATGCTTCGGCAGTCCGCCAGCTTCAGGCGGGTGACGGTTTCCTCATTGCCCAGGGCGGTGCGGTGAAAGGGCTGTCCGGCAAAGATCTCCCGCCGTGCCTTGCGCATGGCCACGGTGAGCGGGTCCTCCTTCTCCTCCTGGATGTTGGCGATCTGGCGCTTCTTCACATCCGGCAGGCCTGCCTGAGGCAGCGCGGGGTTCAGGATCAGGTCGGCCATGAGGTCGAGCGCGTCCTCCTCATCCCCGCGCATGACATCGGCGCCGAGGATGAAGCGGTGCGCGTCTGCGGAGCACTGGAGCTGGCCGCCCTGGTTTTCCAGCTCGGATGCGACCTGCAAGGCGGAGCGCTTCTTGGTGCCCTTGAGCATCATCTGCGCGGAGATCTGCGTGACACCGGCGGTGAAGTCGGTTTCCGCAGGCACTCCGGCAAGGAAATTTGCCCGCATGCTGACCAGCGGCAGGCGCGGATTTTCCCCGACGAGCAGAGTCAGACCGTTCTTGAGCTTGAAGCGCTGGACCTCCGCACGGGCGGAGTCGGCCCCCGTGGCCAGGGTGGCAGGCTTTTCCACATCCGGCCCCACCAGCACGGTGCTGAAGGCATCCGGCAGCAGGTAGCGGCGCGCCACCTCCCGCACGGATTCCGAGGTAAGCGCGCTGATGGCGGCGAGGTATTGACGCTGATAGTCCAACGAGCCGTAAAGCAGCCAGCCGTGACCGATGGAGCCGGCCTGGCCTTTGACGGTGGTCAGGGAACGCACCTGGCTGCTGAGGGTGGCACGCACGGCCTTCTGCAACTCCGCCTGGCCGGGGCCTGACTTGCACATGCGGTCCAGCACCTCGTGCATGCCAGCGCGCAGCTTGGCGGCATCCACGGGATTGCACTCCGCCTCGACGGCAAACACGCCGCACTCGGCGGCGCACCACGCGCCCGCCCACACCCAGTGGGCCAGGGCTTTTTTCTCCCGCAGCTCCTGGTAGAGGCGGGAGCTGCGGCCGGAGCCGAGGAGGAAGGCCAGCACATCCAGCGCGGGCTTGTCCGCATGGCCTTCCCCTGGAATCTGCCAGCCGAGGGCGATGCGGGTGAGGTCGGTGGCAAAGTTCTTGGCGGCAAAGCGGGTGCCCTGCTGCCGTGGCTCATCCGGCAGCAGCACGGGGTCAAAGGCGCGGCGCTGCCACTCGCCAAACCAGCGGGTGACGCTCTCCTTCATGGCCTGCGTGTCCACATCGCCAGTGATGACGATGAAGGCGTTGTTCGGCACGTAATGACGCTGCACAAAACCGGCCACATCCGCCCGGGTGATCTGGTCAAACACCTCGCGGTGGCCGATGATGGGGTGCCCCAGGGGATGCTTGCGGAAGACGGTGGCCTGCAGCAGGTGCTGGATGGTGCCGCCAGGGTCGTCATTGTCCATGGCCATCTCGCGGCGGATGACGTCCTTCTCCCGGTGCAGCTCGTCGGCATCCAGCTTGGAGAAGCGCACCATGTCGGCCAGGATGTCGAGGTAGCCGTCCGCATGCTCGGCCAGGCCGTCGATCCAGTACACGGTACGGTTGAAGGTGGTGTAGGCGTTCACGTAACCGCCCAGCGCCTGGATGCCCTGGGAGATCTGCTGCGCGTCACGCTTCTCCGTGCCCTTGAACAGCATGTGCTCCACACAGTGGGCGATGCCCGCGCCGGTGCTCTTTTCCTCATGCAGGCTGCCTGCCTTGATCCACACCTGCACGCTGACCAGGGGATGCGCGTGGTCTTCACGGACGATCAGCTCCAGCCCGTTCGGCAGGGTGATGACACTGGCGTCGGGCGTCGGGACGGTGAGGGCAGGCGCGCTGCGGGCGGCAGTGAGGGTTTTGCGGAGCGTGGGCATGGTTGGAAGCTAGATCGCACGGATTGTGACACGGGCAAGGCGGAGAGAGGAGGCTTGGCCGTTTGCGGTGGCCAGGGCCTGGAGGGAGCAAGCCGGGAGACTGGCTCTGTCTCACCGCCGCACCAGCGCTGGCTCCGGATACTCGAAAGTTTTCCCTTCGTAGTTTCGGATCAGGACGCGCTGCTCATCCCGCAGGAGGACGTAGTCGGGATTCAACGGGACTTTGCCGCCGCCGCCGGGGGCGTCGATGACGAACTGCGGGATGGCGTAGCCGGTGGTGTGGCCGCGCAGTTGCTCGATGATGTCGATGCCGTCCGCCACACTGGTGCGCAGGTGCGAGGAGCCCTGGATGAGGTCGCACTGATAGAGGTAGTACGGGCGCACGCGGCACATGAGGAGCTTGTGTACCAGGGACTTCATGACCTCGGCGTTGTCATTCACGCCACGGAGCAGCACGCTTTGATTTCCCAGGGGGATGCCGTGGTTGGCCAGCATCTCAAGCCCGGCGCGCACCTCGGTGGTGAGCTCGCGCGGGTGGTTGGTGTGGATGCTTATCCACAGGGGGTGGTGCTTTTGCAGCATACGGCACAGCTCCGGCGTGATGCGCTGCGGCAGGAAGATGGGCACGCGGGAGCCGATGCGGACGAACTCGATGTGCTTGATGGCACGCAGGCGGGTGAGGATGCCGTCCAGCTTGGAATCGGAGAACAGGAGGGCGTCGCCACCGGAGAGCAGCACATCCCGCACCTCGGTGTGTTTTTCCAGGTAGCGGAAGACGGCCTCAAACTCCGTGTGCAGCTCCTGCTCCCCCACGCCGGAGACGACGCGGCTGCGGGTGCAGTAGCGGCAGTAGCTGGCGCAGCGGTCCGTCACCAGAAAGAGCACGCGGTCCGGGTAGCGGTGGACGAGGCCGGGCACCGGCATGTGGCTGTCCTCGCCGCAGGGGTCGCTCATCTCATCCGGGTCCTCCCAGGTTTCCTCAATGCGGGGGATGACCTGCCTGCGGATGGGGCAGTTCGGGTCCGCCGGGTCCATCAGGTTGAAGTAATGCGGCGTGATGGCCATGGCCAGCTTGTTGCCGGAGAGCAGCACGCCGGCGCGCTCCTCTTCGGAAAGGATGAGGTGCTCCTCAAGCTGCTCCAGCTTTGTGATGCGGTTCTTGAGCTGCCAGATGTGGTTGTTCCAATCGGCGGGGGAGACGTTTTTGTCAGACCAAAAGCCAGGAGCGTAAGAGCGGAACTCCTTTTCAGGCAGCGGGGAAGGTTCGTGCATGTGCGTGCCGCGATATCGAGTCGGGTAGGGACGTGAGGTTAAGAGTGGGGGAGTTCGTCTGTCAAACCAAACAGAAAGACCGTTGGCGTGTCACAAGAGGGTTCGGCAGCAATTACGCCGGCTGGGTTTGGTGGGACGCATTTGGGGTTCTCGGTTCTCGCCGCATGACCTCCCCCTCTTTTTTGAGCATCCCGTTTCTGTCCCGCCCCCTTGCCGGAGACCGGGGCTTTCCCTATTGCCTCCCCCATTGCGCCCGCCGCATAACTCGCTAACCTGCAAGGAAACATGATCAGCCTTCTCCGAGAAATGCTGCACTCTCCCGTGCTGGAAATCATCCAGCACCTGAAGAAGTCCACCGGCCTGTCCGTGAACGAGCTGGGCAGCTCCATGAAGATGAGCTACATGGGGGTGAAGCAGCACTGCGTGGACCTGGAAAAGGCGGGCTTCCTCGACACCTGGCGGCGGCCCAAGGGCGCAGGGCGCCCGGAGAAGGTCTATCGACTCACGCCAAAGGCGGACGCCCTTTTCACCGGTCCCGGCCCCGCCCTGACCCTGGATCTGCTGCAAACGGCGGAGCGCGTCTATGGCGAAACCGCGCCGCCCAAGCTGCTGTTCACCTACTTCCAGACCAAGGCGGAAGCCATCGCCCCAAAGCTGTCCAAGGCCACCACGGTGGAGGAACGCGCCAGACTGCTGGCCAAGATCCGCAGCGCCGACGGCTGTGTGAGCACCTGCGAGGTGGACGCCAACGGCCACCTGCTGCTCATCGACCACCACCGCCCCCTGAAGGACCTGGCCGCCCGCTACGCGATTGTGGACGAGCTGGAGTGCGAGATGATCGAGCGCCTGCTGGGCTGCGACGTGCGACGTTTGGTGGAAGAAGTCTCCGGGCTGGTGCGTGTTACTTTTCAGATCAAGACAACCATCGCGCCAACGAGACTAGAATGACAGCAGCCGCAGAAGCAGGGACCAGGAACTCCGGGCAAAGGACATACGTCAACCACACCGCCACACGCCCCTTGCGGCGCCTTGCTGCCACGGCCGCGTCCCTCTGCCTGCTGGCCTCCTGCGCGGACAGCGGCCCGCCCCTGCGCCCCGCATGGCAGCAGGACTCCCACCTCCACCACAGCGGCATCCCCGCCCGCACCGCGCAGACGGCAGGCACGCCGCACATGGTGGCACGCATCATTTATGCCTCGCCAGCGGAACTGCCCGCGCTGATCCAGCGCCAGGGAGACGTGGCCGACACCCCACGCGGCCTGGCCCGCATGGGGGATGGCACGCTGGATCTGGGCGTGCAGGACGCCGCCACCGGCAGATGGATGGAAACCTACCTCTGCGGCGGCACGCTCTTCGTCGCCGCGCTGCCGAACCAGGCCTACCGCCTTGTGGTGAAGAACCGCACCCCCATGTCGCTGGAGCTCAAGGTGGGCGCGGACGGTCAGGATGTGCCGGGCGGCGCTGCGGCCTCGTATCGGCGCAGCCCCGGCAGCCCGCTGCACATCGCCCCGCGTGGCACGCTTTCCCTGGACCGCTCCGCCCACGGTCCCCTGCTCTTCCGCGCCGTGCACGGCACAGGCGCCCTGTTTGACACCAGCCCCCGTGGCCGCCCTGGCCTCATCCAGGTGGCCGCGCACCTCGCCAATGATGCGCCCAGCGTCGGGCCTGAAAAGATGCGCGCCACCCAGATCGTGCCTCTGGGCCTGTTTCCCATTGGCGCGCCGGAGCAGTACCGGTAGGGCGGACGGCGGGCCATCCTGATCATCCTCGGTCATGGCGCGGCCGCCTCGTTGGGGCGCGTTGCGCAAGTTCTCAGTGCTGGGTCCCGGGGAGCGCGTCCGCCAGCTGGGCGCTGAAGCCCCACCCCCACCGCCCTCTTGCGATCAGGGAAGCACGCCGCTATCATGCCGCGTCCCATGCTCCGCCTCCTGCGCCGCTTTCTGCTGTTTGTCGTCACCAGCTTCCTGCTGGCGGGGGGCGTGTATGTGAGCACGGACTCTTTCCGCTCCCGCTGGCACGGCTTTGTCATTGGCGAGCTGGGGCGCCTGAGCGTGCACCTGGAGTTCGAGTCCCTGACGCTGAACCCCTTCGGCGGCCTGGTGGCACGAAATGTGAAGTTGTACAACGACGCCACGCGCCAGCACCTGGTGGCCGCCGTGGACCGGCTGAACCTGGGGGTGGACTTTGGCCCGCTGTTTGAAGGCAAGGTGGTGGTCAAATCCCTGGACCTCACGCACGCCAATGTGGCGCTGCCGGTGGACCCGGAGCGCCCGGACCTCACCGTCGTGGAGCTCAATGACTTCCATGCCAAAATTTTCGTCGATGAAAACCGCCTGGACATCCGGCAGGCGGAGGGCCTCCTGGCGGGGCTGCATGTGGCCATCAGCGGCATCCTGACGCTGCCTGATCCTGATGAGGAGGACCCGCAACAGCCCAGCCCCAGCGCGCTGGAGCGCCTCAGCGCCATGCGTCAGCACCGGGAGCAGATTCAGCATGGCCTGGACTGGCTGGCCCGCTTTCAGTCGCCCAATGCGCCGGCGCTGCGTGTGCGCCTCACGGGGGACATGGATCATCTGCAGGACCTCCAGGCGGAACTGAACTTCCAGGCACAGGGACTGCGCTACGGCGACTACATCTGGCAGGAGCTGGTGGCCGAGGCCGAGTATGAAGGCAGCTTCATCGACCTGAAGCGCCTGCATGTGCAGGACCACCTCGGCACGCTGGACGCCACCGCCACCTGGCACATCGGCGCGGACCGCGTGCGCTTCCGCCTCACCTCCAGCGCGGACCTGCCGGGGCTGGCCCGCGCGTTTTTCGACAATGACCAGCTCCATGAGGTGGTGTTTTACGAGGCCCCGCACCTGGCGCTGGAGGGGCACCTCTTCGTCGGGGACAAGAAACCCGAGGGCCTTGTGCCAGCCGAGGTCACCGGGCGGCTGGACTGCGGCCGTTTCGGCAGCCGGGGGGAGATTTTTGACTCCCTCAGCCTCAGCATCGGCGCCACGCCGGAGGGGATCTTTGTGCGGGATGCGGTGCTGAAGCACCAGACCGGCAGCACGACCCTGAGCACCATGTACCACCGCACCCAGGGCCTCAAGGCGGAGGCCGTGCTGCGCATGAACCCGCATATCTTCCTGCCCTTCATCACCGGGCCGAAGACGCGGGAGATCCTCCAGCGCTTCGGTTTTCAGGGAGACTCCACCATCGATGTGCGCATGGCCGTGGCTGGCGAAAACGACCGGCTCAATGAATGCGTCATCTCCGGCCACGGCAAGGTGACCAACGCGCGGTACAAGGGTGTCTTCTTCGAGTCCGTGGAGATGGACCTGGCCTTTCATGGAGACATCCACAACTACGCCAACGTGCGCGCCCGGCGGCCGGACGGCCTGGCCCAGGCGGAGCTGGTCTTCGTCAATGATGACGACGATCAGAAGTGGCTGCGCCTCGTCGGCGTGAGCACCCAGGCAAACGCCGCGGGCATCCTGCGCGCCTTTGCGCCGAAGACCGCCGACCACATCGACCGCTACCGCTTCAGCCCCGGCACCGCGGTCACGGTGAACGGCACCCTCGGCTTCAAGAACAACCCGCGCTTCAACAACTACCGGGTGAAGTTCCACAACCCCGCCGGCGGCGCGCACTACATCCTCTGGGACGAAGACTACCCCATCAACGCCCCCGAAGGCAGCATCCACATCGTCGGCGACACGCTGAACTTCGACATCAACGGCAGGCTCTTTGGCGACACGCTGAATGTCACCGGCGCGGTGGACCTGCGGCCCCAGGTGAAGGACTACCAGGTCAAGGCCCGGGCCGGACGCTTCCCCTATGCCATCTTTGGCAAAAAGCTGCCCTTCCAGAATGTGACCGCCGACGTCAACAACCGCGCGGGCAACGTCCGCTTCGACATCCGCTCCTCCGTGCTGGGCGGCGGCATGACGCTCAAAGGAACGCTCAACGAAAACCGCGCGCCGGAAAGCTACGATGGCGAGCTGCGGATGGACGCCGTGAGCTTCAAACGCTTTGCCCAGGTGTACTCCCCCGGCAATGAGAGCGAGGGCGACATCAGCGGCCACTTCAAATTCACCGGCCGCATGGACGACTGGCGTCAGCTCAAGGGCGGCGGCGCGCTTTACATCCTGAATGGAAACCTCCTGGCCCTGCCGGTGCTCGGCCCGCTGACCCCCATCATCGGCGCCATTCTCCCCTCCCCCATCCGCGGCTACAACATCGCCAAGGAGGCCGACTGCACCTTCGACGTGTCCGACGGCTTCATCGTCACCAAAAACATCGAGGCGCAGACCGGCTCCTTCCGCATCTCCAGCCGGGGAAACATCGACTTCATCCGCGACGACATCGACTTCACCGCCGAGGTCAGCGTGCGCGGCATCACCGGCCTGGTGCTCTTTCCCGTGACGAAGCTGCTGGCCTACAAGGGCTCCGGCACCATCAGCAACACCAAGTGGACCCCGCGCATCTTTGGCGGTGGCAACAAAGACGACCGCCGCCCGCCCTCCGCCGCCGATCTGCGCGAGGCCCAGCGCATCGGTGGAGGCAGCGGCAGCGGCGCGCCCGCCAAACCCGCCGCGCCGCCCCCGCCACGGCGCAAGTCGCTCTTTGAACGGCTGACGAAGTGATCACCACACGACGGCGCTGTGGACAGGACGCACACGCTGAAGCGTGAACAATGCGCCCAATCCCCCTCGCGCACCCGGCCGCAAATCCGCGAATAACCTGAGGTCCGTGGCGTCTCACAGGAGCGTAATCCTTCTGCCGGAGGTCATCCCCCTGATCGCCTGCCGTGCAGAACCACGCATCAAAAAAACACCCCAACCCCTCCCTTCCATGAAAAAAGCCCTCGCCCTTCTCCTCTCCTTGTCCTTCCTGACCCTCACAGCCTTCGCCGCCGCTGGCAAACGCGGCTGGGATGACAACTACGCCCGCTCGCTGGCCGAGGCCAAAAAGGAGAACAAGAGCGTGCTGCTGGACTTCACCGGCTCCGACTGGTGCGGCTACTGCATCAAGATTGATGAGGAAGTCTTCTCCAAGGCAGCCTTCAAAAACCTGGCCAAAGACAAGCTGAAGCTGGTGGAACTCGACTTTCCCCAGAACAAGCGCCTCACCCGCGCGGTGGAGCAGCAGAACGAAAAGCTGCAGGCCCAATACAAAGTCAACGGCTACCCCACCATCATCCTGCTGGACTCCGAGGGGCGCGAACAAACCCGCTGGGAAGGCTACAACCCTGACCTCGTCAGCGAGCTGAAGACAGCCCTGGAGAAGTCGAAACGGTGACGCCTCGGGCTGGGGCGCACGCGGGACGCGTGCGCCCCACTCACCCAATCGCCCGCCTCAACGCATTCGCCGTCATGCGCTGCACACGCGCATCCGGCCCATGCGGGCGTGAGTAGTGGCTCCATGGAATGATGTGCCCCGGAGGCGAGCTCAGGCCCTGGCTCCAAAAGATCGTCGTCGCATTAAACACGATGTTCTTCTTCGGCCCCTCAAACACCGTGGCCGCATACTTCCCCAGCCGCGTGCCACCGGCCCACACATTCCCTTCCGCGATCACCTCCAGCCCCTCGCGCGCGGTGTCGGGGTCGCCATGAAACTCCCAGCCCACGAGGCCGGGAATATTGTCCCCCTTCTTCATGCCGGTGCCTTCAAACAGCCAGTGCTCCGGCTTCGCACACGTCCAGTCGCCACCGCCATTGAAAGGCACCACCGTGCGCGCGCCGATGATGTCGCGCTCATCCGGCCCCGGGTTTTCAAACGGCCCCAGCACCTTGGCATACGCCTCCTTTTCCTCCTCGCGAAACTCCCCGTAGCACGTCTCCCGCGTCAGCCTGCGGTTGGCATCGCCCTTCGCATTCGGCGTGAACGGCGTCACCATGTAAACGTCATTCGCAGAGAGCCACAGCACGCTCAGCCCGTCCGCAATCGCCTGCTTCACGTTTTGATACTGCCGCAGGTCCCAATACTCGTCGTGGCCGATGCTGATCATCGCTTTGCAGCGCGCCAGATTCGCAGGCTCCAGCGTGTCCACATTCGAGCAGTAGGTCACGTCGTAGCCCTCCTTCTCCAGCCAGTAGCACAGCGGATACTCCCATAGCAGAAACTCCCCGCTGCCCATCGTCAGCGGATTGTCCAGAATCTGCACATACTTCCCATACGGCCGGTCAAAGCTCACGCTCACCCCCGGCGCATGCGCCGCACGCGGATCGGTGTAGAGCGACTCATTCACCGGCCAGCGATTGTAGGCCTGCCAGGTGTTGTCACTGCATTGAAACAACACATCCGTCGGCCGGTCATCCGTGACGATGAAGACCACATAGCTCTGCCAGTACGGCTTGTCCTCTGACTCAGGAATTGTCGAGAGCCTGCCGAGATAAACCCCGCTCGGCCACTCCCCCGGAATCGTCAGCGTCGTCGAGACCTCCCAAACGCACTCCCGCAGCCGCTGCGCCCCCATCTCCGGCACCGCCTGCTCCCTCCCCTCAAACGGCCCCAGCGTCGTCATCAGCCGCGACCCCACACCGCCATAATACCCCATGCGAAACACCTCGATCGAAAACTTCGCCACCGGCTTTGTGCTCACATAAATCTCCAGCGCTTCCCCCACCTTCACCGACTGCCGCGAGCAATACCCCTCAATCACCGACGACCGGTACGACTTCGAGTCATCCGGCCGCATCCGCGTGAGCTGAAACGAAGCCCCAGGCTTCGCATTCTCCTCTTTAATCAGCTCCGGCTGCCGCGCCCCCGCCGCAGATGCAGCCGCAGTGGAACTCGTCCGCATCCCTGCGGCAGCAGCAATGGCACTGGTCGTCCTGATAAAGTCGCGTCGGCTCGGCATGAGCTATCTACGCCACCAAACCGTAGCTGCATTCGCCAGAATGCGGAAGGCTGAGTTGGAGCGCATGCGTCCCGCGTGCTGCGTTCGGTGTCCCGCCGAATGCGGTCTGCAGCGCCCAACAGCCCCTGTCCCGGACGCACAGAAAAGATCCACGCAGGCCCATCACCCACGCCACCCCAGGAGACGATCTTCTGCGGGACGCGT
This sequence comes from uncultured Prosthecobacter sp., assembly GCA_964588755.1. Classification (GTDB taxonomy): domain Bacteria; phylum Verrucomicrobiota; class Verrucomicrobiia; order Verrucomicrobiales; family Verrucomicrobiaceae; genus Prosthecobacter. The sequence continues at coordinate 8,740 of CAZPSQ010000064.1, read as the reverse complement.
AAGACGGCACGCGAGGACGCGTGCGCTCCACCCAAACCTATCCTCTCGAACACCGAAACTTCTCCCGCTCCGCCGGAGTCATCAGCTTGTGCAAAATGAGATGTTTCAGACTCCAGTACTTGTGGCACTGCATGGGTCCCATCGCGGCATAGCCCAACTCATAACGAAATCGCAGAGTCCCTCCGGCCTTGCCCTGTGCAATTGCCACCAAAGATTGCAACGGTGCCTGTGGATCATTGATCAGGCCCGGGTGCCCTTTGAACCTGCCGAACTCCACGGCGCCAACCTCCTCGGAGCTCATCTTCTCCTGACGTCCCTCAAAAGAGGAAACAAGCCATCGGGTGGTCCACGCGTACCAGTCTCCATTGGGGAACTGAGCGCTCACCAAAACTCGCTCCCCGGACTCCATTTCTATTGGTAGCCGCTGAGCAGGATGCACTGTGGCAAGAGACGTCGCCTGCCAGAGCTCAAACTTCATCGAACCACCACGAATCAGGTATATGGCGATGTCAAAGATGCGATCGTCCTGAATCATTGTGGCAGGGGTGCGCTTTCGAATAGGCTTTTTTGAAGTCCTCAAACAGCAAGGCATCCATGTCAAAACACGCCTTCTTGTTGATGAAATCCCACAGGGCGTCGAGATCCTGCCTGGAGAGATCAAACATGGACGGCTCCAAAGCCTCACCCCGATGCACACCACAAGTCACATAGTCGCGGAAAGCGGCTTCAGACACCGTGGCTTTTTCAGGAAGCGCCTTCAGCAGGCCGATGTTTTCCTGAACCACGATCTTCCAGAAGTCGTGGCTGTTGAGTGATCGACGGAAACCCATGTTGAGCCGAAAAGAAACGAGCGATAAGTTGGTGCGCAAAAGCCAGACACCTGACTGAACTCTTCAATACTCAGTGACTTTTTGTTGAACCACTTCAGAGTGGTTGCCTCACTAGGATTCGAACCTAGAATAACAGATTCAGAATCTGCGGTGTTACCATTACACTATGAGGCAGTCGTGTTTGGAAGGGCCGGGATAGTAGAGGAGTCGGACGAAGTTGCAAGTGCGAGGGGAGGATTTTTTTCACCTTCCCTGCCATCTCCCCGCCTGCTCACTGCTGCGGCAGCTTCAGTTCCACCCGCTTGCCACCGCGCAGCACCACGGAGGGGATGTGGTCCCCAGGCAGGTGATCCTGCAGCAGACGGCCGATGAGGTAGCTCTCCGTGATGCGGCTGGTCATGTCCCCCACCTGCATGAGGATGTCATCCTTCTGGAAGCCCGCCTGCTTTGCCCGGGCGTGCGGGCCGTGCTGGCCCACGTGGATGATGCGCAGGGCCATGCCCTCGTTCGGCAGGCTGGCAGCGGCGCGCTCACTGTCGGTCATGTCATCCATCTTCATGCCGCCGAAGGCCATGGCGCGCATGGGCCAGGAGCCGACCCGGCGGCCGATGTCCGACTGCATGCGCCAGCCTGCGGGCAGGTCAAGCGTGAGCAGGGCGGGCAGCGGCGTGCCACCACGGTTCACGCCGAGCGACAAAGAACCAGCATCTGACGCACCGTGCAAAACCCAGCTCACATCCGCCATGGACACCAGCGGCTGCGCATTCACCGAGACGATCTGGTCCCCCGCCATCAGCCCGGCCTTCTCCGCAGCCGAGCCTGCCGCCACAGCCTCCACCTTGGCGATGTCATCCGTGGCCAAAGTCACGCCCACCGTCTGGATGGAAGGCTGCGGGTAGATCCACTCCAGCGGCACGGGCTTGTTCTGTGTGCGGTAGTAGGCGCGGAAGGCATCCCCCACCATGTGGCAGTGAACGCAGCTGGCCATCACCTTGCCGTCCCAGTCCAGCTTGCTGGGGTACTTGGCCGCCAGGGAGGGGAACTCGACGGGGGTCTGGTACGGCGTGGGCCCGCCCTGCTTGCCCGCCAGCGTGGCTTTGTTGTTCGGGTAGCCCTTGTGGATGCCAAGGGCGGCCGTCAGCGCCTTGCTGAAGCTGGCGGTGGTCTTGTTCAGCGGATCTTTCTGGTGGGTCCATGAGCCGTAGCGACCGTACACGGTGCCGTCGCCATTGAACATCATGGCGGAGAAGGAAAGGTCGTAGTCGAATTGGAACCGCGCCAAGTCCAGCGCGTTCGCATTGATGACGCGCACGCAGACAAACTGGTCCAGCAGCGGCGTCAGCTCCGGCTCGTTCAAGACACTGGCGTCGATGCCCGCGCAGGCCAGGCACGGCACGCAGCGCAGCACCACCAGCAGCGGCTTGCCCGCGGCCCTGGCCTGGCGGAAGCCGCTGTCGATGTCGCTCCAGTTCCACCGCGCGTCATTCTCCATACGCGCCTTCTCCTGGCGCACGGCACCTTCGCGGTCTTTGACGGTTTCCGCGTGGACGGAAGCGGCGAGGAGAATGGCTAGCGAAAGAAGACGCGAGGGTTTCATCGGACGCGAGTTTGCGGTGGTTGGCCGTAGTTTGCGATGGTTTGCAATGGTTTGCCAAGCCATAAGACGCGCCATCGCCCGGCACCTGCGGACTCTTCAACAACTGCAAACCACCGCCAACCATTGCAAACAACGGCAAACCATGGCCAGCCACCGCAACCAACTGCCAGCAATTTTGCAATGGACATCCCTCTGTTTCCTTCGGTTAATCGCGGCCAGCCAGCCACGTCTGGTCTGGAAACCCCACCGAGCCGCAAGCCATGCCTGAAGTCACCGCCATCTCGAAGTTTGCCTGTCCAGCCTGCGGCGCCGAGGCCGTGTGGACGCCGTCGAAAAAAGCCCTCGTCTGCCCGTATTGCAGCACGGTCTCCCCGGCGGAGCTGAAGGCGGACGGCACCCTCATCGAGGAGAACGATCTCGTCTCCGCGCTGCGCTCCATCCCGGATGACCAGCGCGGCTGGGCGGCCAAGCGCAAGACGGTGAAGTGCCAGAGCTGCCATGCCATCTCCGTCTTCGACGAAAAACGCGTGGCGCAGCGCTGCGACTTCTGCGGCTCCCCCTCCATCATGGCGATGGAGGATATGGGCGCCCCCATCCGCCCTGGCAGCCAGCTTCCCTTCAAGGTGCCTGAAACCCAGGTGCGCGAGGACATCCGCCGCTGGTATGGCAGCCATTTCTGGGCGCCGAACGCCCTGGGCCAAAAGGCGCTGACAGACACCCTGCACGGCATGTACCTGCCGTATTGGACCTTCGACGCGCATGCCGAGTGCCCCTGGCAAGCCGAGGCCGGACACTACTACTACACCACAAACAGCAAGGGCCAGCGCACCCGCCACACCCGCTGGGAATACGCCGCCGGCCATGTGAGCACGGACTTTGACGACGTGCTTGTTCCCGCCTCCAAGGGCGTGCATACAAATCTGCTGGAGCAGCTCCAGCCCTTCCCCACCACCACGGATCTGCTGCCCTACGACCCCGGCTACCTCTCCGGCTGGGTGGTGGAGCAGTACCAGATCGACCTCATCCAGGGCGCGCAAAACTCCCGCCAGCGCATGGATGCCCTGCTGCGGGCGCAATGCATCGCCCAGATCCGTGCGGACACGCACCGGAATTTGCAGATGTCCCCCGACTACAGCGCGCAGACCTTCAAGCACATCCTGCTGCCCGTGTGGCTGCTGAGCTACACCTACGGCACCAAGACTTACCAGGTGGCTGTGAACGGCTCCACCGGCAAGATCACCGGTGAATACCCGCTGAGCTGGGTGAAGATCACCATCGCCATCATCATCGTGCTCATCGCCCTGATGACCTTCGCGTATCTTCAAAACTGAGTTTGTTTGTGTGCGCTCGAAACCATCCATGGCTGACGACCGCCCCTGTTCCTCTGGAGCGCGGGCCTCCGGGGCCGCAGTACTCCCGCAGGCTTTTTCGTTCTCAACCCTGGATGCGGAAGCGCAGCCAGCGGATGCCGCCGCATGGCAGACGATCCGCACACGCCATCTGCTGGCCACCTGCTGCGGACTCGGAGGCCCGCGCTCCTAAAATCCAAACCAGCCAATGACCACCCGCTTCCGTGAGCTGCCCATCGTCATCGCGCTGCTGGCGGTGTGCGTGTTCTTTGCGGTGAAGGAGCCTGCCTTCCTCGGCGCGCGGAACCTTTCCATGCTGGCCACGGAGCTGTCCATCACCGCCACGCTGGCCATGGGCATGCTGCTCATTTTGCTGCCCGGCCACATCGACCTCTCCGCTGGCAGCGGCGTGGGCCTGCTGGGCGGCATTGCCAGCGTGCTGGTGTTTCACCATCAGCTGCCCGCCCCGGCGGCGCTGGGGCTGGGCCTGCTGTGCGGCGTGCTCATCTGGGGGACTATGGGCGCGTTCATCGTGCATGAGCGCATGCCCGCCTTCATCGTCACCCTGGGCGCGCTGCTTATCTTCAAAGGCACGTTCTGGCTGGTCATCGACAACTCCACCGTGCCAGTGGCCGCAGGCGGGCAGAGCAATCTGTATTCCCTGCTGACCACCTACTACCTGCCCGCCACGTATGGCTGGGTGCTGACGGCGGTGCTGGTGCTGGCGCTCATCGCCACCACGCTCACCACCCGCAAGCGCCGCCTGACGCATGGCTTTGCCGTGGACAGCCGGGAGATGGCCTTCCTGCGCCTGTTCATCACCGCGCAGGCCATCGCGCTCTTCGTGCTCGTCACCGGGCAGTTCCGTGGCATTCCCCTGCCCTCGCTCATTCTCGGCGGCGTGGCCATGGTCGTTTACACCCTCACTCAGCACACCGCCCTGGGCAGGCACCTCTACGCCATCGGCGGCAGTGCCGAAGCCGCTTTTGTCTCCGGCGTGCCGATGAAGAAAACGGTGATCGCAGCGTATGCTGGCATGGGGGCCATCGTGGCCATCACCGGCTTCATGCAGACCGCGTATGCTGGCTCCTCCACCACCACGGTGGGGGATCTCATGGAGCTGGATGCGGTGGCCGCCTGCGTCATCGGCGGCGTCAGCCTGCGCGGTGGCCGTGGCACCGTGCTCGGCGTGCTCCTTGGCGCGCTCATCATCGCCTGCCTGCTCAACGGCATGACCCTCATGTCCGTGCCGCCGGAGAGGAAGTTCATCGCGCGAGGGCTCGTTCTCATCCTGGCGGTGTGGATGGACATGAGGCTGAGCCGGAAGCAATAAAAAGGGGCGCCCCACGCATGTCACGGATCATCCAGAAAAACCAAAAGCGCCCGCCGCCGCTCATGCCTCTCCGCCCTCCTGGTCCACCACAAGTCCAATCCATCCGTGATCACCCGCTAAATCCGTGGTTAAAAAACCAGCGCAGAACGCGAATGATTTCCCCATTCGACATTCATTCGTCATTCGGCATTGGTCATTCCCCATGTCCCCTGCCGCCCAGCTCCTCAAACAACACCTGCAGCAAAAGCAGGCCCTCGGCGTGACGCATGTCTTCCTGCGCCCAGGGGCTGCTGTCGCGGCCCCGCCTGAGCCGCCACCTGCCAGTGTACGGCAGACGCACGCGGCGGCGGAACGGAGCACACTCACCACTACGCGCGCGCCTTCGGACAATCCGCCCCCTGCCCAGACGCAGGCACAGGCCCGGCAGGCCGCGCCGCGCCTCCTCCAGGTGCCCGGCACCACGCGCGAGGAGAAGCTGGAGTCCCTGCGGCTTGTGGCGCAGGACTGGGAGCCTGCGCTGCACATGGAAAGCCTGCGCAACACCATGGTTTTTGCCGTGGGGGATCCCCACGCCAGCCTTATGTTTGTGGGCGAGGCCCCGGGAGCCGAGGAGGAAAAGCTGCGCGAGCCATTCGTCGGCCCCGCCGGGCAAAAACTCACCGCGATCATCAAGGCCATGGGCCTCGACCGCTCGCAGGTGTACATCAGCAACATCTGCAAGTTCCGCCCCGCCATGGACAACCAGGGCAGCGGCAACCGGAAACCCACCGCCGAGGAGATGCAGGCCTGCCTGCCCTTCGTGCTCACGGAGATTGATCTCATCCAGCCAAAGGTCATCGTGGCGCTTGGAGCCACGGCGGCGGAAGGCCTGGGGATGCCCGGCTCGGTGGGCAGCCTGCGTGGCCGCTTCCACAGCACCAGCGGCATCCCCACCATGATCACCTACCACCCATCCTACCTCCTGCGGGAGGAAAAGATGGGCGATGGCATCCGCGCCAAACGCCAGGTGTGGGAGGACATGCTCAAGGTCATGGAAAAGCTCGGCCTGCCCATCAGCGCCAAACAACGCGGCTTCTTCCAGGCCAAGCAGTAGCTGAGGTGGCATGCATGCGCTGGGCAAATAGAGCAGGATGGAACCACTAATAGAACACTAATGGGGACCGGAAAAACCTTCCGACATTAGTGTCTAATTAGTGTCCGATTAGTGGTTCAAATTTCCACGCCCCCAAAGCGCGCCATTTTTTCCCGCAGCCTGAAAACGTGTCTTCTGCACGACGCACCCGCCTGCGCCATGCAGCATGCATCCCTTAAAAAACCATCACACACCTCATAAACAACTGATTCACAGAACATTAACCAGGACACACATCCTGGCCGGCCTCATGCGCCAAAAGCCCTGCCTGGCAGATACAGAGGCGAAACTGTCCTGATCCCACCGTGAATGAGATTCGGCCTGATCCGTCTGTGCATCTGCTGGCCTATTTTCAAACTCCAGCCTCATCCATGAAAAAACTCTCCATGTTATTATTCGCCGCGCTGTTCGCCGTGGCGATCCCGCCCCCGTCGGCCAAGGCCGATGTCGCGGTTTCTGTGGACTTCTTTTACGACGCCCTGGCCCCGCAGGGCGACTGGGTTTACACCGACCACTACGGCTATGTTTGGCAGCCTGCCGTGGCACAGCAGCCCGGCTGGACCCCCTATGCCGACGGCTACTGGGCCTACACGGACGCTGGCTGGACGTGGATCTCCAATGAGGACTTCGGCTGGGCCACCTACCACTACGGCCGCTGGATCCGCATGTTCAGCTCCTGGTTCTGGGTGCCTGGCTACGAGTGGGCCCCGGCCTGGGTGTCCTGGCGCCAGACGGATGACTACATCGGCTGGGCCCCACTGCCGCCCGAGGCACGCTGGTCCCAAAACGTGGGCTTCAACTGGTGGACAGACAGCTACTATGACATCGGCCCCGGCTGCTACAGCTTCGTTCCCGTGCGCTCCTTCGCCACCCGCACCTCCCTGCGTCCCTTCATCGTGGACCGCCGCCAGAACGTCACCTACATTGACCGCTCGGTGAACATCACCAACATCAGCTTCCGGCAGAACGTGGTGAACAACATCTTTGTCGGCGGCCCTGACCCGGCCCGCATTGACCGCTTTGGCGACAGCCGCGTGCGCCGCCTGACCCTGCGCCGCGACGACAACGACTTCCGCCGGGACTGGATCGACAATCACGACCGCAACCGCCGCGGCTTTGGCAGCATCTCCCGCATTGAAAACAACCAGCTCATCGTCGCCGCCCCCAGCGTGCGCCGTGAGAACTCCCCCGGCCTGCCGCCCCGTGTGCGCGAGCGTTTTGACAAGCCCGAAATTGACCGCGGCTGGCGCAACATCGGCGACGCCACCCTGGCTGAACGCCTGCGTGGCAGGCAGCGCGAGGACCTGGCCAAGGCCAGGAGCGAAAAAATGCCGGAGAAGGCCCCGCTGATCGTCACCGGCAAGGCCCCGCCACCCGCCCTAGGCCGCGTCCTGCGCCCGGAGGAGCGCAATCTGGCCAAGCGCCCCGCCCCCGGTCGCGTGGATGAGGAAATCCGCAAGGCCACACCACAGCCCGGCCGCCCCACGCTGCCCGGCACCCCGCCGCAGGTTTCCAACAGGCCCCCCGTCCCAGGTCCCGGCGCCGACCGGCCCAAGGGCAACGACCCGCGCCCCACGCCCCCCGGCCTGACGCCGAGGAATGGCGACCGCAGCCCAGGTGGCGTCCCACCAATGCCTTCGCAGCGGCCTCCGCGCATCCCCGTCCCCGGTGGTGGTGCCATGCCCCAGCCGGAGCCCAAAGGCCGCCAAGCCCCCATGCCACGCCCGGAACAGCCGCGCGTCCGCCCCGCCCCCATGCCCCAGCCGCAGGCCCCGCAGGCACGCCCGGAGCCGCCGCAGCAGCGCCGCCCGGAAATGCCCCGCATGCCGATGCCGCAGCCACGTCAGGCTCCCCCGCCCCAGGTCCGCCCCACACCCCAGCCCTCCGTCCCACAGCCACAGGCACAGCCGCGCCCAGGTGGCCGTGGCCCCGGCGGTGACGGCCCCCGCCGTGGTGGTGGCGAAGGGCGTGGCAGGGACCGCTGAACACCCATCACCCGCCTTACCAAAACAAACACGCTCCACGCATGGCCTGCGTGGAGCGTGCGTTTTCACACCTTTTCAGGAGTCGTGGGCAAAACGGCCTGATCAGTCCTCACCACTGCTTGCGGCGAGCTGGGCGATGACGTTGATGTCCTCCAGCGTGGTCGTGTCGCCCTTGATGATCTCACCTGCGGCGATCTGCTTCAGCAGGCGGCGCATGATCTTGCCAGACCGTGTCTTGGGCAGCGCGGCGGCGAAGCGGACCTCATCCGGCGTGGCCACGGGGCCAATGACCTTGCGCACGTGCTTCTTCAGCTCCTCAGCCAGCTCGCGGTTCGCGGTGATGCCTTCCTTCACGGTGACAAAGCAGACCACGCCCTGGCCCTTCATCTCATCCGGACGGCCGACCACGGCGGACTCTGCCACGGATTGGTGGGAAATGAGGGCGCTCTCCACCTCCGCCGTGCCCAGGCGGTGACCGGCGACGTTCAGCACGTCGTCAATGCGGCCGATGATC
>CAZPSQ010000063.1:0-24701 GCA_964588755.1 uncultured Prosthecobacter sp. | reverse complement strand
CTCGTCATCACCGCAGAGGAAGGCGTCGAATTCGCCGGCCAGCTCCAGCATGTGGCTTTCGGGCAGCGGTCCGCGCTCACGGTGAATCTCAAAACCCTGGGCCTCCAGCAGGGCGTGGTGGTCGCCAGGGGTGTCTTGGTAGCTGGTGGTGGTCAGGAGAACGCGCATAAGGATCAAATTCGGATTGCGGATGACGGGTGGGTGGAGGATGGAAGCGAGAGAATGAGCATGGGACAGGACGAAATCGAGCGCAACTTGGGCGTGCAGCCTTTGGATGGGATCATGACCGGGCACGCCCTGGGAAACCACGACCTCGTCACCGCCAGCCAGGAGCCAATGACCCACAAGGCTGTCCAGCGCGCCCGCAAAGGCCGCCGCCTGACCAAGCACATGAAACAGCGCATGGCCGACGCCCTGAACAAGGCCGTCAAAGCGCAGGGCAAGGAGATCGAGCGCGACTGGGTCGTCAGTGACCTGTTCACCTATTAGAAATCTCTCTCCGCCTCTCGGAAACGTGAGCTTGGAGGCATTCGATCTGGGCGCAAGAGGAGGAGTATTGTGTGGCCTTCAGATAGCCGCATGTGCATCGGCCAGCTTGCCGCTCCGTTCTCGCCACGCTAAGTTCCGTGCATCATGTCCGACGCCATCGCCAACCGCCGTTTTGTCACTGCCGCTGAAAAGATCGATTTCCAGTCCCCGTGGACCCTCGAAGAATGGCTGTGCCGGGGCGACATTGTGAACAATGAGCACCTCATGATGGTGCGTGCCAACATGGAGCCGGGCCACAGCCACCCCTTCCACTCCCATCCCACGCGGGAGGAGATCATCTACGTCCTCTCCGGCAAGGCAGAGCAGTGGGTCGGTCAGGAAAAGAAACTCCTCGGCCCTGGAGACATGGCCTTCATCCCCATGGGCGAAATCCACGGCACCTGGAATGTCGGCGACGAAACACTCGTCTTCCTCGCCATCCTCTCGCCAGCCAAGGCCGACGAGCCAGGTATCGTTGATCACAGCGAGGAAGAACCCTGGAAGTCCCTGCGGCAAGCTTAGGCTGCGGCGCAGAGAACCCTGAAATGCTCTTCGGCCGCAGGATGTGGCAGGCCAAGCCACGACTCTACGCTCTTTGCCCTCGGCTCAGTCAGCCCTCCCGCAGTTCTTTCCGCAGGTCCGTCATCCCATCCCGCAGGGCAAACAGCTCGGCCCGGAACTCATTCAGCACATCCTGCCGGTCCTTCCAAGCGGTTGCGTCCATCAGTTCATTCAGCGCCGCCAGGGCCTCGTTGGCCCAGTTCAGGCAGCGGCGCAGGATGGCCAGGGTGTAGCCCCGGTTTTCTGAGCCACGGAACCGCCGTGTGCCCAGTGCCCCCGCCAGCTTCCCGCTGATGTTCATCGTGTTGCGGATGAAACGGTCCAGCGCCGTGTCTCCCGCGCTCGCCTCGGCATTGTCCGCACGTTCCTCCTTAAGCTCTGTCAGCAGACGCAGCACCAGTTCATACGACCGCTTGTGCAGCGGATGGCGTTCAGGGCTTTCGTCGTCGATGAATTCCTCCACGATCTCCTCCAGTTCCTCTGCGGTCAGGTCCGGCATGGATTCGGCGCCCTCTTTCCACGATTCACCATCCTCCTCCTCATCCGGGTCGCCCGAGCCTGGACCATCCCTGCCGAGCATGTGGTCCCAGCCCATCACAAACGAGACACGGTCGTCATCGAAAGACTCGTCTCCATATTTTTCCAGCGCCTCGGAATAGGCGTCGTTCAGGCGGTCGGACTGTTTCAGGGAGTCCTCCCACGCCTCCTCGCTGTCATCGAAGCCATCGTGCCCGTCTGCGTCCGCATCCTCCGCCGATTCCGGGCGCAGGATCACCCCGGCCAGCCATGTGCGCATCGCCTGCATGTTGGCCATCTTTTGGGCCTCCTCATCCGCGGCGTCCATTTCCCAGATCCATTCCGACACCGTGAGGTCGAAGCTGGCGCTTTCGACAACGATGCGGCCGTTGGTTTTGGAAAACCACTCCAGATAGAGGGAGTTTCGCCATTCGGTGGGCACTTCGGCAAAGCGGCCCTCCTTGTACGCGGTGGTCCATTCCTCCTCAGAAACAGTGGGCACCTTCACCTTGCGGGACGCCGTGATGTCCCCCACAAAACCCTGCTGTCGGATCTGCAGCCCGGCCACGCTGGCCTGGGCCTCCGGTTTGGGATTGGTGAAGGTCACCCTGCATCCCGCCACATCCCGCCAGGCATCGCCCCGCAGATCCAGGATGATCGGGGCGTCATGCCCGACCAGCCAGATCTTCCCACGCACGTTGCCGCGGGTGGTGTTGTCGATTTCGCCGCGGATGACGGCGGTGTCCAGACGCAGAGCCATGATGCATGAAAACCTCCGATGAAAGAACGTGTCAAGCCTCCCGTGTGGCGGTCTCGAAGTGTGTTCCACAGCTTGACTCTCCCCCTCCCCTCGCTTGAGATTGAAAGCCGCGTCATGGAACTGATTTCGATTGTCGAAGCCCTGCTCTTTGCCTCCCAGGAACCCCTGGGGGTGCCGCAGATGTGCGCCGCTGTCAAAGAGACGGCGAAGGACATCCTCCAGGCAGGTGAGGTCAACGCGGTGCCGGATGAGCCCAGCCGCATCCCCGAGTGGGTGGCCCCGCTGGCCGAGACCACCGACGAGCAGGTGCGGGCCATTTTGGATGAGCTGATCGCCCGTTATGACGCGGAGAAGCATGCCTTCACCCTGGTGGAGCGTGCCAACGGCTGGCGCATCGCCGCGCGTGGTGAGTATGCGGAATGGTGCCGTGCTCTTTATCCAGGCAAAAAGGTACAGCGCCTCAGCCAGCCAGCGCTGGAAACCCTGGCCATCGTGGCCTACCGCCAGCCCATCACCAAGGCGGGCATCGAGGCCGTGCGCGGCGTGGCCGTGGATGCGATGATGCAGCAGCTCATCGACCGCGGGCTGGTCAAAATCGAGGGCCGTGCCGACCTGCCCGGCCGCCCGCTCCTTTACGGCACCACGGAGGCCTTCCTGGACCACTTTGGCGTCCGCAGCCTGGATGAAATGCCGAACGCCTCCGAACTGCGCCGAGTCAAGCTGCCGGAGGCTGGGGCGGACGCGCCAGCCGCGGGTGGGGATGCACCGGCGACTGAACAGCTGGCCCTCGCCCCCATGACCACATCGGAAGGAAGCAGCGTGGCTGAAGAGTCGTAATTTACCCGCGGCCAACCATGTCTCTCGAAGAAGTACGCATCAAGATCGACCGTATCGACCGTCAGCTCCTCCAGTTGCTGAACGACCGCGCCGAACTCGTCCACACCGTGGGGGAGATCAAGCGCAAGGATGACCTGGACATCTATGTGCCCGGGCGCGAGGATCAGCTCCTGCGCAAGCTGGCGGCCCTCAATCGTGAGCAGAACGGCCGCCTCACCGAGCGCGCCATCCGCGCGATTTTCCGCGAGATCATGAGCGCCGCACTGGCGCTGGAGGACAGCCTCAAAATCGCCTACCTCGGCCCGGCTGGTTCCTGGACACACCAGGCGGCCGTGAACAAATTTGGCCACTGCGTCGAATACCTGGCTGAAGGCAGCACCGAAAGCGTGTTTGGCCGCGTGGCGGCGCAGGCTGCGGACTATGGCGTGCTGCCGATCGAGCACTCCACGGAAGGCGCCGTGCATCACACCCTGGACCATCTGGCGGACAGCACCCTGCAGATCTACGCGGAGATACTGTGGAAGGCCGATGCCGCCGTGATGACCCAGGGAAGCAACAGCGGCATCACAGAGATCCACGGCCGCGCCCAGATGCTGGCGCACTGCCGCCCCTGGCTGTTGCAAAACTTTCCCGGTGCCACTTTGGTGGAGGCAGCCAGCTCCAGCGCGGCCGCATCCCTGGCGGCCCAGAGTCCCTCCGTCGCCGCCCTCGGAACCCCCTTGAGCGCGGAGCTGCACGACCTGCGCGTCATCGCCACCTCTCCGCGAGAGTACGCCACCCAGACGCGCTTTATCATCCTCGGCCGTCGTTCCGGCCCCCCCTCCGGCAATGACAACACCATGCTCATGATCCATTCCAAGGATCGTGTCGGTGCGCTCATGGAGGTGCTTCAGGTCTTTGCCTCACGGAACATCAACGTCCGCCAGATTGAGAACCGCCCCACTCCCTGCGGCACCCAGGCCCGTTTCTTCCTGGAAATCAGCGGTCATCACTCAGACGCCGCCATCCTGCAGGCCGTCGCCGCCCTTGAGGAGCACGCGGTGCAGGTAAAAGTCCTCGGCAGCTACCCCGCGCCAGCCTGGGTGGAGGAGCGCTGACACCGGGGCGGCGCATTTTTGCCCCGTTCTTCGCTCAGCTTCGCGCTGGACTCGTCTCTGACGGGGTGCCTTTATCCCAGGGAAATAATCGGCGGTGGCTTGGCCCCGCACATGCGTCTGTTGTTTTTCTCACATTATGTCTCTTTCCCCGTGTTTCCCTCCACTTGTTCGTCTGGCTCTGGCCCTCCTGGCTGTTGTCGGCACCAGTTGTGTGGAACAGGCGCCACAGTACCTTGGGAAAGTCCCAGGAGGCGGCTACTACCGTGTCCAGCAGAAGACATACACCAAGGACAAGAAGAAGGATTCGAACTGGGGCTTGGTCAAAATCTTCAATCCGCGGTCCGGGGCCAAGCGCCCGGCTCCCGTGCCCCAATACTTCTGGCGTGGCGATGGGGTGTCCGGCAGCCCGCGCATCGTCATCGACATCAGCGATCAGCGCGCCCGCTTTTACAAAGGCGAACTGCTGGTGGGGGATTCCCCCGTCTGCACCGGCAGCGCCAAGTTCCCCACACCGCGCGGCAGCTTCAGCGTGATTGAGAAGGACGAAGACCATTACTCCTCGGCCTATGGCGACTACGTTGACAAGGAGGGAAACATCCTCCGGGCCAACATCGACCGCCGCAAGGACCGCTGTCCGCCTGGCGGCCGCTTTGGTGGGGCCAAGATGTTTTGGTTCATGCGTCTGGTTGGCGGCATCGGCATGCATGAGGGCTATCTGCCCGGCTATGCGGACTCCCACGGCTGCATCCGCCTCCCGTCCGAAATGGCACGCGCCTTTTACCTCAACGCCCCTCACGGCACGCCAGTGCGCATCGTGGAGTAAGCCAGGCCAGGGTTGAAGCCCCTGGGCCTACTTGCCCAGGGCCGCCAGCACCTTGGCCACGCAGTGCTCCGCGGTCATGCCATGTTTTTTACGCAGGACAGAGGGTGTGCCGTGCTCCACAAACTGGTCTGGCCAGCCGATGCGCACCACAGGCGTGTGGATGCCTGCGTCGCTGAGTTCTTCCAGCACGCCAGCGCCAAAGCCGTTGCGCAGCACATGGTCCTCCAGCGTGCAGACAACCTTCACCTTCCTCGCGTACGATTCAAAGCAGGCCATGTCCAGCGGCTTGATCCAGCGCGGGTTGATCAGCGCCACGGACAGGCCCTTCTCCTCCAGCAGCTTCTTGGCGGCTTCGGCGGTGGTGAACATGTCCCCGAGTGCGATGAGGGCGACGTCATTGCCATCGGCGACGACTTCCGCCTTGCCGATCTCCAGCAGTTGCGGCTTGGGTTTGATGGTGGCGCCGGGGCCGTTGCCACGTGGGTAACGGATGGCGATGGGGCCTTTCTCGTAGCTGGCCATCGTCCACAGCATATCCACAAACTCATCCTCATTTCGCGGCTGCATGTGTACCACGCCCGGCACGCCACGGATGTAGGCGATGTCGAACAAACCATGGTGGGTGGGGCCGTCGTCACCGCTAAGGCCGCCGCGGTCCATGCACATGCGCACCGGCAGGTTCTGGATGGCCATGTCATGCACGATCATGTCGAACGCCCGCTGCATGAAGGTGGAGTAGATCGTCAGGAAAGGCTTCAGTCCGCTGGTGGACAGGCCGCAGGCGAAAAGCGCCGCGTGCTCCTCCGCGATGCCGACATCGAAGTAACGCTCAGGCACCTCCTTCTTGAAGACGCTCAGGCCGGTGCCGCCGGGCATGGCGCCTGTGATGGCGACAATTTTCGGATCTGTCTTGGCGAAGTCCGTGACCGTACGACCGTAGACCTGGGAGTAGGTCGGCTTGTCACTGGCGGCCACCTCGCCGGTTTCCAGGTTGTATTTGCCCAGGCCGTGGAACTTCAACGGGTCTTCCAGGGCCGGCTTGTAGCCACGGCCCTTTTCCGTGATGATGTGCAGGATGACGGGTTCGTTCTGAGTCTTGAGGAACTCAAAGGTCTGGATCAGCAGCGGAATGTCGTGCCCGTCGATCGGGCCATAGTAGCGGATGCCAAACTCATCAAACAGCACGCTGCGGTTCGTCGGAGTGTCGCTCTGTGGCAGGATGAAGTTTTTGGCTTTTCCTTCCACCTTCTCGGCAAACTTTCGCACGTGCTGGCCCAGCGCGAATTCCACAAACTTCGCGGCTTTCTGATGCAGCGACGCGTAGCCGGGATTCGTGGCGATCGCGTTGAAGTATTTCGCAATGGCTCCCACGTTGCGGTCGATGGACCACTCATTGTCGTTGAGCACGATGATGAGCTTCTTGGTGTGCGCGGCGATGTTGTTCATCGCCTCAAACACGGGACCGCAGGTGAAGGCCGCGTCCCCGGCCACGCAGACTACATTCTCATCCGTGCCGGACAGGTCGCGCGCGGTGGCCATGCCCAGCGCTGCGGAAAGGGAGGTGCCGGCATGGCCGGCGCCGTAGCAGTCATGCTCGCTCTCGGTGCGCAGGAGGAAGCCGTTCAGGCCGTCATGCTGGCGGATGGTGTGGATGCGGTCCCAGCGCCCTGTCAGCATCTTGTGGACATAGCCCTGGTGCGCCACATCAAAGACAAAACGGTCTTTCGGCGTGTCGAACACCCGGTGCATGGCCAGTGTCAGCTCGACCACTCCCAGATTCGGACCCAGGTGGCCGCCGGTTTCACTGAGGGTGGCAATGAGCGTCTGGCGGATTTTTTCCGCAAGCGCGGGCAGTTTCTCCAGCGGCAGGGCTTTGAGGTCGGCGGGGGAGGTGATGGCTGGCAGGTCGGTGGTGTCCACAGGTCAAAAAAGTCGTATTTCGCCGGCATCAGGCTCGGCTTCGGGGGCTTTGCGGCGGCGGTTTGCGCCGGAGGCGGGGCGTGTTTTCTCGGCGTGGTCGGCGGTCTCCTCGCCCGTCGCACCTTCTTCAAATGGCGTCAGCATGGCTTTCCCGCCCTCCAGATCTCCGCTGATCAGTTCCACACGGCGGCGCGCCCCATCAATGCGGTGACGGCACAGCTTCAGCAGCCGCACCCCCTCCTCATAGCTGGAGATCATTTCCTCCAGCGAAAGCTGGCTGTCCTCCATGCCGGCCACGATTTCGTCCAGACGCTGCATGGCGTCCTCGAACGACGGTTCGTTGTTGGGCTGGCTGGGAGAACTCATGCGGTGGTGTGACGGCGTTGCGTCGAAACGCGCCATTATCAGGATATAAAAGGGGTCGCAAGCAGGAAAAGCCAAGGCTGAAACCTGAAGGATAAAGAATCGAGGCCGTCCAGGGAAGGCGAAAGTCTTGTGAACAGAAAATGCACGGAATCCATGACACTCAGTGGGTTGGAAGCACCGAGCGGATTTGAGCCAGTATAATTTGGTGTTTGGAAATATTCAGAAATCCCAAGTCAATAAATTGTTATATTTTTGTAAATTATTGAATTTATATTCATTAAACTTAAGCTTAGATTTAGAGCGTGTTAAGCCGCCGCTCAACTTTCTGTGTGCCTCTCTGCCTGCTCATTTTGGGGCTGGCGACAGAGTCCGCGCACGCATTTTTGGGCAGCTTTGAAGAGGAGGATGGCTACCGCATTCCGCTCATCGGCCAGATTCCCTCGGCCATGCTGAGCTCGGACACCCAGTTTTATCTCCTGGGCAGCGCTGGCAACGGCTACACCGGCGTGGTGCCCCTGGGCGCCTACCCCGACACCATGGGGGATGGCGACGGCGGCTGGCACGGCCCGGACGTGACGCGGTACAATGCGGGCGCCTACGGCACCAGTGGCAGCGGCCCTGGTGGCACAGCGGTGGACATTGCAGACGACACCGGCCTGTGGCAGGCGCTGACCGGCGGCAGGCTGAACGAAGACCGTAACGCGCCCTACTACTATGGTGGCCAGCTCTACCGTGACCAGATTGTGGCCTACCACTTCCTCTATCCCCGGACTGGCTCACAGGTCCTCAGTGTCATGGCTGCCGACGAGGACCTCAGCTACTCCTACACACTTGACTCGCGTGATCTGGGTGGGCTGAACCCGGCCAGCACGGCCGCCGCCCTGGTGCAGATGTCCTTCTGGGCACGCCCCACGGACTGGGACGACGAGCACACGGGAAACATCATGGGGCTGTCCCTGGTGGATGCCATGAACCAGTCGATCTTCCAGGTGGGTTATACGGGGGACAACCGCCTGCAGTACCGTCTGGCAGATGGTGGCGACTGGATCACCACGACCCATGTGCTGGGCAGCCATGGCTGGTCTCAGATCGTCGTGTCGGTGGACAACGCCGCCAACACCGCCAGCCTGGCCGTGCGTGCTTATAGCGATACTTTCTCGGCCTTGGCATCCTCCACGACCACGGTGTTGAATCAGGTCGCCATAGGGGTGGACGCCGCCGCTCTCCGGGCCTTGCAGTGGAACGTTCGCGGAGGTTCTCTGGACAATGACGCCGTCAGCTACGTGCATTTCTTCGACGACTTCAGCTTTACCGTGGCTCCAGGCAGCCCGGTGCCGGAGCCTGGGGGCTTTCTGCTGCTGGGCGTGGCGTTAGGGCTGGGCACATGCCGTCGGCGTCGCGGGGCTAGTCACTAAAACGCTGGGTGCATTTGGGGATGGCGGCAGCCTCTTTCACGCCTGCCTGCCTGTTTTGACAGCGCCTGTATCTTCCAGGGGCCAGCCGCACAGTCTCCCAACAAAAAAGCACCCGGCCTTGCGACCGGGTGCTTTGGGAATGGAGGCGGGCAAAGTATGCCCGCCGCAAAGGAAGTTACGCGAAGATGTCGAGCACTGGCACGCCCTTGTCGCCGACTGTGAACGGACGGTTGGAGGGGGACATGACGACTTCATCCACCGGCAGGCCCATGGCGTGGCCGATGGTTGCCTGGAAGTCCAGCGGAGTCACCTGCTTGTCAGCCACACGGCGGCCGTCCTTGTCGGTGGCACCGTGGATGAAGCCACCCTTCACACCGCCGCCTGCGAAGACGGTGGAGTAGGCAAGTGGATAGTGGTCACGGCCTTCGTTCTCATTGATGTCCGGCGTGCGGCCGAACTCCGAACCCATGACCACCATGGTGCTTTCCAGCAAACCATTGGAGGCAAGGTCTTCGATGAGGGCGGCAAACACCTTGTCCATCGTGGCGCAGGTGCTGGTGAGGGCGGTGTCGATGTTGTTGTGCATGTCCCAGCCGCCGGACTGGACTTCCACAAAGCGGACGCCGGACTGCACCAGACGGCGGGCCAGCAGCGCGCCGGAGCCGAATTGGTTGCGGCCGTACTTCTCACGCACGGAGGCTGGCTCGGAGCTCAGATCGAAGGCTTTCAGGTCTTCGCTCTTCATGAGCTTCATCGTCTCGTCGTAGAACTCACTGTAGGCCTTCACATCGTCCGACTGGAACTTCTTGCGGAAAGATGCGTCGAACTCGTCCATGAGCGAGATGCGCTTCTTGAACTGGTTGTCCGAAGTTGTTGGGCGGATGTTTTGCAGCCCGGTGTCCGGATTGGAGATCGGGATGGGGCTCATGGCGGGCGGGAAGAAGCCTGCGCCAGGGTAGGCGCTGCCGCTGTTCACAACCACGCTGTCCGGCAGAGTCACACCCTTGATGCGGCCCAGGAAGTGCGAGGCCCAGGCGCCCATGCTCGGATGAACGATGGTGCCGCGTGGCTCGTAGCCGGTCTTCATGATGTAAGTGCCAGCCTCATGCACGCCAGTCTTGGACGTCATGGAGCGGATGATGGAGATCTTGTCGGAGACCTTGGCCATGTTTTCCATGGTGCCGCCGAGGTAGTCCACACTGCCCTTGCCCTTGATCGGATTGGTGGGGCCTTTGGTGCCGCCGGTCTTGGGATCCCAGGTGTCGATGTGGGTCATGCCGCCGTTCATCCAAAGGAAGATGACGTTTTTGGCCTTGCCAAAACCAGGGGTGCCTGCGCCCGTGGTGGCGCCGGCGCCACGCAGGTTCAGGGCTGGCATCACAGTGACGCCAAGGGCGGTCTGTGCCGTGCGCATGATGAAGTCGCGACGGGCCATGGGGTTCATCTTTTTGTGTTCCAGGTTCATAAGATTGAGGATGCGCGTTAAATTAAGAATGTGGTGTTTCTGGTCGGTGTTTGATCACTGCACAAAGATGAACTCACGGGTGTTGATCAACGCCCAGATCATGTTGGCGTAGCCGTCGTCACCCATGGCAAGGGCGCGCTTGGCGATTTCTTTCTCCTGCATCGTCGGACGGCGGCTAAGCACAGACATGAAGAGTGTCTCGACCTTGTCAGACGCGGAGTTAACCTTCGCCATGTTACGGAAGATGAGGGAGTCATTGTTGGTGAGCATCTCCTGCGCCTTGCCGTTCATCATCATGAGCACCTGCGGCACCGAGCCGATTTTGGAGCTGCCGTCGATGGGGTTGCGGGGGGACTGGCCGAACTCGATAAGGAAGTGGCCGGGGCGGGCGGGCTGCTCCAGTTGTGACGCACGGCGGAGGATGAGCCCGCCGTAGCTCAGGGAGGCGCCTTCCATCATCATGTCAGGGGCCTCGTCTTTTTTGGTGCCCTTGTTTTTGCTCTTGTTGCCGCCTTCCATCATCATCATGCCGTCACCACCCGCTTCGGCCAGGCCGCCGCCCATCATGGCGCGCTCCTTGGCGTCCATCTTGCGATAGGCATCATACTTCATCAGGATGGTCTGCGCGTCGAGCTTCGGATTGTAGAGGTCAAGGTCGATGGACTTGCTGTAGAGATCCTCAAGCGGCTTCTTGTAACCGTCAGGATTGCCCAGCACCAGGGTCATGTAGGAGTCCCAGCTCTGCTCGGCCGTCATGCGGCGGAGAAGAGGGCCCTGGAAGTAGTAGGGCTCGCCCATCGCGATTTTCTCGGTGGTGGCTTCGGACTGGTAGGCGCGGGTGTTGTAAAGGATGCGCATGAACGCCTTCAGGTCGAACTTCAGGCGCTTCATCTCCTCGGTCAGATGCATCAGCAGTTCCGGGTTCACCGACTGCTTGGGATCATCAATGTTGGTCACAGGCTCGTTGATGGCCTGGCCAAACGCACGCTTCCACATGCGGTTGGCGATCGCCATCGCAAAACGGGGATTGGTGGGGTGTGTGGCCCAGTTGGCGAAGGAGCCGCGCAGGTCCTCCTCGACCTTTGTCTTTTGCTTGTAGGCCGCCAGGGACTTGTCGTCCTTGCTCCAGGTGATGAACTTGGGGGCGACAGCGTCGTTCGGTTTAGCGTCCGGATACTTGTAGTCATGCGGAAGCTTCATCGTGTTCTTGTCGAGGTCGGCGACGGACTGGTTGTTCGCATTGATGTAGTTGCGAAGGCCGTTGCGGATGCGGGTCAGGTCCCCGCCGTTCTTTTCGATGATGGACTCCACCTCTGGCATCAGCTTGTCGGCCATGTTGACCATGGCCATGCCGTCCTTGTTCCTGCGGTTGGCAGCCGTGCGGCGCTGATAGCGCGTGGTGGTGGCACCGAAGAAGGAGGCCATTTCATAGAACTGGTGCTGGGTCCAGTCGGAGAAGGGGTGGTCGTGGCATTGGGCGCAGGCGACGTCCGTGCCCAGGAACACGGCCAGCGTGTTGGCCAGATTGTCCAGCGGCATGCCGGCATCGCGCAGCAGGTAGCCGGCGGCACCATTGTACTCGTCACCCTTCTTGTCCCACATCTTGCCCTTGGCGGTGAGCATCTCATGAACCATGGTGTCCCAGGTCACATTACGCTCCACCTGCTTCTGCAGCCAGTTGATGTAGGGGATGCCGCGTACGTTGTCGGCTTCGAAGTTGTCCTTCACCCGCAGCATCTCGGACAGGTAGTTGTACATGTGGCTGTTGTAGCCGGGGCTGTCCAGCAGCATGTCAATCAGCTTGGCGCGCTTGTCCTTGGCGGAGTTCGCGATGAACTGCGTCGCTTCCTGGTAGTTCGGGATGCGGCCCACGATGTCCAGGTACACGCGCCGCACGAACTGCTCGTCAGTGCATGGGGCATTGAAGCTGGTGATCGGGGCTTTGGGCGGGTTCATCTTGGCACGCTCCGGATTGGCGCGCAGGAGGCCGTTGGCCACCAGCTTGTCGATCGCCGCCGCAGCGCCTGCCACGGTGGAATTGGCCAGATAGGCGGGATTGGTGGCCGCACCATCGGCCGGGGCTGCAGCCACTGACTTCTTCGCTATCGCCTGATCTTCGGGAGACAGGGTTGCCAATGAGAAACGATGCATTGCTCCATCCACGGTCTGGAGCGTGATCTGGTCGCCTTCAAGGCTGACGAACGAGGCGGAGACCTGACGTCCTTTGACGTCTGTCCAGGTGCGCGTTTCCGCGAGGGCGGTGCCTGCGCACACCGCCATGACGAGCAGGCCGCTGAGCAGTTTCGGTGTTGGTTTCATGGATGTGGTGATGGGAAGAAATAGTTTCCACATGCGGCAACGCGCAGCGGCTTGTCTAAGTTAGGGGCTTTCGTACTTTTTTGTCAGATTTTCCACGGGATCACCGGGGGCGGGTCTAGGTCGCTCAATATCGAATGTTTAAACTGTGTCAAAATGGCATTATTGCAGCGCTTGGCGTATGAACCTCGCAAGGTCGGCATGCATCTTTTCCATGTCGGGACGGTTCGTGTACATCATATGACCGGACTCATATTCAGCGATTTGGATGTTCCCCCGCAGCTCCTCCGGCAGGCGCATTTGGCGGATGCTCAGCAGGATGTTGTCCGGCGGCGTCACCAAGTCCCGCCAGCCCACCATCGCCAGCACCTTGAGGTGCGGATTCTGCTTGATGGCGTCGGCCAGCATCCCGCTCACCGTGGTGTAGCTGTTGCCCTTGCCGTGGTTCCAGTTCGGCAGCGGGGCCAGAATCTCATACGGCAGGTCTTTCTCATACTTCAGCACCTCGCGCAGGTAGCCGTTCATCGAGGCGGCGGCGATGCTGCCCACCACGCGCATGAAGGGTTCTATCTGCGGATAGGGCTCGCTCTCGTCGCCATCACGCCCGGTCACACGTGCGTCGTAGGCACCCAACACCAGCTTCTGGTCCCGCAGCAGCATCTCGCGGAAGAAACCGCTGTCGATCCGCAGGTGCTGCTCCTCGATGAGCTTTGGCTCCAAACCGGTCAGCCGGGCCAGCTTTTTCGCCACGGCAGCGGTTTCCGCCGGAGTCCGGTCGGCCCCTTTGAGCAGGGCGGCCGCGTAATCGCCAAACGCAAATGCGCGGGACTCCGCCACCGCCTTCTTGAAGTCTGACTGTAGGTCGGGTGGCAGCTTTTTGTGGTAGTGCGCTGTCGCCGTCAGGGCGGGCAGCAGGGTCAGGTAGGGCGTGTCATTCAGGGGGCCGGGCATCAGCGCGGCATAGTCCAGCAGGCCGGAAACAATGATGACCCCGTTCAGATACATGCGGTGCCGCTCCTGCAGGTGCTTGGCCAGTCCGCCGCCACGGATGCCGCCATAGCTTTCTCCGGCGACGAATTTGGGCGAGCTCCACCGTTCCTCGCGGGTCACCCACAGCCGCATGAACTCACCCACGCTCTGGATGTCCTCCTGCACGCCTAAAAACTCGCCCACAGTCTTGGGGTCCTCCGCCCGGCTGAACCCGGTGCTCACCGGATCGATGAACACCAGATCTGTCACGTCCAGCAGCGAGGACTCATTGTTCACCAGCCGGCCCGGTGGCATCGGCGGTGTCAGGCCGTCGGCGGGAAGGTCCACCCGTTTTGGGCCAAAGGCGCCCAGGTGCAGCCACACCGCGCTGGACCCCGGGCCGCCATTGAAGCAAAAGGTCACTGGCCGCCGGCTCACATCCCCTTGGTTTTTGGCCGTGTAGGAGACATAAAACACCTGGGCGGAAACCTTCCCGTCCGGCTTCAAAATGGGCAGCGTGCCCGCCTTGGCCTGGTAGGCGATCTCCTTTCCGCCAATGGAGACGGTGCCCTCGGTAATGGAAGGCTTGTCCTTTTCGTCTCCCTTTTTGTCCTCTTTCTTTGCCTCGGCCTGAGCTTCTTTTTTGACTGCTGGAGGTGGTTCTTTCTTGGGCTCGTCGGCGGAGGTCCTGGCTGGCATCGCGAGCGCGATCCAAACGGCGGCAAAAATCGGTCGGTTCATCATGGCGGCACAACCATGACATGCGCGTGTCTGGATGGGAATGCTTTTTCTGCCACGCTCCGCGTCCCAGTCCGGCGCTATTTTTCCTTCTTCTTCGCTGCGGCGACCGCTGGCTTTACCTCGATGCCAGCCGCGTCCATCACGATGCGCTGGAAGGCATCCCTCGGCTTGCCGCTGTCCGGCACCAGGACGTTTTGCACCAGAAACACGGTGACGATGCCGGACTTCACATCCACCCAGCCGTTCGTGGCAAAGGCGCCGCCGTGGCCGAAGCTGCCCACGGGCATCGCCCCGCACACACGCTGTGTCTCCGTGTTGCACTGCCAGCCGCAGGCGTAGTTCAGCTGCTTGCCGCCCGCGCTGACCGGGGTGGTCATGTCCTTCACGGATTCAGCCTTCAGAATGCGTTTGCCGTCGAGCTCGCCACCATTGGCAATCATCGCATAAAAGCGCCCCATGTCCGTCGCGGTGGAGAACAGTCCGCCCGCAGGCTCCGGCATGTGCGTCACCGAGGAGTCGCTCGTCACAAAGGGATTGTAGCCCGGCACCAGTTCCCGCGTGTCCTCATCCATCTTGTAGGTCCGCGCGATGCGCGCCCGCAGGGCGTCGTCCGGGTGAAACGTCGTGTCCTTCATGCCCAGCGGCTCAAACACCCGAGTGCGCATGAAATCTTCATACTTCATGCTGCTGACGATTTCGATGATGCGCCCTGCCACCGTCGGCCCAAAGCCATACTCGTAGCTGGTGCCGGGTTGGAAGGCCAAGGGCGTCTTGATCAACGAGGCCACGTAGGCTTTCAGGGAGATCGCCCCATCGCTCGGCTTGCGGGAGGGAAAGGCAATCCCCGCCGTGTGGGAGAGCAGCATCCGCAGCGTGATCGGTTTCGCAGGCGCTGCTCCGCCTTCCACCGTCACCTTGCCCAGTTCCGGCAGCCATTTTGCCGCCGGTTCATCCAGTGCCAGCTTTCCCTCATCCACCAGTACCATCACCGCCGTCGCATTCACCGACTTCGTCATCGAGGCAATCCAGAACAAGGCGTCCTTTTCCATCGCACGTCCCTTGGAGATGTCCGCCATTCCCGCCGCGTCATGATGCACGACTTTGCCCTTTTCCATGACGAGAGTCACCACACCCGCCGCCTGCTTCGCCTTCACCGCCTCCTCCATGGCCGGATGGATGGTGGCCAGCTTGACGGAGTCCAGACCGAGGGCCTGGGAAACGATGAAGAGGGAGAGCAGGGTGGTCTTGAGCATCATGACAGCCCATCAACGTTGGGTTGATTCCTGGTCATGCACACAAATCAGGCGCGTGGCCTGCTCACGGAACCGTCCGCTGATAGTGGCCTGAGCGCTCCTGAAGAACCTTGCCGTCTTCCGCCACCATCTGGTGCCGCCATTCGATGCGGTCCGGCGAGACGAAGCGGCGGCTGCCGGAAACCCGTGTGTTGGGCTGCGGGGCGTCGATGACGAACTGCCAGGTGTAGGTCTGGGTTTCGGCGTCCCAGCGCGCCACCTGCTCCCGGGGGCTGGAGGCGGGCACGCCCAGCTCATACGTGGCCACCACGCCTGCCGTGGTGACAGACTGGGAACGGTTGAAGGCCAGCCGTGGCGCCTCACGGTAGGACTGGCTGGCGGCGTCGTAGGTGATCAGCACCGCCTCGGAGCCGGGGGTGTTCTTGTCGGTTTCGAAAGTGTCCTCTCTCCACAGGCCGTGGCCATCATCCTTCCAGAGGTAGCGGGTGGTGTTTTTTTCCCCTCCTTCTCCCTCGTGCCATGTACCGATGAAAGGCTGTAGGGAGCGCATAGCGTCGGTGGCTGGTTTGGTGAGAATTCCAACTAAGGGTGAAATGTATTTTTCGCTCAAGGCATCAGGAAATTCATAGGTGCGGCCTTCTTCGAGCCGGCTGGCGGCCTTGAGCGCCTGATCCCAGCCTTCCTTGCCCGAGTGTCCCACGGTCAGTGGGATTTGACCCCGAATTTTGAGGTCCACCTTGATTTCGGTGTCGGAGATGAGCCGTTTGACGACGGTGGCGCGGAAAGGCGGCAGCTCTGGAAGGCGGAGCAGTTCCTCGGTGATCGGCACCGCGCTTTCTCTTGAGCCGCTGCTGTTTTTCACCAGCCGGTTGTACCTGCCGCTGCTGGTGGAAAGGACGGTGCCGCCAGCGTCCTGGGAGACGGTTTTCCACACGATGGTGTCAGCGCTGGTGAAGGTGGCGGTGTTGATCCGGACGACTCCGGGTTCTGGTGAGGGAAGGGGCGTGGTGAAGGTGCGTGATGTGGGATCGTAGGAGCTTTCGGCCGCTGGCTGGTCCTGGCTCTTTTGGCGTGGGTCCCGGGCCAGCACCACGCTGCCCCCGCCGTGGGAGGTCAGCACCGCCACATCATGCACGGGCGGGGCGTCGCTGGAGTCGTCAAACATGATCTCCCGCCACATGCCCTGGCCGTCGGCCTTCCAGGCGCAGCGCATAGTGATGTAGAAGCCGGGGTCGCCATCCAGCACGCCGCGCCATTCCCCGGCATATTGGGCCAGCGGTGTCGCGGCGTCTGCCGGGGCTGCCGGTTTTTCTCCCGTCAGCACGGCGGGGAACTCGTGGATTTCCTCAGGCTGCAGGGCTGACACCAGGGCGGCCGCCCTGGCATGGTCCTGGGCGCCGACATGCACAAACTCGATCTTCCGCCCGTCCGCGCAGCACAGGCGCAAAACGACCCGCAGGTCCATGACCTGGACCAAGTCCACAAGGGCGCGGAAGGCGGGGCGCTGCGGCAGATCGAGGAGCGCCGCCTGGTCGAAGTCAGCCGAGTCGTCGGCCGGAATGCTGAACGCGCCTGGAAAGGCGTAGGCGCGGCCCACCTCCAACTGCCGGAAGGCCTTTTTAAAGGCGGGGGTCATGTTGCCCGATCGCGACATGGAGCTGGTGCTCCTGCCGTCGGCGATGAAAACGCTGAAGCCGTTTGCCGACTCGCTCTTTCCCGTGACGGTGCTGGATTGTGACGGAGTTTGGGCGGCTGCGGTGGCTGAGAGCAGCAGGGCTGGGAGGAGGCGCTTCAGCTTCATTCAGGGTCAGGGGGTGGTCAGGCGCAGCGCATAACGCTCGCCATGGCGGGAAAGCTTCACCGGGGCGCCGTAAATGTGGCTCAGGTTCCGGCTGGTGAGGATGTCTGTCTTGGCACCGCTGGCATGCACCTGGCCGTCCTTCAGCAGGAGGCAGTGGGTGATGCTGGGCAGGATCTCCTCCACATGATGAGTGACCATGACCAGGGAGGGGGCCCCTGGCCTGCCCGCCAGGGACTGCATCCACTGGAGGAAATGCTCGCGCGCCACCGGGTCCAGGCCTGCGCACGGTTCATCGAGGATGAGGACGGCGAACCTGGCCATGAGCGCCCGGCAGATGAGCACCTTTTGCTTCTCTCCCTGGGACAGGGGACCCCACACAGCATCCTTCAAATAGCCGCAGCCCACCTGTTTCAGCAGGCTTGCCGCCTCCCGGCGCGTTCCGGGTGGCGGGGTGTCAATGAGGTTGAGCTTGGCCTCCCGGCCGCTGGCGATGACGTCGATCACCGGCTCGCCGCTCTCCAGGTAGGTTGTCAGCGTGTTCGTCACCAGTCCCACACGGCGGCGGACCTCGCGCCAGTCATCATCGCCGAAGGTGCTGTCCCCCAGGCGCAAAACACCGCCGGTGGCGAAGTCATAGCCGGTGATGAGGTTGATGAGGGAGGTCTTGCCGCAGCCATTGGGGCCGAGGATGGCCCAGTGCTGGCCGGGATCGACCCGCCAGGAGATGCCCTTGAGGATGGGGCGGCCGCGGCGGTAGGTGAGATCGGTGACTTCGAGAACAGGGGGGGGCATGGCGGAGAAAGAGCCAGTGTCGATGGGTGAACGAGGCATGGCAAGGATTTGGCGGGTGGGATGTGCCTGAGCTGGAAATTTTGTGTCGAATATCGTCCAGCCCGGATGTTTGGCGCCGTTAAGATGGGCGGAAATTGTCCTTCTGATTTTTCATTCGTGACAAAAATGACCATCCTGCTAATCTCGGCCCGCTTTTTATCCCTGTTCAGTGTTTGCGGCAGCCCCAGCCGCCTACGCGCAAATTCGTGGTATGACGCTTAATTCCACGCTTGCGTGCAGCCCTCCATTCTTCGTATTCTTCTCATTCCAAGCTGTTCGTCACTTTTTCAAACATGAGACCCCTTTTCAGCGTCTGTCTGGCCCTGGCCGTTAGCACTCCCGCGTTTTCCCAGGCTCCGGCACCAGCCGCGCCCGCGACCCCGGGCGCGCCCGCAGCGGCCCCGCTGAACATCCAGCAGGAGACCGAGGCGCTGGTGAACGCGGCCGGCGCGCTGTTTGCCGAGGCCAAGTACCAGGAGGCGCTGGCGAAGCTGGAGCAGGCCAAGAAGAACCTGAACAACAAGCCTTTCGAGGCCATCATGTTCATCGAAGGGGCCGCGTATTACAATCTGAACAACTATCCGAAGGCGATCGAGACGCTGGAGGCCTTTGTGAAGGAGTTCCCGCAGGGTGGAGCGATCACGGATGTGCGCATGGCCCTGGGCCGTTCTTACATTGCCAGCAAGCAGGAGGACAAGGGCATCGAGGTGCTGACAGACGTGGTGCGCAACTCCCCGGAGAAAAAGGCCGAGGCCGGCCTGATCATCGCCGACGCCTACGTGAAGAAGGACAACAAGGACAAGGCGCTGGAAATCCTGACCGCAGTGCTGGCGGACGGTGTGCGCAGCGCGGAGTCCATCCAGGCGGCGATGATGGCGGCCAATCTTTACGTCAGCACAGGCAAGCTGGAGGAGGCCAGCACGCTGATGGACAAGGTGCGCAACTTCGCCTCTGGCGGTGACAACATCGCGCAGATGAACAACATCTATCTCAAGCTGGGGGATGAGATGATGGACAAAAAGGCGTACAAGGAGGCGCTCGGCGCCTACCAGCTTGTGCGCAAGAAGGGGGAGATCTCCCGCATTCAGAAGGAGCAGGTGGCCAAGCTGGAGACCCAGCTCAAAGCCGCCAAGGGTGTCCGCAAGGAAGAACTGGAGACCAAGCTGAAGGCCAACCAGGACATCATGGCGGAGATCGAGAAGCGCACAGACTACGATGCCTCCCTCTACTATCGCCTTGGCCGCTGCTACTATGAAATGGGCGCGCCCAAGGAGGACGGCACCTCGGGGGATGCCTCCAGGCTCTGGCAGTCGATCCTGGCCTTCGAGATCATCGTCAACGAGTTCAAGGACTTCCAGCAGCGTGACAAGTGCATGTACGGGCTGATCATGGTGAACGCCGCCCTCAAGCGCATCAAGGAGGCGCGTGAGCTGTGCGAAAAGTTCATCGACAGCTTTCCGGACAGCGAGCAGATCGGCCAGGTTTCCGAGCTGTTTGGCATGCTGGCCTACCAGAACAGGCAGTTGAAGGAGGCGGTGGACGCCTTTGCCCGCGCGGAGGGCTTCCCCAAGGCGGACAAGCCGCGCCTGCGCTTCCTGCGTGGCAGCGTGCTGTTTGAAATGCAGAAGTTCGACGAGGCGCGCACCACCTATGAGCTGCTGATGCAGGATTTCCCGAACGAGGAGACCTACAAGGATGACGCGCTCTACCGCATTGCCCTGAGCTACTTTTACCAGAACGACTCCAAGAGCGTCCGCAAGGCCCTCAACACCTACATCAAGGAGAATCCCAAGGGGCAGTACCGCGTTGATGCGCGTTATCGGCTGGCCTTCATCGACTTTCAGAGCGGCAACAGGGATGGCGCCATGGAGGAGCTTCTCAGCATTGTGAAGGACGCGCCGAATGACAACAACATCGGCCAGGTGCATGCCCTGCTGGGAGACATCTACAATCAGAAGGCTGACTATGAGAACGCGATGATCAACTTTGCCGCCTCGGTGGACAAGGCAAAGAGCGACGACGTGCTCAACTACTCCATGGATCAGGTGACGGACCTGTATGTGGGCGCCAATAAATGGAAGGAGCTGGCCGACATGTGGCAGCGCTACTACAGCACCCACAAGAACAATGACGACCTCTCCCTCAAGGCGATCCTGTGGATCAGCCGCGCGCTGATCAAGGACAACAAGGCGGAGGAAGCCAAAAAGCTGCTTTCCGAGCACATCAAGACCCGCATCGGACAGCCGGCGAACCAGCAGGTGGAAGGGCTGATCCAGCAGCTTGTCAGCATCAGCGCCCCGAAGCGCCGCCGTGCGGTTTCCGCCCCCGCGCCGGCTGCCGCCGCAGGGGAGGGCGCCGCCGCGCCTGCGCCCGCCGCTGCGCCAGAGGTGACGTTTGAGGATGTGGAAAAGCAGCTTGAGGAGCAGCTCACGCCGCCGCAGGCGGCCATGAACGGCACCGCGCAGATGCGCATCCTGTTTGCCAAGACCTGGCTGGCCAGGACCATGAGGATGCCCGAAAAGGCGGAGAAGTTCTTCAACATCATCATCGAGGTGGCCAAGCCGGACGACCTCAGCCCGATGCTGCTGGCCACGGTGGGTGACAGCGCGCGCCGGAAGGGGGATCTGGACAAGGCCGACGCCTGCTACAAGCGTCTCAAAGAGTACTTCAAGGACAGCGAGTATGCCGATGGCGCTCCTGTGGGCCAGGGGGAGATCGCATATGAGAAAGGTGAGTACGACAAGGCTCTGGAGCTCTTCAAGGAGGCCTCCGAGTTCGCCGGCAGCTCACGCATCCTCGAGGCCACGCAGGGCACGGCCAAGTCCTTGTTCAAACTGAAGAAATACGAGGAGTCGAAGAAGCTTTTTGAGCAGATCGCCAACACCAAGGAATGGCGTGGCGAGGCCACCGCCAACGCACTGCGGATGCTTGGGGAGATTGAGGCCGCCATGGGCAAACATGAGGGTGCCATCGCCTATTTCCAGCGTGTCTTCATCGCCCACCAGAAATGGAAGAGCGAGATGGCCAAGGCCTATCTGCTGAGCGCCAAATCCTTCAGCACCCTTGGCAAACGTGACGAGGCGAAGACCACGCTTCAGGAGATGATCGCCCGCAAGGACCTGCAGGACCAGCCGGAGATGAAGGAAGCCCAGCAGCTCAACGCCACCCTGTGATTTTCATGCGAGCCTCCCCCCCCCTTCCCATGCGCTTGTTCGCCCCCTTCCTCGTCCTCCTCGCATTTGCTGTTTCCGGCCCGGCCTTTGGTCAGGCGCTGGTGCTCAAAGGTGGCGACCGTGTTTTCTCCTCCGAGTTCACCATCGAGGAGGGCAAGGTTGTCCGCACCATCAAGATTGGCGAGCAGACGGCCAAGAGTGTCATCGACAAGAGAAACATCGAAATGCTGGAGTGGCCCTACCCGGCCGAGCTGACCGAGGCCGCCGACCTGCAGGCCAAGGGCAAGACGGAAGAGGCCATCGCCGTGCTGAAAAAGGGCCGTGACTTCTTCGAAAACTTCGAGGGCATCGAAGGAAACTGGTACCTGGACACCTACTTCGCCTATGTGGAAGCCCTGAACCAGGGGGGCAAGTTTGACGATGTGGTGAAGGCCCTGCCGGCGCTGCGCGCATTGAAGCTCACCGACGCGCAGAAGATGCGCCTGCGCATCATCCAGCTGGACATTGAACGCCAGACGACGTCAGACTACGTGTCCATCATCACCGAGGCGCAGAGCATCATGAAGGAGACGGACGACTCCGCCATTGGTGCGGCCCTGTGGGGCATCATCGCGGACGTCCACCTGCGGAAAAAGGAGTGGGAAAAGGCCCTGATGGCGTATCTGCGGATTCCAGTGTTTTACGGCACGCAGATGCAGCGGGTGCCGGAGGCCGAGCTGAACGCCGCCAAGACACTGGTCAAAATGAAGCGGTATGAGGACGCCAACAGCTTCCTGGCGCGCATCATTGAATCTTATCCAGGCTCGCCCGTGGCCGAGGTGGCGACCAAGGAAAAAGCGGCCATCAACGGCATGAAGAACGTGGATGGCGAGGCGGCCGCCGCCGAGGAGGCCAAACCCAAGGATGGGGATGCCCCGAAGGAGGGCGAGGCGCCGAAGACGGCTGAAGAAAAGCCGAAGGCCTGACCTGTCCTTTCTTGATTGATTCAAAACTTGTTTTCACCGATTCTGTTTTTCTTCCCCCTCGTTCCTCCCCCTCGATTTTCCCCTTCAAATGCACAACCCTATCGTCACCACCATGACCCGTTCCCTCTCAACTGGCCCAGCCCGCGTTCTTTCCCGTTCGCTGATGGCGTTTGGTTTCTTTGCCGCCTCCGCCACTGTGTTTGCGCAGGAGGCCGCGCCTGAGGCCCCCGCCGGCGCCCATGGACATGGGAATTCCGAGAGCATGATCGATCTTTTCATCCAGGGCGGATGGGTGATGTACCCGCTGGCCGTCTGCTCCATTGTGATGGTCTGGCTGATCGTGGATCTCTGGATGCGCACAGGCTTGAAAAGGATGGCCCCTCCCGCTCAGGTGGCTCAGGTGCAGGATCTTTTCCGCGCGGGTGACTACGTGGGCGCCTACCAGTTCTGCAAAGGCAGCCCCTCCCCCTTCACGGACGTGTCCCGTGTGGCCCTCAGCTTTGTCGGTGACGGTGAGGAAGCGGTGGAAGCCGCCATCTTCGCCGAATTGAACAAGGTGAACTCCACCACCCAGACCCGCATCAACTACCTGTCCGTGCTGGGTGTCTGCACCCCGATGATCGGTCTGATCGGCACTGTGTCCGGCATGAAGGGGGCCTTCGCCTCCCTCGGTGCCAGCGGCGCGCAGGACGTGGGCGCCCTCTCCGGCCACATCGGTGAGGTGCTTGTGGCCACCGCCTCGGGTCTGATCGTTGCTGTCCCGGCGTTCCTGTTCTTCTACTTCCTGCGCAACCGCCTCCAGGGTTCCGTCGGTGGGCTGCAGGACGTGGTTTCCGCGCTGTTCCGCAAGATGCCTTATGCGCATCTGAAGGACGCCCATGTGGGTGAGGAGGAGTTCTACGCGGCCATCCCGAACTGGGTGGCCGGGGATTCCGTTCCAGCTGCCGTCTCGGTGGCCTGAGTTCATCTCCTGTTTTTTTGTCCAACCTTTAATTTTATAACACTATGGGCGGCGGAGGCGGCGGATCTGAAAGCGGCGAACCGGAGTTTCAAATTGCTCCGATGATCGATGTGTTGCTTGTGTTGCTCATTTTCTTCATGAGCATCACGACCTCCCAGGTGGCCAAAATCGACAAGGAGATTCAGCTCCCTGTCGCTGCGGACGCCAAGAAGAAGGAGGACAAAAACCTCGCCAACGAGGCCATTGTCAATGTGCGCTGGAGCAACGGGAAGCAGGAGGCTTTGATCATGTTCCAGGACAAGCCGTTCCCGCAAACGGAGCCTCTGGTTGACATTCTCAGTGCCAACAAGGCTAAAAACTCGGCCTTCCGCGTCATCATCCGCGGGGACAAGGCCCTGCCCGCCATCGAGATTCAAAAAGTCATGGCTATTGTCGCCCAGTCGGGCATTGACGACATCTCGTTCTCCGCCCTCAACCAGTAAACGTAAAAGACCCCATGGCCTCCGGCAAACATAGGACAATTGATTCGGACAATGTGAATCTGGGGTTCCAGATCGCGCCCATGATTGACGTGGTGTTCGTCATCATGCTTTTCTTCATGGCGATGGCGGGTGCCGTGAAGAAGGAAATGGAGCTCAAGAGCCAGCTGCCCGGAGTGGCGCCTGCGAGTGCTGAGGCCCCCCAGGAGATGCCGGACGAGATCACGGTCGGTGTTGAGGAGTCAGGGGCCGTCACGCTGAACGAGGAAGAACTGGACCCGATTGGTGACAAGAAGCTCCTCAACCTGACGAACACTCTCAAGCGGCTCAAACAAGAGTCTGACAACCGCAATGCCAAAGTGATCGTCACCATTCAGGCGGAGGAGCAGGCCAAGTATGAGCGTGTGATCGATGTCTTGAACGCGCTTGCTGTCGCCCGCATTGCCAATGTGACGTTCACCGTGGGCGGTGACGAAGGATTTTGAGGAAAAGGCTATTATTTAGCCATCTGACCCCAAGACAGGTCTCTTTTGGATCGTCCTGCCGTGGAGTAGCTGGCGTTTTGCTTCCGTGCTCCTGCATTTCAATCACCGTCTGTCATGAATCCTCCCCAGCCAGGGAACCCTGATCCTCAAAACCCGCAGCCGCAGCCCCATCCCGGGGCCACGCAACTGCTGCCGCCTGGATATGTCCCACCGCCTGGGTATCCGCCTCAGATGCCGGGCTATCCCCAGGGGTATCCCATGCCGCAGATGCCGGGTTATCCCCCGGGCTACCCGATGCCGCCGGGCTACCCGCCGCAGATGCCGGGCTATCCCCAGGGTTATCCGATGCCGCCGGGCTATCCCCAGGGCTATCCGATGCCGCACGGCTACCCGCCGCAGATGCCGATGCCTGCGGTGATGCCGCCGCCCGCCCCTGGCA
>CAZPSQ010000062.1:0-25076 GCA_964588755.1 uncultured Prosthecobacter sp. | reverse complement strand
TGCGGACCTGGCTGTTGTTGAAGAGGCCCTGCGCCATCCAGATCCAGCCGCCGGGGGCGCGGGTGAACTGATGCGGAAAGAGGTGCGAGTCCTGCACGCCGAAGCCGGTCAGCACCACGTCAAACGTGTCCGCCCTGCCATCCCCGTTCGTGTCCTTGTAGAGCTTCAGGTCATGGCCGTGCTGCACGTAGCAGGTGTCGCCATTGCCCCAGGGCAGGATGCCCAGCGGGATGGCGAGGCCGTCGGCAAAGATGGTGGCATCGGCGAGTCCACCCGCGGGAATCGGTCCGTTCACCGACTCCCGCGGATAGACGAGCACCTTGTCCTTGCCTTTGCCCGCATACACGGCCTCGGCGGCGGCGGGGTTTTCATTGGAGTCCACCGGATACTCCAGCGCGGTCTGCGTCCACATTCGGCCGCGCTGGTCGAAGTACACGCTGACGAATTTGCCCAGCCCCTCGCTCTCCTGCACCACCAGCTCGATCTCGTAACCCTCCGGCAGGTGAAACAGTTTTTGCTGCTCCTCCGCCGTGCGGGAGATGCCCTGCACATCATTGTAGCTGATGTCGCGCCCACCCCTGATTGGCTGCGTGGCATCGGCCTGCTTCTTCGGCGGCGGGGCCACCAGCTTCCGCGCGGCCTCGACTCCGCCCAGGGATTCCCATGTGGGCACGCCGGGGGTGGGCGGCAGCTCCTCGATCGTCACATCCTTCACCTGCACCAGGCAGATCCCGCCGCTGTGCACCTGCGGGGCGATCTGCCCGTCCAGCGCGATGTTCTTGTCCTGCTCCGTGTAATCCAGCGCCGCCACGCCATTGATCCACACCTGGATGCGCGGCCCCTCGGCGCGGATGCGGTATTCATTCCAGCCAAACACATCCACCGCCTTGTCCAGCGCGGCGGCGTCGAGCGGTTCCGCGATGACCTTGTTGCGGCGGTACTCGTCATAGATTTTGCCGAACCACTTGTCCCCGCAGTCCACCTGATAGCCGCTCATGTGCGTGCCGCCCGGCGCACGCACGCTGCGGATCTGGATGCCGCTGTTGATCATGCCCGTCTTCGGGTCGCCGCTGCATTTGATTTTGAGCCTCAGCTCGAAGTTTTGAAAACTCCGCTTCGTGGCGATGAAGTGGTTCGCCGTGATCTTCTCCGTGGTGGAGCCGCCGGTGATCACACCGTCTTCGACGCGCCAGATCTTGGGATCGTAGTCCCAGCCGTCGAGGGTTCTGCCATCGAAGAGCGGCACCGGCTCCGCGCGCAGCAGCGCGCAGGGGAGGAAGGAGAGGGACAGGAGGAAGGTGGGGAGACGCATGGCGGAAAATACGCGCAGTTCCCCGCAGGCTAACAGGCCGCCATGCACGGTGTCATGCCCGAAATACACCTCAAGAAGCAGCCTTGCTGCTGTGCAACAAGGCTGCGCGTGGTGGGAACGAAACGCTTTCGCACAACGGAAAGCTTGAGAGATTGCGGCACGCACCCTTGTTGCACAGCAACAAGGCTACTTTGATGACCCCGCCCCTCACCGAAACCACGCTCGACGGCCCGCGCACGCGGCGCTGGGTGGTGGAGGCGCGCGACTGCGCGGAGATGGGCGCGCACCGCATCGCCCGCCTGGGCATGGAGGAGGCGCTGCCGCCCTACTGCCGCGTGCGCGTCAGCCCGCCGGGCAGCTTCATGCTGGCCTGCGTCAGCGGGGAGGGCTCCATCCTCCTGGACGGCCGCTGGCAGCGGGTGCGGCCCGGCATGGTCTGCCTGGCCCCGCCGCGTGTGCTGAACGCCTTTGAGGCCAAGGGCACCGGCCGCGAGCGCTGGTGCTTCGCCTGGGTGCGGTATGAGGAGCCCAGCTTCGTCACCCCCGTCGTCGGCGCGGCCTCGCCCGTGGTGCCCACGGCGCATGCGGAGGAAATCCTGCGCCTCATGACCGGCCTGCGCGCGGAGTGGGAGGGCGAGCGCGAGCCGCGCCTGCTGCACCACTGGCTGGAGCTGCTGCACGCCACCATCCGCCGCATGGCCCAGCCCTGGCGCAGCCGCGAGCCGCGCGTGGCCCGCCTGTGGGCGGATGTGGAAAAGGACCTCCGGCGCGACTGGACGCTGGCCGAGCTGGCGCACCGCAGCCATTGCAGCCCGGAGCACCTGCGCCGCCTCTGTATGAGGGAGCTGGGACGCAGCCCCATGCAGCACCTGGCCTGCCTGCGCATGGAGCACGCCCGCCGCCTGCTGGAAAGCGGCAGCGACAAGCTGGAGGTCGTCGCCGCGCAGGTGGGCTATGCCAATGCCGCCATCTTCTCCCGCGTCTTCAGCCGCTGGGTGGGCGTGGCCCCCGGCGTGTATCGCGGGCGGGTGTAGCGATTCTCGAAACCTATTTGCGGGAAGAAGTCAGGAGACGTCCGGCGGAGCTTGGAGGACCAAGCTCCCTACCTCCCCCCTCCGAGGTGGGGCGGCTGGTCCTGCAGCCGCCGTGGTGAACGAAGGGATTGATGGGCGAATGCCTCCATCGCCGACTTGGTCACTTGGTCACTCGAAACCTTATTTGCGGGAAGAAGTCAGGAGACGTTCGGCGGAGCTTGGAGGACCAAGCTCCCTACCCCCTCCGAGGTGGGGCGAATGTCTCCATCGCCTGCTTGGCCGCCCGTGAGGCAGTCATTTCCAATGGTTACGCCCGCCGTCTCCGCCGCTGCAAACCGCACGCCAGGAGCCCTGCCAGCACCAGCAGCGCCCGGCCCGGCTCTGGGACGACGTAGATGAGGCCGTGGTCCATGAAGAGGTCCGTCTCAAAGAACCAGCCGTTGCCCAGCGTGGGCAGGATGAGGTCCGCCACGGTGAAGGCCCCCGCGCCCACGCCGGCACCGTCGGCGTCCGGGTTGATGCCGTTCCAGTCCATCAGGTTGAAGACATCCCCCCACGTCGGGTTGTAGCCGCTGCTCAGCTCCACCTTGATCGTGCTGCCCGCGTTCAGGCCCAGCGTCCCCGTCACCAGGATGCTGTCATACAGCCCGCCGCTGGCCGCGGTGGAGAAGGCCGCCACGTTGGCCGCCGTCATGGGGTCGTTGGTGTGGCTGGGGGTGCCTGCCAGGCTCAGCAGCATGCGCGGCGCGGCGGGGGATGCGCCGGGCTGCAAGGTCACGCTGGTAAAGACCAGCCTGCCGCTCTGGTCCCCCGCATTCGCCACGGCGGCCATGTCCGCGTTTGTGCTGGCCCCCGGCCGGATGACGGAGCCCGCGCCCACGTTCAGCGTGCCGTCCACACTGCCGGTGCCGGACAGCGTCTGGTTGGTCAGGGTGTAGGCGCCGCTGCTGAGGCCGGTGACGCTGAAGGTCGCGCCCGTGCCCACCTCGATCCATGGGCTGCCGGCCAGGCTGCCGGAGCGCGTGCCCTCCGTGGCCAGGGCCAGGGTGCCGCCGCTGATCGTTGTCTTGCCGCCGTAGGTGTTCGCGCCGTGCAGCACCAGCGTTCCCGCGCCGGTCTTCACCAGCCCGCTGGTCGTGCTCATGGAGTCCACCACGCTGGGCGTGATGCTGGTGGTGCCGTCTGTGATGTCGAAGGTGCGGGTGCCGCCGCGCAGGTCCACGGTGCTGGGGGAGTTGTTTGTGCTGATGGTCAGCGCGTTGGTGCCGGAGGCCGTGACATTGCCCTCCAGGTTGATGCGCGCCACCTGTCCGCCGGGGTTGCCAAACTGGATCGTCGCCCCCGTCATTGTCAGGCCGCCCGCGCCCATGGTCCAGATGCTGCTGCCGCTGTTCGCGCCCAGGCGCAGGGTGCTGCCGCCGCCCAGCACGGTGGTGTGGCTGGCCAGGACGGCGCCGCTGTTGAGCGCCTCATGCACGCCCCGCAGCACGGTCAGCGTGCCGGTGATGTTCAGCCCGCTGATGTTCGACAGGTTGGTGGTGTCGATCGTCATGTTGGCGATCGTGTCCGCGCGGTTGTTGGAGTTGAAGCTGCCGTAAACGGTCACGCTGGCTGTGTCGGCTATCTGGTGGCTGACCGCCGTGTTCACCACGACGCTGGCTCCTCCGCTGATGATGATGTCGCCCCCCACGGACATGCCTGCGGTGTTGTTCAGCTGCAGGGCGCCCGCCTTCACGTTCGTGGCCCCGGTGTAGGTGTTGGAGGCGGTGTAGATGATGGTGCCGCCGTTGATGTCCACGCTGCTGGCGCTGCCGTCCACCAACGCGGCATTGATCGTCAGCGTGCCGCCGGTGCCCGCGCGCAGGTCCAGGTCTGCAAAGTTGATGGCGATCTTGCCGCCGCCCGTCGCATTCACCACGGCGCTCTTGTTGTTGGTGGTGATGGCGATGCCGTCCCCGGCATCCACCCCCAGGCCCAGGGTGTTGCCCAGGATGTCGATGGTGCCGGACTCGGCAAAGCTCAGCCTGCCCACGCTGCTGCCGCTGGCGCCCAGCGTCAGCCTGCCCGTGGTGTTCTGCGCCAGCGTGCCGGTGCCCACGATCTTCTGGCTGACCGTGACGTCATCGCCGCGGTTGAAGCGCAGCGTGGTCCCCACGCCCAGCGTCACATCCCCGCCGCCCAAGCTGCCCGTGGCGCCGCCCGTGCCCACCTGCAGGATGCCTGTGGTGATGATGGTGCCGCCGGTGTAAAGATTGTCCCTGGCCAGGATGGCGGTGCCGCCGTTGAGCTTGGTGATGCCGCCTGTGCCGGTGAGCACGACGTCCAGCGTCAGCGGTGCCCCGCCGTTGTTCGGCTTGAGCTGGCCGCTGACCGTGCCGAAGTTCAGCACGTGGCTGTTGCCGGGCGCGTTCGTGACGGTGACGGCCGCCGCAAAGCTGCCGCCCATGTCCATGCCGGCCAGGGTGATGTTCTCCGCCAGGGTCAGCGTGAGGGTGCCGGGGCTGGTCCCGGTGGTACCGGAGCCAAAGCGGGCCATGTTGTTGGTGCCGTTCACCCACGCCTGGTTGGTGGTGCTGGTCATGGTGTCGCGCAGCCAGGTCAGCGGATCACTGGTGGAGGTGGACCACAGCGCCGCGGCGGCACCATACTGGGCATTGGCCGTGGCCGCGTCCCCGTCCCAGTAATAGTCCACCGACCGCAGCGGCGCGGTCGTGGCGATCAGGGTGGTGAGGAGCAGGCTGGCGGGGCGGCAAAGACGACGGAGGCGGAGAGGCGCGTGCGCAGACACAATCGCGGAATTGGGGTTCGGTTTTGGGGGGCCTTATCCTTGGCCTTGTTTGCGGCGGCCTTCCACCATCTAGCTGCGTTCTTTTGTGGCGGTTCCGACCACAATCCCCCTGATAGCGGACCCCAAGCTCCGGAAAAGTACTGCTGCCGCATTCGGCTGCAGCGGGCGTCTCCTGGCCCCCGCGATGGCCGAGGGCATGGCGGGCGTCTCCACGTCCCCGAATAACACCCAGGGCATGACGTGGATCAGGGGACGCTCGCCGCAGGCCAATGGGCCAGCGGTACTCCGGAATAGTACTGCTGCCGCATTCGGCTGCAGCGGGCGTCTCCTGGTCCCCGCGATGGCCAAGGGCGTGGCGGGCGTCTCCACGCCCCCGAATAACACCCAGGGCATGACGTGGATCAGGGGACGCTCGCCGCAGGCCAATGGGCCAGCGGTACTCCGGAATAGTACTGCTGCCGCATTCGGCTGCAGCGGGCGTCTCCTGGCCCCCGCGATGGCCGAGGGCATGGCGGGCGTCTCCACGTCCCCGAATAACACCCAGGGCATGACGTGGATCAGGGGACGCTCGCCGCAGGCCAATGGGCCAGCGGTACTCCGGAATAGTACTGCTGCCGCATTCGGCTGCAGCGGGCGTCTCCTGGTCCCCGCGATGGCCCAGGACACAGCGTGAATCAGGGGACGCTCGTCCGCAGGCCAGTGGGCCAGCGGTACTCCAAGCCCAAGGGCCTCATCGTCCCGCATGTACTTCTTCCCCCTTCCTCCTTTCAGTTGCCATGGGCTGCTGGCTCCCTGATTCCGGGAGGAGGAGGAAGAGCAGGATTCTTCAACGGCGGCGGCGGCGCAGGCCCAGCAGCAGCAGTCCTGCGCCGACCAGCAGCGCCCGGCCGGGCTCCGGCACCACGACCACGATGCCGTTGCTGGCAAAGAGGCTCATGTCATAGCTGAGGCCGCTGCCCAGGGTGGGCAGGTCGAGGTCCCCCACCAGGCCGCCCGCGCGCTGCGTGCCGCCAAAGGTGAAGCCGTCCGCGATGAAGAGGCCGCCCCAGTCCAGCAGGTCATACACGTCGCCAAAGGCGGGGGTGAGGGTGTAGGCGGAGGCGGCGTCCGTGCGGCCAAAGCGCAGCACGGCGTTCTCCTCCAGCGTCAGGTTTCCTGCCACCACGATGCGGTCGTGGTTGCCGGAGTTCAGCGCCTCATACACACCGGCCTGGCTGGTGAGGTAGCTGGCAAGGTTGCTGCCCAAAATCGCGGCCTGGATGCCTGCCGCGTCGTTCATGTCCGCCGCGCCGCTGGCGCCTGCTTGCAGGATGAGGCGGTCCGTGTCCGCCGTGGCGCCGCTGAGCTCCAGATTGCCGCCGAAGTTCAGCGTGCCGATGCCGCCGTTCACCGCGGCGTCCCCGGCGCGGATGGCGCCGCTGCCGTTGACCAGCACGTCTCCGCCGACGCTGCCGGTGCCGCCCAGCGTGCCGCCGGAGACGACCACGCCGCCCGTGCCGGTGGCGGAGCCGCTGCTGTTGTTGGCCAGCAGGGTGCCGTTGTTCACCTGCACCGCGCCGGTGGCGGACTGCGCCGCCGTGATGACCCAGGTGCCGCCGCCGTTTTTGATGAGGCCGCCCGTGGAACCTGCGGAGTAGAGGTCCGCCGCCACGGTGCCGCCGCCCGCGCCTTGCAGGCCCACGCTGCTGCTGGTGTTGGTCACGGCGGTGAATTCCAGCCGCAGCTCCCCGGCATTGCTCTGGAAGGTGGCCTGCCCGTCACCTGTGCTGGTCAGCGCGCCGTCCAGGGTGTGGGCGCCGTTCACATTTTCCACATGGGCGGCCGTGCTGGTGCGGGCGGTGACGGTCAGCGGTGCGCTGACTGTGGTGGTGCCGCCGGTGGCCAGCTCCAGACGGGCGGCGTCATCCCCGCCCGCCTGGCCGATGCTGATGCCGCTGGTGCCTGCCAATGCGCCGGCATGGGTGGCGCGCAGCACGGCATGGCCTGCGGTGGCGCCGCCGATGGTGGTGCCGCCGGTGTAATTGTTCGCCCCGGCCAGCACGACGGTCCCGGCGGAACTGGGCAGCGCCAGGCCGCCCGCGCCGGTGATCTGCCCGCTGACGGTCAGCGTGCCGCCGTCTGCCGAGAGGGAGGCGACGGCCCCGGTGCCGAGGTTCAGGGTACGGCCCGCGTTGAGGGTCGCATCCCCCAGCGTTTGCAGCGTGCTGCTGGCCGTCACCGTCACATCCCCCGCGCCGTCGCCCAGGGAGCCGTCATCCGCGATGATGAGGGTGCCGCCCTCCAGCGTGGTGCCGCCGGCGTAGGTGCTGAAGGTGCTGGCCAGCACCACGGTGCCTGAGGTGCCGGTCTTCACCGCGCCCGCGCCGATGATCTGCCCCAGCACGGTGAGGTTGCCGCCGTTGGCATCCAGCGTGGCGGTGACGCCGCTGTTGATGGCAACCATGCGCGTGGGGGCCAGGATGGTGGTGGCGTTGGTGGCCAGCATCAGGGTGCCGTTGCCGCTGAAGGTGAGGCTCGTCGCGGCGGTGGTGGGCACCGCGCCCAGCGCCGCGTCCGCATTGGTGTGTGTGCTGCCTGCGGCAATGCCGATCTGCAGCACACCACCCTGGATGATGGTGCCGCCGCTGTAGGTGTTGAAGCCGGTGAGCACCAGCCGCCCGGGGCCGTCCTTCGTCAGGCTGCGGCTGCTGCCGTCCTCCCCCAGGCTGCCGGAGAGCGTGACCATGACGGCGGGGGTCACTGTGGCCTCCACGGTGATGGTGCGGTCGCCGCCGGAGAGGATGCCGTTCCCCGGCATGATGACGGAGCGCTGCCCGACGACGGGGTTGTGAAAGGTCGTGTTGGCGGCGAAGACGTAGGAGTTGGAGATGGTGACATCCCCGCCGGTGCCGGCGCGGAACCTGCCGCCCGCGAAGGTCAGGACGCCGGTGCCAAAGGCGTTGTTGGTGGCGGTCAGGACGCGCGCGTTGGGGGCCAGGATGGTGCCGCCGCTGTAGGTGTTGTTGCCGCCCAGCACCAGGTCGTCGGAGCCGCCTGCGGTGCTTCCCTCATAAGTGACCACGCCCGCCTGCCCCGGCAGGTCCGCGATGATGCCATTGATCCAGAAGCGGCCCGCCTCATGGCGGAGGGTGGCACCGTTTTCCCCCACCTGCACGCCGCGCGCCGCCACCAGCGTCACAGTGATGTTCGCGGCCAGGGTGCCGCCGTTGATGATGATGTTGTCCGCGTCCGTGGCGGCTGGCACCGCGCCCAGGGGGCTGGCCGCGCCCGCGCTGGCACCCTCCACCCGGCTGATGGTCAGCCTGCCCTCGTTGATGATGGTGCTGCCGGTGTAGGTGCTCAGGCCGGAGAGCACCAGGGTGCCCGTGCCGCTCTTGGTCACGCCGATGCTGCCGGTGATGGCGGAGGCGATCGTCAGCGTGCCGCCGGGGTTGTTCTGGTGGATGATGAGGTCCTGCCCGTTGCCGGAGGTGAGGCTGTTGCTGTTGATGGCGATGTTGCCGACGCCGCTGGTCACCAGGATGCCGCCGGTGGCGATGGTGATGGCCCCGCCGGTGTTCACCGTGTGGGACCCGGCATTGCTGAAACGCAGGGAGTTGATGGTCATCGCGCCGGGGGTGCTGGTGCCTGCGGTGGCGTTCACATTCGTGCCTGCGGCAAAGCCGGTGTTGTAGGTGGTCAGGCCGGTGATGGTGCCTGCGGTGGCACCGCTGCCGCTCACAGCCCAGGTGGTGCCGCCCACGGTGGCGTGGCCGCCCAGGATGGTCTGAGAACCGTCGGTGGGGCTGGCATTAGCTGTGGTGGTGGTGATCTCCCCTGCGGCGGGCAGGGTGAAGTTCACCGTGCTGCCTGCCACGGTGCGGG
The DNA here is from genome assembly GCA_964588755.1 of uncultured Prosthecobacter sp. Classification (GTDB taxonomy): domain Bacteria; phylum Verrucomicrobiota; class Verrucomicrobiia; order Verrucomicrobiales; family Verrucomicrobiaceae; genus Prosthecobacter. The sequence goes on along the minus strand of CAZPSQ010000062.1, from coordinate 16,078 downwards.
AAAGCCCGCCAAGGTTCAGCGTCACCGCGTTGGTGGCCTGGGCCGTCACGCCGATGGTGGAGGCGCCCGCCGTCAGCGTCACGCCGCCCAGGGTCTGCGTGGTCGTCTGCCCGGCGGCGTCGGTGCCCAGCACGAGGAGGCTGCCGCCTTCCAGGGAGACCGCGCCCGCGCCCAGGCGGGTGGCCCCGCTGCTGCTGCCGCTGAAGTCCAGCAGCAGGCTGCCGCCGCGCACGATGGTGCCGCCGCCGTAAAGACCGCCGCCCTGGAGGGTCAGGATGCCCGCGCCCGCCTTCAGCAGGCCGCCCGCGCCGTTGTTGCCGATGGTGCCGGCCAGCGTCACGTCGTTGCCGTTGGTGTCCAGCCGGGCCTGGGTGGTGAAGGTGATGGTGCGGGAGGAGATGTCCGCCGTGGCACCTGCGGCCCAGCGCAGCGCGCCACCGCCAAAGATCAGCTCGGAGCCTGTGCTGCCCAGGTTCTCATTGGCGCTGAAGACGACGGTGCCCGCGCCCAGCGTGGTGCTGCCCGTCCAGGTGTTGGTACCGCCCAGGGTCAGCACGCCCGCCGTCGTCTTGGCCAGGCCCGCGCCGCCGTTGATGCTGGCCACGTTTGACAGCGCGCCGCCGGCCCAGGTCAGCGTGTCCACGCCCACGATGGCGTTGCCGCCCATGTCCAGGCTGCCGCCGTTCAGCGTCAGCACGCTGGTGCTGGTGCCCGCGCCGCCTGCGTCGCTGATGTCGCCGCCCATGATGACGCGGCCGCCGGTGAGGTTCAGCGTGCCGCTGGCGGTGCCTGCCACGGCGGCGGAGCCGGCCAGCACCAGCCCGCCGGAGCCGATGTTCAGCGTGCCGTTGCGCACGTTCAGCACGCCGAGGGCGCTGCCGCTGGAGGTGGCCTGCGCCAGATTAAGCTGCTGCACGGTGACGATGGCGTCCCCGGTGATGTTGATGGTGCCTTCGGCCGCGTTTCCGGTGGACTCATGGCGCGCGCCTGTCAGCGTTCCGGCCACGTCCACGGTGCCACGGCTGATGTTCAGCACGGCCACGGACCTGGCCGTTGACTCCGTCTTGTCGCTGGAGTTGAAGGCCATCGTCAGCGTGCCGATGTCCACATCCCCGCCGTTGATGTTCAGGGTGCCTGCCACGGTGCCGGTGCCCGCGCCGTTGGCACCGCCGACAGCGCCGATGCGGTGGGCGATGTTCACCGTGGTGGCGTCCAGCCGCCCGGTGTCAAAGGTCATGAGGCCGGTGGCCGCGCCGGAGCCGTTGTTGCGCGTGCGCCGGGCGATGGTCAGCGTGCTCAGCAGCAGGTCGGAGTGGTGCCCCGTCAGGTTCACCGTGGCGGCCATGTTGTTGCCGCTGCCGGACTCGGTGCTGATGACCCGCAGCTCCGCGCGGCCGGCGCCGTCCTGCGCGCGCACGACCAGCGTGCCGGTGGTGAAGCCGAAGCCCAGCATGCCGTTGGCGCGCGGGTCCCCCGCCACGGAGCCAGCGCCCAGCTCGATGGAGTTGGCGTAAAGCAAGCTGGACACCGCGCCGAGGTTCAGCGTGTGCTGCACCGTGCTGCCGGCATCCCCGCCGATGGAGATGCGCGCCGCCTGCACCAGGCTTTCCCGCGCCAGGGTCACGGTGGAGGCGTTGTTGATGGAGGCGATGACGCCGGAGTCGCCCACGCGGAAGATGGACGTGGCGCCGGAGTACTGCACGTTCAGCCGGGACAGGCTGGAAAGGTCCGCCGTGGCGGTGTTGTAGTTGGAGCCGCCGGTGCCCGCGCCGATGACGAAGGCGGCGGATGCCGCGCTGCTGGTGGCGTTCCAGGTGCCGCCGCCCTCCGCCTTGAACTGGGTGAAGGTGTTCACGCCATCCAGGCCCAGGGTGACATTGCCCGTGGTGGTAAACGTGCTGCCCGGGGAAATGATGAGGCGGTTCACCGCCGTGTTGGAGTTTGAGGACACGGCAAAGGTGCTGACCTGCTGGCTCCGGCCGTCCAGGTTCAGCGTGCCAGCCGTGGTGCCGCTGCCCAGCACAAGAGCGGAGGTGGTGCCCAGCGCGTTGCTGACGCCCAGCCGCAGCGTGCCATTGGCCACCGTGGTGCTGCCCGCGCCGGACCGCGCCGCGTCCAGCGTCAGCGTGCCCGCGCCCGTCTTGATCAGCATGCCGGTGCCGCCCAGCGCGTTGGCAAACGTCACGCCGTTGCCGTTGGTGTGGATGGTGCCGCCGTTCGTGCCGAGGGTGATGCCGCGCACGCTGGTGTCCACCGTGTTGCCAGCGGCATGTTGCAGGCCGCCGCCGTTCAGGGTGATGGCGGGGTTCAGGCCCAGCTGGTCCAGCCCGCTGAAGGTCAGCAGGCCGCTGGTCACGGTGGTGGTGCCCTTGTAGTGGTTGCTGCCGGTCAGCACGACATTGCCGTTCACGGTCAGCGCGCCGGTCGCGTTGGCCGCGCTGGTGGAGGCCAGATTGCTGCTGACGGTCAGGGTGCCGCCGCCGCCGCCCAGGCGGTAGCCGCCGGTGGCATGCGGCGTCAACGTGCCGCTGTAGGTGACATCCCCCACCGCGCCGATGAAGAGGCCGGAGAAGCTGGTGAGGCTGAAGTTCGTGCTCTCATCGGCCACCAGCGCCAGCGCCCCGGCGGAGGAGGTGGCGATGCGCCCGCTGGTGAGCCACAGCGCCCCGGTGGTGAAGCCGGCGGACCCGGTGGCCGCCAGCGCCCCGGCGGAGCCGATGGTGAAATTCCCCGTGGCGGGCACCGTCCCGGCCCCGGTGCCGAAACGCAGCACGCCGCCGTTGATGGTGGTGCCGCCGGTGTAGCTGCTGGCGCCGTCGATGACCAGGGTGCCCGCACCCGTCTTCGTCAGCACGCGCGCGCCGCCCGTCTGGGCGATGCCGCCCACGGTCAGCGTGTTGGCGCTCACCGTGGCCGTCACGTTGGCCCCCAGCGTCACGGTGCCGCCGCCCATGTTCATGCTGTTGCTGCCGGTGTAGGTGAAGGAGCCGTTCCAGTTTTGCAGAATGTTGCCGCCCAGCAGCAACACACCGCCGCTCTTGTTGTCCAGGGTGCCGCCCGCGATCGTCAGCGCGCCGGTGCCCAGGGCGTTGACGTGGTTCACATTGAGCACGCCGCTGGTCAGCGTGGTGCCGCCGCTGTGGCTGTTGTTGCCGCCCAGCGTCAGGCCGCCCGCCGTGTTGGTATTGGAGGTGCTGACCGCGATGGTGCCGCCCGCACCGCCGTCGCTGATGATGCCGCTGATGAGCGTGATGCCGGAGCCTGCGCCCACATTGGCCAGGGTCTTGGCCCCGGCGCTGCTGGCGGATAGGCCGCCGGACAGCGTCAGCACGCGGCTGCTGTTCATCGCGTTGCTGATGGTCAGGGAGCTGTTGAGCCGCAGGCCCACGGAGATGGTGTCCCCGTTGCTGGAGACGAGCGCCTGCAGCAGGGCGTCCGAGGCGCCGTTGTCAAACGTGAGGAGGCTGCTGTTGCTGCTGCTCAGGATGTAGGAGTTGGAGGTGGTGGTGGCGTCCCCCAATTTGAGCGTGCCGATCGTCCGGCTGCTGTCCAGGTTGATGGTCCGGGTGCCGGTGATGTTCAGCGCGCTGAAGTCCGCGGTGAAGGTGGCCCCGTCCGCCACGATGCCGCCCACCCAGCTCCCCGTGTTGCTCCAGACGCTGTTGGTGTTGGTGTTGTTGTTCCACGTCCCGCTGGCCGCCTGGACGCGGGGCGTCAATGAAAGCAAAGACACGGCAAAAAGGCACGACAGCACCAAGGCGGGCAAACGCTGGAACAAAAGCATGGTTGATCGAAAGGTTTGGGGGGACCCCACCCTACACAATCCGACGCCCGGAGCCATCGCTTTCACCACGGAATCCACCTGTGGCGCCACCAACGACACAGGCATAGTGAACATCAGCAGGCAGCTTGATGCTTAACACCATCCACACCTTTTCTTTCGTGGGCCCTCAAATGGCACCTTGGGCGTCATCAGCATTCTTCCATGGGAAGATGCACATCCCCGCGCGTCTGAGAGAGAGGATGCTGACCGCTGGGCAGCGGCCACGGCTCCGGCATCATCCCCTGCCCCCCGGTTTAGCCGGTGGTGCGCAGGCCGGAGGCGATGGCGTTGATGGAGATCAGCAGGTCGGGCACCATGGCGTCGGCGGCCTCATGCTTGTCCGCAGCGACGAGGCCGCGCCACTCCCGCAGCAGGGCGATCTGCTGGTGGTGCAGCACCTTGAGCGGCTCCTCACGGATGTTCAGCGTGTAGGCCAGGCGCGGGCGGCGCTCCTGGAAGGTGCCTTTGAAGAGGTCATTGATGGTGGTGCGGGTGGCCTCATACTCCGCCAGGATGGTGCCCAGGAAGCGGTCCCGCACGGCGGCGTCCTCCACCAGCGCGGCGTAGTCACGCATGAAGCCGGTGTTGGCGCTGACGAGGGAGCTTTCAATGTTGGTCAGCACGTAGCTGAGGAAGGGCGAGTCCGGCAGCGCGGCGGCGAGGGCCTCATACTCCGCTGGGGAGTCTGCCTTGAGCTTTTGCAGGGCGCTGCCCGCGCCGAACCAGCCCGGCAGGTAAAAGCGGGACTGCGTCCAGGAAAACACCCAAGGGATGGCGCGCAGGTCATCCAGGGAGGCCTGCCCGGTGCGGCGCGCGGGGCGGGAGCCGATGCGGGCGTTCTCCAGCGCGTCGATCGGCGTGGCCTGCCGGTAGAATTTCATGAAGTCCGGCGCGTGCAGGAAGGCCCGGTAGGCGTCCCGGCTGGAGCTGGCCAGCTTGTCCAGCAGGGCGTCCAGCGCGGGGTGGGGGCGGGATTCCGGGATGCGGTGGCGCGCGGTGGCGGCGCTGGCGGAGGCGATGAGTAGCTCCGCATTGTACACGGCGGAGCCGAGGTGGGCGTACTTCTGCGCAATGGTCTCCCCCTGCTCCGTCATGCGCATGCCGCCGGTGAGGGAGCCGTGCGGCAGGGCCTCCATGAACCAGTGCGTGGGGCCTGCGCCACGGCCCACCGTGCCGCCGCGCCCGTGGAAGAAGATGGGCCGCGCGCCGTGGCGCTGGATGGTGGCCGCAAGCTCCAACTGGCCGCGGTGCAGCGCGCACTGGCTGGCCACGATGCCGCAGTCTTTGTTCGAGTCGGAGTAGCCCACCATGACCTGGAAGACGGGCTGCCCGCCCTTGGTCTGCGCGGCGAGGCTGCGCCTCGTCACCGGGTGGGAGAGGAAGTCCTCCACGATGCCGGGTCCGGCCTCCAGGTCGCCCATGGTCTCAAACAACGGCACCACGGGCAGCGGGCACACCAGCCCCTCCGGCGTCCATTCCATGAGGCCGGCCTCCCGCGCCAGGACATAGACGATGAGGAGGTCCTCCACCCGCCGGGTCATGGACACGATGAGGGAGCCGAGGCCCGCATTGCCAAACTGCGCGCGGTGGTCCGCCAAAACGCGGTAGCAGGCCAGCACGGTGTCCGCCTCCGGCCCGGCGGAGACGCCGGGGGAAAGAAAGGGGCGTGGGGAGGCCAGCTCCCGGTCCAGCAGGGCGCGCTTTTCCCCCACGCTCCAGTCGATGAAGGAGGCGCCGGCCGCCAGCAGCCCGGCGGCGTGCATGAGCTGGTCCACGGCCTTTTCATGGAAGGCGGAGTTCTGCCGCACATCCAGCGCGGCGGAGTGGAAGCCGAAGGCGGCGAGGGTGCGCCGCAGCGGGACGATCTGCTCCTCCACCACGGCCTGGGCGCCCACCTCCGCCAGTGTGGCGGCCAGGGCGTCCAGGTCGGCGCGCAGCTCCTCCGGCTGGCGGTAGGCGGCGGGGGCGGCGGGCTTTTCCGCAGCGAGGACGACGCGGGCGCGCATGAGGTACACGGCGGCACGCCAGGGCTCCTCCTTGTTGCGCTCCAGGATGTAGGCGGTGTCGATGTGCGGCTCGTTTTGCAGCTCTGCGGTGAGGGTGTCGATCAACTGCGTGAGCTGCGGCGGCGTGGTCTGGAAGAGGGAGCTGAGCGGCAGGTGGAAGGCCAGCGACTCCAGCGCGCGGCGCTGGATGCGGAGGGCGTTTTGGCGCATGGCCTCCAGCGCGTGGCGGGTGACATCTGCGGTGACGAAGGGGTGGCCGTCGCGGTCGCCACCGATCCAGGAGCCGAAGCGCAGCAGCGGGGGCAGGGCGTCGATCTGCGCCGGGTCGTAGCCCTCCGCCTGCCAGGCCTCCCGCAGGTGGACGTGGGCGCGGGCCAGCGCCTCGGGAAAGACCTCCCGCAGGTAGTGGAGGGCGTTTTGCAGCTCCGCCTCGATGCTGGGGCGGGTGACGTGGATCTCCCCGGTGCGCCACAGGTTCTCCAGCTGGGTCTGCAGCTGCCGCTGCAGGCGCGCCTGCTCGCGCGGGGTGTAGGCCGGGTTTTCATGCCGGTTCATGAGGCTGTAAATCTCCCGGTGCAGCTCCCGCACGGTCTCGCGCTTGGCCTCGGTGGGGTGCGCGGTGAGCACGGGCTCCACGGTGACGTCCTTGAGCGCGGCGAGGATTTCCTGCTGCCCCATGCCGAGGGCGCGGAGCTGCTTCAAATTGTCCGCCCAGAGGCCTTTTTCAGCCTCGGGCCCGAGTTTCTTTTCCCGCATGCGGCGGATCTGGGAGGCGGCGCGCTCCTCCACCACATTGAGGAGCTGGAAGGCGATGGACCACGCCTGGCCGAGGGAGCGGCTGGTCTTGGCAGGCGCGCCGGAGCCGATCCACGGCAGCGCGGCGGCCAGCTCCGGCTCCCCCAGCTTTCGCAGCACGGCGGCAAAGGCGTTCATGAGGAAACGCAGGTCGTCTTCGAGGATCTGGAAACCGTGCTGGCGGAGGGTGGGTGGGGAGCTTTCGGACATGGTCAGGCTGGTCGGAGCTTCGGACGAAGCAGGAACAATGCCTACTGGCAGAATGAGCAATGTCCAAAGCGGATTGCGGGTCTGATTTGTCAAGGAAGGCGTGACTGCCTGCCGCTGCTGCGGCGCGCAACGGCCGGCGCGGGAGGTAGGGCTGGTGGTCCTCCACCAGCCGGGGGGGGAGCGGAGGCGGTGGGTGCTCGAATGGGGTGGGGCGTTTTTGATCACACTGGGCGCGCGGCGGCACTTGGAGGACCAAGCGCCCTACCCTGCGCTGGATTTTCGAACGGCCATGGCGGGGCCGATGGCTGGTGTCCTACCCGGCGACGGGCAAGATCTGCGGCTTGAGGACCATGACCTGCATGGGCTCCAGCACGGTCTTCAGCTTTTCAAACATGGCGTCGTCCTCATACGTGCCGACGATGGCGCCGCCGCTGCCGGTGAACTTGGCGCTGGCGCCGACGGCGCGCGCGGCCTCCACCATGTCCACATTGCCCTGGCTGAGCTTGCAGACGCGGCGGCGGAGGTCGAAGTTTTCATCCAGCAGGGGGCCGATGTCCTGGCCGTGGCCGGACACGATGAGGTCGCGCACGCGCTGGGCCAGGTTGGCCCACTGGTACATGGCGCTGACGACGTCGCGCTCGCCCCGGTTCCAGCGGCCGCGCAGGTCATTGTGCAGGACCTCGGTGCCCTCGCTGAGGCGGGTGGTGTAGGCCACATAGACGGGCGGCAGCGCGGCGGGGTCCAGCTCCTCATAGATGCCGTGGCCGAGCTTTTCGATGGAGGCGCGGTTGAAGTCCATGAAGACGACGCCCTCGTAGTTCTGAATGACGCGGTCCTGCAGGCCGGCGGGGATGCCAAGCTCCTCGTTTTCGACGGCGAGGACGAGGCTGGGCACGATTTTTTTGTCGATCTCCACGCCGTAGAACTCCATGAGCACGCGCCAGCAGGCGGTGATGATGGCGCTGGAGCCTGCCATGCCGACCTGCGGCGGGATGTTGGAGGAGTAGCGGAGGGTGAAGTTCCGCCCGTGCATGGGGATGCCGTGCTTCTGGCAGTATTCAAAGAAGCGCTTCACGCCGGCCTTCAGCAGGCGGATGCCGCCGTAGTAGCCGAACTGCCTCACGTTGCGGGTCAGCTCCTCGATGCTGCTGAAGACGGAGTGGTCGCGCTCATTCGGCTCGATCCGCAGCTCCGGGGACTCGAAGAGGGTGACTTCCGCGCAGTAGTCCCGCACGATGAAGGAGATGGTCTTTCCAAAATAGCCGTCCGAGGGGTTTCCGACCAAACCGGCGCGGGCATAGGCTTTTTTCTGGATGAGCATGTGGGGCGGGCGGCGGGAAAATGGAGGAAAGCGGAAGCTTACGAGAGGTCGCCACCCTGACAAGGTCAAAGCGAAACCGTACGTTGATTCGCATCGGTTTTGAGGCCATGGGCAGTGTCAACCAACATGTCCGACCCCAACGGTTACGAACTCATCGACAGCGGCGGCTTCCAGAAGCTGGAGCGCTTTGGCAGCGTGGTGCTGTCCCGCCCCTGTGCGCAGGCAGTATGGCGGCAGACGCTGTCCAAGAACGACTGGCAGAAAGTCACGGCCACCTTCTTCCGCGACGGGGGCAACCAGTGGCGCGGGCGGGACAAGCTGCCGGAAACCTGGACCATTGATGTGGACGGCACTAAGTTTTTACTTAGCTCCACGGACTTCGGCCACCTGGGCATCTTCCCGGAGCAGCGGGACCAGTGGCGGCGCATCCGGGAGACGTGCGCGGAGTTTCGCCAAAAGCACGGCCGCGCGCCGCGTGTGCTGAACCTCTTTGCCTACTCCGGCGGCAGCACGCTGGCGGCGGCGCACGCGGGGGCGGAGGTGTGCCATGTGGATGCCTCCAAGGGCATGGTGGAGTGGGCGCGGAAGAACGCGGCGCTCAACGGCCTGGATGACAAGCCGGTGCGCTGGATCGTGGATGATGTGACGAAGTTTCTGGAGCGGGAGCTGCGCCGCGACCGCCAGTATGACCTCCTGATCCTGGACCCGCCGAGCTACGGCCGCGGGGCGAAGGGGGAGATCTTCAAGATCGAGAACGACCTGCCGCCGCTGCTGAACCTGCTGGCGAAGCTGACCTCCGCGGAGCCGCTGGGCGTGCTGCTTTCCTGCCACACGCCGGAGCTGACGCCCCTCTCCCTGCACCACCTGCTGCTGCAGCAGTTCGGCCAGAAAGGCGGCAGGCTGGAGCATGGGGAGATGCAGCTACGCGGCGGCCGGGATGTGCTGCCGGTGCCCAGCGGCAGCTTTTGCTGGTGGCTGGCGTGAGCCCCCTGCCTGCCTCCCCTCCCGCCCCCCTTCCCTGACACTTAGCACCCAGCACTTGCACAACGCCCCGCCCCGACGAAGCGAACGCGCTGGCAATCGAGGACGAGTTCGAGTAGGAGGATGACCTCCATCCCCTTTTCCCAGATAGATGTTATCCTTCCTCCTCCGCCGCGCCGTCAGCAGCGTGATCGTGATCTTCTGCGTGATCACGATCACCTTTGTGCTGGCGCGCATCACGAAGGGCGGGCCGTTTGACAAGGAGAAGGAGCCGCCGCCGCACATCAAGGAGGCGCTGCTGGTGCGCTACAAGCTCAACGGCTCCCTGTGGGACCAGTACACGGCCTATGTGGGGTCGCTGGCAAAGCTCGACCTGGGGCTGTCCACGCGCTACCGCGACTGGCGGGTGTCGGAGCTGCTGCGGCAGAAGATGCCGAACTCCTTCACGCTGGGGTCGGTGGCCTTCGTCATCGCCAGCTTTGGCGGTGTCTTCCTGGGGACGCTGGCGGCGATGAGGAAGGACTCATGGACGGACCGGGGGGCGATGTTTGGCGCGCTGCTGGCCATCTCCGTCCCCTCGTTCATCAGCGGGCCGTTTTTGATCGCGGTGTTTGCACTGGGGCTGGGCTGGCTGCCGGTGGGCGGCTGGGGCACCACGCGGCAGATGGTGCTGCCCGCGCTGTGTCTGGCGGCGCCGTATGTGGCCTATGTGGCGCGGCTGATGCGCAACAGCCTGCTGGATGTGATGCAGAGCGACTTTCTGCGCACGGCACGCGCCAAGGGCCTGCCGATGGGCCGGGCGGTGGTGAAACATGCGGTGAAGGTGGCCATCCTGCCCGTGGTGACGTTCCTCGGCCCGCTGGCGGCGCATCTGCTGACGGGGTCGATGATCGTGGAGGTGATCTTCAACATTTCCGGCGCGGGCATGATCTTTGTGAACTCGATCCAGAACCGTGATGTCTTCCTGCTGGGCGGCGCGGTGATCGTGTACTGCGTGCTGCTGGTCCTCTTCAACCTGCTGGTGGACGTGATCTACACGCTGCTGGACAAACGCATCCGCCTGTATGCCTGATGCCGCCGCCCCAGCACGAATCGCGCGGCCGGGCGGCTGGCAGATCCTGCGGCGGAACCGCGCCGCGATGGTGGCGCTGTGGTTTCTGGGCGCGCTGGCGCTGACCGCCATCATCGCCCCGGCGCTGCTGCCCGCCGCCTTGAAGACGACAAGCGCGGCGTCCTTTGTGCCACCGCTGCAAAGCGCGGCGGGGACGGGCGTGTGGCATGTGCTGGGCACGGATGTGAACGGGCAGGACATGCTGTACCGCCTGCTGTCCGGGGCGCGTGTGTCCCTGGGCGTGGGGCTGGTGGGCGCGCTCATCAGCCTCTTCATCGGCACGCTGTACGGCATGGTCAGCGGCTACGCGGGCGGGCGGGTGGATGCCTTCATGATGCGGGCGGTGGAGGTGCTGCAGTCGGTGCCGCGCATCCTGTTCATCATGATCCTCATCGCCGCGCTGGATGACTATGTGAAGGAGTGGGTGGACGGCTGGCGGCTGACGGCGCAGGCGCACGACTGGAAGGCCGTGGCCGAGGCGATGAACAACCTGAAGGCCTACTCCAAGGTGCTGGTGATGATCGTGTCCCTGGGGCTGGTGGAGTGGCTGACGATGGCGCGCATTGTGCGCGGCCAGGTGCTGGTGCTGCGGGAGGCGACGTTTGTGACGGCGTCCCGCGCCATGGGCCAGAGCGGCGTGGGTGTGCTGCGCCGCCACCTGCTGCCGAATCTGAGCACGATCATCCTGACGTACCTGACGCTGACGATCCCGGCGGTGATTTTGGATGAGTCGTTCCTGAGCTTCCTGGGCCTGGGCATCGAGGACCCGGCGTCGAGCTGGGGGTCGCTGCTGAAGGACGGAGCGCAGGTGATCAACCCGCTGGAAAGCAAGTGGTGGCTGCTGCTCTTCCCCGCCCTGCTGATGTCCGCCAGCATGCTGGCGCTGAACTTCCTGGGGGACGGGCTGCGGGACGCGTTTGATCCCAAGAGCGGGGAGTAGGCTCAAACAGGAGCGCGGACCTCCGAGTCCGCAGCACTCCGCCACGAGGACAGCTCTTATTCATGGACCCGCTCCACCGAAGCCGGGCACCCCTCAGCGTTTGCATCATTGGCGGAGACTTGCCCATCAATCAGCTGACAACCTGCCGCAGGCTCGGAGGCCCGCGCTCCACCTCACGCCGTCTCCCCCTTCACAAACCGCGGCATCAGCCTTATCGCCTTGGGCGGCAAGGCCCCGCTCTCCGCGAGCTGGCGCACGACCTGGGAGACGCGGCGGGCAAAGAGGCCGGGGCTGGCGGTGTAGCGGGTGACGGCGGGCACGGCGTGGGAGAGAAACATCTCGTCATCCCGGGAGATGACCGCCATGTCCTGCGGGATGCGTTTGCCACGCTGCATGAGGAACATGAGGACAGTGAGCACGTGGGCGGAGCGCGCGACCACGCAGGCGGTGGGCGGGCGGGGGGAGCGCAGCGCCTTGTCCAACTGGGCGCAGAGGTGCTCCGGCGTGCCGTTGTGGCGGAGCACGCGCAGCGGGTGGTCGGCATCCCCATTCAGCGCCTCAACGAGGCCTTGCTCGCTCTCGATGTCGCCGCCGAAGTCGCCATCCGGGCGGATGAGGACGATGTTGCGGTGGCCTTTGCGCCGCAGGGTGACGCCGGCGTGGCGGCAGGCGGCGCGGTAGTCGGCATCCACGGATGTGAGGTCGATGTCCGCGCCGCAGGAGCCTGCGACGAGGCACGGCAGGCGGCGGCGGATGAACCAGCGCTGCATGGGCTCGCGTGAGCCGAAGAGAATCCACACGGCGGCGGGGGAGCGCTGGGTCAGTGCCTCCAGGGCGCGGGCGGGGTTGGCGCTGAAGCAGGCGGGGCTGACGTGGACCTCCAGAGTGAAGCCGGTCTGGGAGAGCTTTTCCCGCAGCTCATCCACCATGACGACGACAGAGGACGTCATGGCCATGAGCGGCTTGGCGGAGAGGATGGAGATGACGCGGGAGTGCGCGTGCGGGCCGGTATCTGCCCCGGACTTGATGCGGCGGCGCTGGCGCTCCGCCACCTCCAGCAGGCCGTCGCGCTCCAGCTCTTCCAAGGCGGTGCGCAGGGTGCTGCGGCTGACCTGGAGGCGCTCGCACAGCTCGCGCTCGCCCGGCAGGTGGCCCTGCCAGTGGCCGGCCCGCATGGAGTCGCGCAGGCTCTGCGCGGTGAGGCTGGCCAGGGAGACGCGCTGGGGCGGGCGGGGACCGGAGTGTGGCTGTGTGGTGGACATCTGATCTGGTTCAGTCAAAAGACCAGAATCGTCGGCTTGAGACAAGGCCTTTCAAACGGCCTGTTTTAAATGCCATGCCTGACACGCCACGCCACCTGTCGCACAGCGACCTCCTGCAGCTGAAACGCTGGAACACCCCCACGATCTACAACGGCTGGGAGCAGATCACGAAACACAATCCGGGGAAGGATGCCTTCAATGTGGAGGAGACGCGGGACTTCATGCCGCAGATGGGGCCGATGGTGGGCTACGCGGTGACGCTGGTGATCGAGCCGGGGAACCCGGACCACCGCAAGAACGCGAAGGCGGGGGAGGAGTACCGCGCCTACATCGCCAGCATTCCGGGACCGAAGATCATCGTGGTGCAGGACCTGGACAAGCCGCACGTGCTCGGCTCCGCCTGGGGGGAGGTGAGCGCGAACATGTTCCGCGCGCTGGGCTGCGTGGGCACCATCACGGACGGGGCCATCCGCGACCTGGACGAGATGACGAACGCGGGCTTCAAGGCGCTGGCCCGCCGCCTGTGCGTGGGCCACGCGCATGTACACCCCGTGCGCTGGGGCTGCGAGGTGGAGGTCTTTGGCCGGAAGGTCGCCCCTGGTGATCTCATTCATGCCGACAAGCACGGCTTCATGGTCATCCCGCCGGAGGACCAGCCACGACTGCTGGAGGCGGCGCGCTTCATGGACGCGAACGAGTGCGAGACGGTCATCGCCGCATCACGCGGTGGCGCGGGCAAGACCACGCAGGAGCTGATGACCAGCATTGAGGACTCCATCTCCGCCTTCAGCGCGAACGTGCGGGCGAAGTTCAGCCGCGAAGGCGAATGGTGACGCGCCTTTCTCCATCCCATTTTTTCCCTTCTTTCCCCCATGAAGCTTCTGCTCACCTCTCTCCTCCTCGCCCTCACGCTCGCGGCCACCGCGGCGGAAAGCATCATCACGCTGAACGTGGACCCCACGAAGGAGTATCCACGCAATTCGGAAGGCTCCTTCGTCACGCTGAAGTCAGGGCGCATCCTGTTCTGCTACTCACAATTCTACGGCGGCGCGGGGGATGAAAGCCCGGCGCGGCTGGTGCGCATCCATTCGGATGACCAGGGCCGCACGTGGTCCCCGCCGGTGACTGTGGTGGAGAACACAGCGGGGAACAATGTGATGAGTGTGTCCCTGCTGCGGCTGGCCAGCGGGAAGATCGCCATGTTTTACTGCATCAAGAACAGCTGGATCGACTGCCGGCCGCACATGCGCGTGTCCGCCGATGAGGGGGAGACGTGGACGGAGCCAAAGCTGGCGCAGCAGGCGCCGGGCTACTTTGTGCTGAACAATGACCGCGTGATCCAGACGAGCACGGGCCGCATCGTGATGCCGCTGGCCTTTCACCGGTCCAAGAGCACGGACCCGCACACGAGCAAGTCGTGGGACTCCCGCGCGATCGACACCTGGCTGTATTCGGATGATGAGGGCGGCACGTGGGTGGAGTCCGCCAGCTGGTGGGCCATGCCGGTGCGCAGCAGCAGCGGCCTGCAGGAGCCGGGCGTGGTGGAGCGCGCGGACGGCAGCCTCTTCTCCTGGTGCCGCACGGACCAGGGCGCGCAGTGGGGCTTTGAATCCACCGACGCGGGCAAGAGCTGGAGCGCCCCGCAGCCCACGGAGATGAAGTCGCCGAACGGCCCGGCCAGCATCAAGCGCCTGCCCGGCAGCACGGACCTGCTGGCCATCTACAACGACCACTCCGGCAAGTTCCCCTTCCCCGCCAAGAAGCGGAACCCCTTTGTGGCGGCGATCTCCAAGGACGGCGGCAAGACGTGGCCGCAGCGCAAGCTGATCGAGAGCGACCCCGACGGGCTGTATCATTACACGGCGATTCATTTTGTTGGCGACGCCATGCTCCTCGGCTACTGCGCGGGGGACAGCAAAGTCGGCGCGCTGAACCGCCTGCGCATCCGGCGCATCACGCTCGACTGGCTGAACGAACCCTGATTCCACCACGCCATTCCCCCCGCATGAACCATCCGCTTGTCTCGTATCCGCAGCTTCCCGACACGCCCACCTCCCACCTGCCCTTCAGCCCCTGCGTGGTGGTGGGGGACATGATCTTCGTCTCCGGCCAGGCCTCCGTGGACAAGACGGGCAAGATCGTGAGGGACACCTTTGAGGGAGAGTTCCGCCGGTCGCTGGAAAACGTGCGCGCCATCCTGGAGGCCGCCGGCAGCGACCTCGCGCACGTGGTGCAGACGCGCAACTTCGTGCGGGATGCGGAGGACGTGCCGCTCTTCAACCAGCTCTACAAAGAGTACTTCAGCGCGCCCTTCCCCGCGCGCACCACCATCACGAACTGCCTGCCGCCATCCCTGCGCTTCGAGATCGAGGCCGTGGCGGTGCGCCGCCCCTGACCCACCGCCCCTCCCCGTTCTTCTTTTTCTTTATGAGACCCTCCAAAGTTCTGGCCAAAATCCGCGCCGGTCAGGTGGCACGCATCTGCTGCACCGGCTCGCCCATCGCCTTCCTGCCCGCCATCGCCGCGCACTTCCGCTATGACGGCATCTGGGTGGACGCCGAGCACCGCGTGTGGGATCAGCGGGATGCGGAGTCCATGCTGGGGCGTCACCACGCCGTGGACATCGACTGCATCTGGCGGCCGCCTTTCAAAGAGAAAAACTCCCTCTACCGCCTGCTGGAGGATGGCGCCGCCGGCCTCATGATCCCGCACGTGGGCAGCGCGGAGGAGGCCCGCGCGCTGGTGAATGCGATGAAGTTTCCACCGCTGGGCGACCGTGGCTTCTGCGGCGGCGGGCGCGATGCCAGCTACTGGGTGGGCAAGCCCGCGGACTACACCGAGCAGGCCAACCGGGAGACGTTTCTGGTGGCGCAGATCGAGACACCGCAGGCGCTTGAAAACATCGACACCATCGCCGCCGTCCCCGGTGTGGATGTGCTGTTCCTGGGGCCGGGCGACATGTCCCTGCGGCTGAACTGCACGCCGGGGGTGAATGATCCGGTGATGCTGGAGGTGCAGAAGAAAATCGCCGCCGCCGCGCGCCAGCATGGCAAGGCCTGGGGCCGCCCCGTGGGCGCCGCCGCCGATGTGAGGGCCATCGTGGACCTGGGCGCGCAGTTCGTGGTGCACGGCGGCGAGTTCGGCGCGCTGCACGCCCACTTCAGCCAATGCGCGGGCGACTTTGACGAGGTGCTGAAAAGCGGCCTCGGCACGTCTGAAGTGGTGGCCGCCATGGTGGCGTGAACAGTGATCCAAGCAAGCGCGTGCGCGGAGCGCTTGGAGCGCGGCGGGGACCGGGGGACGCTCGTTCCGCAGGCCAATGGGCCAGCGGTACCCCGGACTCTCGCCAGCGAGGGCTTGGAAAAGTACTGCTGCCGCATTCGGCTGCAGCGCGCGTCTCCTGACCTTCGCGATGGCCCTGGGTGTGGCGTGGGTCAGGGGACGCTCGCCCGCAGGCCAATGGGCCAGCGGTACCCCGGACTCTCGCCAGCGAGGGCTTGGAAAAGTACTGCTGCCGCATTCGGCTGCAGCGCGCGTCTCCTGACCTTCGCGATGGCCCTGGGTGTGGCGTGGGTCAGGGGACGCTCGCCCGCAGGCCAATGGGCCAGCGGTACCCCGGACTCTCGCCA